>NZ_VFIV01000057.1 GCF_019425495.1 Coxiella endosymbiont of Ornithodoros amblus
AAATGTAAGGGAAATTATTTTCAACCCAATAATCAATTGCTTCAATTAAAACAAGCCTTTCCATTAATTCCACCTGCTCAGGAAACAAACTCATCGCTTTCCTTCGTGTATGGAGAAATACTTAAAATGAGAAGGAATATCTTTAAGGTGCGTCAAGGAGATTGTTTCTATAATTATTTTCGATGAAAACGAAAAAGAAGTTTTTATGCTATCAAGAATTAATTTATAGGAGTTTTGTTCTTTTTATTTTATTTCACTACTCCCAGGGAGAATTCATGGGCTCCACATTCACGTGAATCCTGACTGTAGTAACAAGGACGAAGCACAGTGGGGAGTCATTTAGATCCAGCAAACATGGACAAACATTTAGGCCCCTACAATCCCAATGGCCATTTTGGCGATTTACCGGACTTTAACGGTAAAAAATGGAACAGAAACCTTGCCTAATTTTAGCGACCCGCTTGAAAGTAAAAGACGTCATCTGGGATTGTTAAATAGCCAACGTTGGAATTTTATTTTTCATGTTTGAGCATCGGAATAAAAACGATGATTATTTTTTAAGTCAATACGTTTGTATTGACAATATTGCTTGCCAGCGCATACTCTACGTCTGATGAAAAAGGCCGCTAAGCTGCTCTAGTCACAAATCCGAGTTTCTCCTGATGAGAAGGCAGCTGTCCAGCGAGCTGCGAAACACGCTGGTATGGGAATGTCTGAATGGATTGTTCTTTCTAGAGGCGCTCAGCGCTTTCATCAATTGAAGCGTGATAAAGATAAGCATTATTTACTTTCTGAATTGCATGATCTCTTTCACACAGCAACTCTAAAAGAGTTTGAGCAAATGGTAGCAGATCCGTCGGGAGTTCGTCTTTTACCCTATTGGGAAAATTATGTTGCCGCAATGATTGAATATACAGCAAACTAAAAGGGAACATCACCACCAGCTTTGGTGCGAGAGATTAAACCCCTTTCTCAACCTGTCTTTGGAACCATTTGATGAGCTTGCGTTTGTACTTATTGACCCATTCACCTTCTCCGTTTCGATATCGAAACATTTTCATTGATTCAACAGTGGGGCAGCGCGTGTGATTATGTCACAACAGTTAACACAGCATGATATGTAAGCAATTATTTGAACTATTAAATGAGGAGTTCAAGCATCAATCGCTGGAGGGGAATTGTATTTAGTGGGAGGGCAGTAATGTGCTTAGTTTATGATGCTCGTCCAGCAACCCAGGAGTCGATGCCTTATTTCAACCTGCTCAGAAGCTTCGTAAAATTGCTGCAAAGTCAGCGCCCATGTTGGAGTGAAAGCTGATTGGCTGAATGATGCTGTTAAAGGTTATTTGAGCGATCGGGGAGAATTTGATTATTTTTTAGAATTAAGTCACCTTAGGGGTATTTGTTAGCCATCCTGATTATTTATTAGTGATGAAATGTTTAGCTTTACAAATCAGGGAAAAATTTTATGATCTTGATGACATTCGCTATTTATTACGTTATCTGAACATAACAACTTATCAAGGCACCCTGGACATCATTACCCGTTATTATCCGCTAAAGCGTTTCCCGCAAAAGACGCTTTATGCGCTTGAAGAGCTTATCGAGATGGATAGTGTCTAAATTTTGTCTTCAACAAGCCCGCTTGAAAGTCATACGTCCATTACAACTGAAATTTGTCTACATTTCAGCAATTTTCACTGAAATTTCTCCATAAAATACAAATTTCAGTGAAAAACCGAGGCGCCCTTAGTTAGGACGACCCCGTGCTTGATTGAATATTCTCGACATTAGAAAACCTGGCCGGTATAAGCAGGCTGATAAGTGGGGGAGAATTTTTCTCCTTGTTTGTTTTTCGGTTCCGTATCAAACTGAAAAAGTGAGTGTGGGTTGGAGGGATTACTCGGTGTTTTTGGTGTGCTGATGCGCTGTAATGTGTTGAAAAATGTTTCTCTCGTTTGAACAGATTCTTTGTCTATTAACGCTCCAATTACCATAATTCAGAAGTCAATTTTTTCATTAGCCCAGACATCCACCTTAGGAATAAATTTCTGAATCTGCGCTTTTAGCAGGGTAACGGATTCAAGAGATTGTAAAGGTTTAAAAATTTTTTCTTCATCTATTTTTAGGGCCAGTGCTATTAATTTTTTAGATTTTTTAGCTAAATCATAAAGCGTCTTTTCTTCCACGTTAAGGCTATTATTTTCTTTATTAATAATTTTATTTTTCAATTTTATCAAGTTAATAGATATTTTTTCTATTCCAAGGGCTTTAAAACGTAGCGTTAGACAATCAATAATAGCTAAAGTTGAATTACATAAAAGTGTTAAGAGAGTAGGGTCTGATTCAAAATACATTGAAAATATAAAAAAATAATCTAAATAAAGTTGGAACGAAGTAAAGGACCGTGATAGGTGTGGCGATGGTTATAGCCGTTTCTGCCATATTTCCTAAAACCGAACTTAACAAATTCGATATAGGACTCATTATCGTGCCCATTAATCCAGAGCCAGTGAGGTTCTCAAAACCTCTATGCATCGAGGATTGTATAAACGAATTTGTTTGTGAAGCAAGGAATGGGGTGGCAGAACCAACTAAAATGCCATAGGCTCCGACGCTCAGGGGAGCCGAGGTGGTGGTTTCTATTATTTTGGAGTTGTGAGTGAGTATCTCTTTAGTTTTAGACCTGCTTTTGGACTTCTGCCTTTTAACTTGTTGTTCCATTTTTTTGTAATCTTTCCTTTATTAAGTTCCTATATCGGCTTTTTCTTTCCGTATTTAAGGATTCTAAATAAATGGGTATCTTTAAATTAATAGGGTGCAGATCTTCTTATCCAGCCATATGAATTGGATGCATTTTCTATTTCTCCCTTAATAAAACCATTAACTTTCTGCAATACTTGAAATGACTATTTCCCAGACGCAAAGAGAGTCGAGAGGCATTTGGATTAGCTGCCTTATCTTTCTGATCTAGAAGAGAACAGAATAATCCAAGGTGGGAAGCGATTTTGATAGGGCTTAACGCACCAAAGGATGGGAGTTTTGCTTGTTAACCCACTCCTTGACTCTATCCATTTTATCTTCATCTGAAAAAAAGCGATACTCCGGAAGAGCTATCGTCAGTTTCTATAAAAACGTTATTTACTTCCTGTTTAAAAGTTTTCATTGTTTTTAGTATTTCTTCTCTTACTTTTTTAATCGATTTTCAAAAGAATTTCTAAAAAGGAAATCCTTCTTTTCTAGCGTTTTGTCTAATGCCAACAACCAGGCGTGTAAAGCAGCTGCTGTCTTTACAACAGTTTGATATTATTCAGAATTATATGTAAAACTATGAATGATTAGTGTATAGAGATTTATAGAGATAGATTGAGCTTTATTAGTATTAACATATTTTATCAGATGTATATGAATTTTATCGGCATCTATTTTTATCTTGTTTGACAATTTCTTTTAATTCTTTATCGAATGTGTAGTTTGGACGACAAGTGAAATAATTTATTATAGTATATATTTTTGAATATCTTAAAAAGAGATTCAGCGTTCAGACTTAGTTTTAATGAGTCTTTTTTCATATTTTTATTTTCAAATTCTTTTACAATATAAAAGTCAGATAATGCTGAGATTAACTCTATTATTTTTTCATTATCAATTTGATCTATATGTTCAAAGAGTTTTTCAGCATTTTTTCTTCCAATATTTCGAAATTTTCTGACAGTATAAATAAAAAAATTAATACGCTAACCGTTATGGCTGTCCAAATACTCGCCGCAGCGATTCCCACTATGGTTCCAGCTCCCGTTATTCCAATTCCTCCACTCGTGCCGATTAAAGTTGAAATAGATATTATTTTTATATCAAAAATATGAACGATAGTGAGCGAATTTTTATGTTCGACATCTTTTGCGATTTTCTTTTTTTAGCCTAGACTACTATTAACTGTCTCATTATATTCAAGCGCTTTACTAGCTGTTGAAGATTTATTGTAGATCAAATTAGTGCCTTCTTCTAATTACGGCTCTAAATTTTGGTATAAAATTTCTAGTAAATAATGCAAAGACTCTAAATTAATTTCAATTCCGGCCTTCTGTGCTTTATCGTCGATCTTGTCCTCTTGAGTGTGGCCAAGTTTACGATCGAGTGCTCTAGTAAAAAGAAATAAATATATTTTTAATTCTAATTCAGTCGTTTCTTGGTCAATAGGCGTATAACTTTATGTGGCAAGAGATAATTGACTAGATACCGTTTCTATTCCACTATCATAAAAACTATTAATTTTAGAACTTTTTTGAAGTAATTTGGTTTTGTTATTTGGACTACAATTAGAAAAAGGATAATTGATTTTTGTTGACGACCTAGACATTTTTAAACTCGTAAATTCATTTTATAATAAAAAATTTTAAATGAAAATAAATAATAAATGATTTTGATTAAAAAATTTTTATTTTAAAAATTGTTACTTTCGTAAATTTTATTTTGAAATAAATTTAATTTCGATTAAGCCATTTCCAAAGGGAAATTTATCACGTCGTCAATATATTTTCTTTCCGATTTGATCATAATTAAACAATCCAGGCCCACGGAAACGCCAGCGCAAGGAAGGTGGCAGGCCATGAGTCAAGGCGGCGAGAAAGCGTTCGTCAATATTAATAGAAGGACGGTTTTTCTGGTTTTGCTTTTTGTTATCATTCAAAAATCGCTGTTGTTGTTCGTCGGCGTTTGTTAATTCTTCAAAGCCATTGGCGCATTCCATTCCTTGAATATAAACCTCGAATCATAAAGCGATGTTGGGATCTTGGGGATTAATTTTTGAAAGCGCCGCTTGCGTAGCAGGAAAATGATACACAAACAAAGGAGCATCAAATCCAATTTTCGGTTCAAGGTACTCACTAAATAAAAATTGTAATAGTTTGTTCCGATCGCTATATTCATTAGAGTTTTCAAGTGAAAATTGGTTGGCGAGTGATTGTAATTGGTTTAAGGAGGTTTGATGCGGATTAATTCCCAGATGTTTTAAAAATAATTCTTCGTAAGTAATACGCGATACTTTCTTAGATTGAAGTATAAATTGCAATAATTCATCCATTTCATCCATTAAATCGTGATAAGAAAAGTCAGGACGGTACCATTCAAGCATTTCATATTCAGGAGAAGTTTGAAGATAATAATGCTGTTTCTTTTTTCCATCTAAATAAGTAGTTTGAAAGCTGTCGATATGAATATCGGTCACGGTGTGCTGCGATAAAATTGGTGTTTCCACCTTCATGACTTTTCGTTTAGCAAAAAATTGGCGAATGTTTTTTAATAATTGCGCACGAAATCGCTGGTTTTCAATCGAAGCAGTGGGTTGCCAACGGGAATTGGTATTGGTTTACTTTGCCCGGGAAACGTATTCTTCCCGTCGCGTATCGACTTTAATAATTTCCCCTTCATTGAGAAACAAAGGAACACGAACGACAGCGCCAGTTTCCAATTTTGCACGTTTGGTGCCGCCCGTTGCGGTATCGCCGCGAACACCGGGTTCAGTTTCTGTTACTTTAAGCTCAACAAAATTAGGAGGTTCAACAGACAAAGGAGCGTCGTTCCACATGGTCACCATACAAAGGGCTTCTTCTTTAAGCCATTGCTTTGCCTCAGCCACTGCTTTTTTGGAAGCCGCGTGTTGTTCATAGCTTTCCGATGTCATGAAATGCCAAAATTTACCATCATTATATAAATATTGCATTTCGACTTCGACCACATCGGCGGCCGGCAGAGTCTCGCCCGATTTAAACGTGCGCTCCAATACCCGGCCCGTCTTCAAATTACGAAATTTCACGCGGTTAAAAGCCTGACCTTTTCCCGGTTTTACAAATTCGTTGTCGATGATGCTGCAAGGATCGCCATCGACCATTACCTTAAGCCCGCCACGAAATTCGTTCGTGCTGTAAGTTGGCATAGTTTTCTCCATGCTAACAAATATAGCGGATTATTATAACAAAATTTCATCATGTACGGTAAGATATCTCGATGAATCCACCCACTTCTATCTTGCGAGTCGCTGTCCCTTCGCCGCTTTGGCAAAGCTTTGATTATTTGCCCATTAATGCGGAAATCCGGCCATTACAGCCTGGCATGCGCTTGAAGGTGCCTTTTGGTCGGCGAGAAACAGTCGGGATTTTACTCGATGTGGTGACTCATTCGGCGCTTCCATTGAGCAAGCTAAAACCGATCATTGAAATTATCGACAAAGTGGCCCTAATTCCACCTTCCTTACTAAGCCTGTATTGTTGGGCCAGTGATTATTATCATTATCCCGTTGGGGAAGTTATTCTTGGATCTTTGCCGCGTTTATTTCGACAAGGGAAAACAATTATCAGTGAAAAAATAGAGGGACTCAATCAGGCTGCTACGCCTTCTCTTGAGTTAAATGAATATCAACAAAATGTGGTCAATCAAGTTATTGATTCAAAAGAATTTCAAACTTTTTTGCTAGCCGGCGTTACTGGCAGTGGAAAAACTGAAGTTTATTTACGTTGCATTGAAAAATTAATTCAGCAAAAGAAACAAGCCTTAATTTTAGTTCCCGAAATTGGATTAACGCCTCAGACCTTAAATCGATTTCGTGAACGATTTAATGTGCCAACGGTTATTTTGCATTCCAATTTGACTGATAAAAAACGTGCTCAAGTCTGGATGATGGCGAAAAGAGGAACCGCAAAAATTGTTATCGGCACTCGTTCCGCTATCTTCATCCCATTGTTAAATCCGGGAATTATCATTATCGATGAAGAACACGATACCTCGTTTAAACAACAATCGGGATTCCGCTATTCAGCGCGGGATTTAGCGGTGATGCGAGGACAATTTGAAAATATTCCCGTCGTGCTTGGGTCAGCAACTCCATCATTAGAAAGTTTGTATAATGTTGAACGTCGCCGTTACCAATTACTGTCTTTGCCCAGCCGAGCTGGTAACGCAAAGTTGCCGGGTTTAACAATTGTTGATTTGCGCCAGAAAAAATTAATCGCTGGAATGAGTGAGGATTTATTAATTTCCATTGAAAAACACATTAAAAATAAAGGTCAAGTATTATTATTTTTAAACCGGCGAGGATACGCGTCGACCTTATTGTGTCACGGTTGCGGTTGGGCGATGCACTGCAACCGTTGTGATGCTCGCTTAACACTGCATTATTTCCCAAAGCGCCTTTATTGCCACTATTGTGGCGCGGCTAAAAAACTCCCGCCCACTTGTCCGCAGTGTCATCAACAAGAATTAATCGGTGTTGGTTTAGGAACGGAACGACTCGAAACGGCATTACAACAACGTTTTCCCAATGACGATATTGTCCGAATCGATCGCGACAGCACGCGCACAAAAAACAGCATGGAAAATAAATTAAATTTAATCTACAATCGCGAAGTCCCCATTTTAATTGGCACACAAATGATAGCGAAAGGCCATCATTTTCCTCATTTAACTTTAGTGGCGATCATTGGCGCCGATAGCGGTTTATACAGCGCTGATTTTCGAGCCACTGAGCGGATGGGGCAATTACTCACCCAAGTTGCAGGCCGAGCCGGACGTGTCAATCGTCAAGGGGAAGTATTAATTCAAACCCACCAACCGAATAACCCTTTTTTAACCCTATTGCTCCAAGAAGGTTATGAAGCTTTTGCGCAAGCTTTATTAAAAGAACGTCAATTGGTACAACTACCACCTTTCACTTATTTAGCTTTATTACGCACCGAAGCAGTCAAGAAAAGTTTACCCCTCAATTTTTTGACGAAAATAAAAGAATTGATGATCAACGAGTTGAAAGAAGAAGTGGATTTATTAGGACCCGTCCCAGCCGGAATGGAACGCAAAGCGGGACGTTACCGATATCAATTATTATTCCAATCAAAGCACCGAAAAGATTTACATAGTGTTTTAAATAAATTAATTTCGTTGTTAGTAACCCAGCGAAGAAAAGTACGCTGGTCGTTAGATATTGATCCACAAGAAACGATTTAAAAAAAACAAATTAGGGCCTGTTTACGATTCGCTAGGTTAAACCAGCTAAACAACCCAATGAAAAGTGCGCTCTTTAAAGGGGGCGTTATAATGCGCCAACACAGAATTTCTATTTTAAATAAAGAGCAGGTGATGAAAGATATTAAAATACTTGGTGTTGATATTTATT
>NZ_VFIV01000058.1 GCF_019425495.1 Coxiella endosymbiont of Ornithodoros amblus
AGGTGCGCAGGCGGGGATGCAGTGCACACATTAGCGGCGGCGCGCCTTTGGCGCCGCCTGCTTCCCCGCCTGAGCGAGAATGACGAAGGCTAAAATTGAAATGGTTGTGACTGACTTGTGAGGTAATAGATACGCCCACAGAATGGCCATCAAAATAGACAAGGAAAATTCGTGGATATCCGTAAAATTAAAAAACTGATTGAACTGATCAATGAAACCGGTGTTGGCGAAATTGAAGTGAAATCCGGCGAGGAATCCGTCCGTATCAACCGCTTTCCAACGCAAACTATTGCCCCCGTGGTTCCGTCCTTTGGCCCTGCTTTGGAGACGACTTTTCAAAAACCGGCCGTTGCAGAAAAAATACCCCTAAAAGAAGCTAAGGAACTTGCAGGGCATCGAGTGAAATCCCCTATGGTGGGAACTGTCTATCTTGCCCCTACGCCAGGAGCTAAGCCGTTTGTGAAGGTGGGGCAGCGTGTCTCGGTTGGCGATACGATTTGTCTTATCGAAGCCATGAAAATGTTTAATAAAATTGAAGCGGACAAAAGTGGCGTCATCAGCGCCTGCCTCGTTAAAAATGAACAACCCGTGGAATTCGATCAACCCCTCTTTATCATTGAGTCAAACGAGTAATCTTTCATGTTTAAAAAAGTATTAATCGCTAACCGCGGTGAGATTGCGCTTCGCATCCATCGCGCTTGTAAAGAAATGGATATTCAAAGCGTAGCGGCTTATTCAACCGCGGATCGTGATTTAATGCATGTGCGCTTAGCAGATGAAGCGGTATGTATTGGCCCTTCAAACAGCACGCACAGTTACCTCAGCATTCCGGCAGTTATTTCCGCTGCTGAAATTACAGATGTTGACGCCATTCACCCCGGGTATGGTTTTTTGGCAGAAAATCCTAATTTTTGCGAACAAGTGGAAAAAAGTGGATTCGTTTTTATTGGACCTTCGCACGAATCCATTCATTTAATGGGAAACAAAGTTTCAGCAATTAAAGCGATGAAGGAAGCAGGGCTCTCTTGTATCCCAGGCTCCGATGGCGCTTTAGGGAAAGATGAGGATGCTAATCTTCTTATTGCCGAGCGAATTGGCTACCCCGTTTTAATTAAAGCGGCTGGTGGAGGTGGTGGGCGAGGAATGCGTGTCGTGCATAGAAAGGGCGAGCTTTTAAATGAGATCGCCATGACACGAACAGAAGCGGTAGCAGCTTTTGGCACAGACGAAGTGTATATGGAAAAATTCCTCAAAAATCCGCGCCATATTGAAATTCAAGTTCTGGGCGACGGCCAAGGTCATGCTATTCACTTAGGGGAACGGGATTGTTCCATGCAACGCCGGCATCAAAAAGTGATTGAAGAAGCACCGGCTCCCGGCATTACGCCCAGACAAAGAGCCACCATCGGCGAACGTTGCGGACAGGCTTGTATTGAGATGAATTATAGGGGGGCGGGAACATTTGAATTCCTGTATGAAAACGGCGAATTTTATTTCATTGAAATGAATACGCGCATTCAGGTGGAACACCCCGTTACGGAAATGATTACCGGTATTGATCTTGTTAAAGAACAAATTCGGGTAGCGGCTGGCCTGCCGCTAGGTTATCGTCAAAGCGATGTCCAAATTAAGGGCCACGCCATTGAATGCCGCATTAATGCCGAAGACCCCAAAAATTTCATGTCTTGCCCAGGCCGAGTGACTGCCTATCACGCTCCCGGCGGATTCGGCGTACGGATGGACTCCCATTTATACGCGGGTTATAACGTCCCCCCATATTACGATTCTTTAATTGGCAAATTAATTGCGTACGACGAAAACCGCGAGGAGGCTATTGCGCGTATGAAAAATTCTTTAGAAGAACTTGTGATTGAAGGGATTAAAACTAATACACCGCTCCATTTGACAATGATGAAAGATGATAAATTTAAAAAAGGCGCTCAGAATATTCATTATTTAGAAAAGAAATTGGGATTTAAAAACTAGCGTCTTTTCACAATTCGCTAGGTTGAGCCAAAATAATAGAATTATAAACAGGTCCTAAAAAGCGAGCCGAATAAATTCTTAGGATCGCTGATTTCAGGCACCATATCCAACATATGGCCCACTTGAAAATCTTCGGCGAGGCTGTAAACCAAACGTAAGATCGTGTGGTCTTCTAACGCGAACCCTACCGAGTCAAAAATAAAAATTTCATCCGCGGAAGTCCGGCGAGATTTTTTCTTCTGAATTAATTCCCATAATTCCGCATAAACGTGGAAGTGGTTATAATTTTGTATTTCACCTTCTTCTTTGGATTGTTTGAGAAACTCAACCACCACTTTGCCACGTTCCAATATTTTCGGATCGAGTTCGGTTTTACCGGCGCGGTCACCGCCGATGGCGTTAATAGTCGTACCCGGTTGTATCCAGTCGTTTTTTAATATTTGGGTTTTTTCTTGAATAGCGGTGGCGGTTGTAATAATGTCTGCATTTTTAATGGCGGTTTCAATATTGCATGCTCTTTCCAAATGAAAAGGATATGACGATAAATTTTTCTCAAATTTATCGAGGGCTTTTGGATCTATATCGAAATACTTTATATTTTCAATATTAAACAGATTCTTATGCGCGATAACTTGAAATTCAGCTTGCGCACCTGTTCCCACGAGGGCAAACGTTTTTGAATCGGATTTAGCAAGGTGCTTTGAGGCTAAAGCCGACGTTGCCGCAGTTCGTAATGCGGTTAATAAGGTCATTTCGCTAATTAATACCGGGTAACCTGTTGCGATATCGGCAAGTATTCCAAGGCCAACGATTGTTAATTTATTGTTGAGGGGATTTAACGAATAACCATTGATGTATTTAACTGAGTAATAACCCTTTCCCCAAAACGGCATCAATTCAACGACGCCATTTTCGACATGAGAAACCAGGCGCGGCATTTTTTCAAATTCATTCCAGCCAGAGAATGTGGTTTCCAATTTTTCTATGAGCTGAGAAAAGAATTTTTCTAAGGTGACTTTTTGAATTAAACTTTTAATGTCATCGACGGTAATTACTCTAATCATAATTAAATCCCTTGCTTAATTTGAAAGAAGCCACCATTCTCTGTGCTCCCATTAATTTTCGCCAACGTAAATAGCCAGCCACGGCCAGGCTTAAATAAATGACCAACAAAATACTATGCGCGGGGATGCCTTAAAAACCACCTTTGAATGATCTTCCTACAAATCATCCATTGTGCGATTAAACTCAGTACGCTGGTCAGTGCATCTAAATAAGGCACTTGTGAGTTGCTGAAATGCTTTAATAATTCAGCAACGCCCAAAACACCCCCGGCAGCAAGGACGCTTAAAATAATAGCCCAACACCATGATAAATTTAAATGTGCCATTCTCCTAATTACAAGGCTCTCTCGAGTCCATTGATACCAACCATAAAACATCGAAAGAAAATAAATTCCCCTCTAACGTCATATCACCATAGATCCCTGCTAGGCCATACAAAACAATATTAGAGCAGTAGCTATCGTGCCGATTGGCTAGGCCCACTTATCCGCTTTGACATAAAAACCATCGAAAAGAAACCGAAAATAGCGCCTGATATATCAAGCGCATGTAATAAGAGTTTCATAATGCATGCAAGATACGATCCCTCCGGAGGGTTGTCAAGCGACTGAAACTGATACCCAATTTCGGCGCATTAAATAGTCTTCATACAGGCGTTCTTCCTCGCTGCCGGGTTTCGGCTGCCAATTGGGTCGCCAGACGACGCGGGGTGAGAGCGACATTAAGATCGATTCCGTTCGTCCACCAAACTCTAAGCCAAAACAGGTTCCTCGATCATACAATAAGTTAAATTCCACATAACGGCCTCGACGATATAATTGAAATTCGCGTTGACGCTCACCATATGGATGATTTCTACGGTTTTTCATAATCGGCAAATAAGCTTCTAAAAAGCTGTCGCCTAGAATCTTAATAAATTCAAAACAGTGCTTAAATTCCCATTCATTTAAATCATCAAAAAAATAAACGCCAATTCCGCGCGTGGCTCATTTCAATGTTTTAAATAAAAATAGTCGTCACAAGCCGCTTTGAATCGCGGGTAAATTGCTTCGCCAAATCGATCGCAAGCTTTTTGACAACTGTGTGCCAGTGACAACAATCTTCTTCAAAACCATAGTAAGGAGTTAAATCGTAACCGCCGCCAAACCACCAGCAGGGGTCAGCCTCGTCTTTTCCGGACTATAAAAAGCGAAAATTGGCATGAACGGTTGGTACATAAGGATTGCAGGGGTGAATCACCAAAGAAAGGCCTTCTGCTTGAAAAGCAAAGCTGCTAATTTCAGGGTATTTTTGGGTGGCGGCTGAAGGCAATTGATTTCCATAGACGCACGAAAAGTTCACGCCATCTTGCTCAATGACATACCCTTCCGTCAAAAGACGCGTTTGACCACACCACCATTGGGCTTTTCCCACAAAGTCTCTTGAAATCGACTTCCCCCCTCTCTTCTTTTTCGAAAGCGCGACAGAGGCGATTTTGTAAGGCCTTTAAATATATACCCACTTCGGTTATTTTATTTTGACTATCTTTTATCATCGAATTTCGTTTTTCCATCACTCCCATGCAGACGGGAATATAAACCGTAGCGCGTACGAAGCGTCAGCGCAATATGGGACCGATGCTTACCCGTATTTCGCTGACGCTTTATACAGGCTACTTCCGCCTTCGTAAGTTGGATTAGATTATTCAAACTCCATTCTGTTAATTAACACATTGCCTTCATTAATCTGCTTCAATCCTTTTTGATAAAGTGTTTTTTCCACTTGCGATAGTCATTCATATTCTTCCAACGTTAAAGATAACGGCAACATTGGTTCCAGCGTTCATGTTTAATATATAATCGCACATTTCTGCAAGGTGCGAACGATAATATGCGCCCCCGTAACCAATAAACTGTTCAGCAAGATTGACCAGCTTCAATCTCATTCATCCCATCACCTACGTAGACGAAAAGATGATGATTTAGCCTAAGGGCTTCAATCACTTTACGTTTACCGAGCTAGTAGGTTAGCGGGGATTCGGTCTCATAATTCAGATACCGCCCTTTTCCATCGAAAATAAACAGCCACGGCAAAAACATGCGAAGTCGGAATCCACAATCCCTTCGCAAATGCTTCAACCGCGGCCTGGATTCCCGCCGAAATGACATAAACCGTTTTATTTAGTTATGTAAAATGGAAATAATCTCTGCGGAAGCGGGAGTTGAATTTGATAATATTGCTCATCTAATTCACCCACTTGATCTTTAGTGGGATCTAGCAATTCAAGAGCTTTCGATAAATATCGGCTGTAATTCCGGTAAGGTTCATCGCGATTTCAGTTAATAGTCGCACTTCCGAATCCACGTTATTAATTTCAGCCAGGTGATTGATTCCTTCAATTTGACTCAACGTTCCATCACAATCAAAAGTGACTGCATCGATCGGTGTTCTGATTCGCCACGGCATTGCCAACATTTTTAATTCTCTATTTTTGGGATGCTTATTGTATACTAATTGCTATTTTCAACCAATAACAAAGATTGTAATGAGCAGCCCAATCCAATGGACTTCGCGCACTTCACTTATTTTCGCTACCGCCGCTATAGCCATTAGACTCGGAAATATCTGGCGGTTTCCTTATTTAGCAGGTCAAAACGGCAAGGGCGTGTTTGTTTTCCTTTAGCTCCTTCTTGTGATTTTATTGGGCGTACCTTTTAATGACGTCGGAAGTTTTGCTCGGGCGGATAGGGCGAGGCAATCCCACTCTTGCTTTACAAAATGTAGCGTTAATCATAAAGCGAAGCCACCATTGGGAATATTTGGCGGCATAACCATTGCAGCCGGCTATTTAATTCTAACTTAACTATGTCGTCATTGCCGGATGGGTTCTCGATTATTTTATCCGAGATTTGTTTGGTCAATTTTACAACACCACCCATTCATCAATGATCGCTAATTTTAAAGCACTTCAGGCTAGCTCTGGCAGATGTTTGTCACGGGCACTTTCATCGTCAGTACTACAACGGCGATGACCGTTTTTAAGAATTAAAGAGACCTTGAGCGAACTGTCCGATTTATGTTATGTTCCCCACCTTAACCATTTTGATGCTAATTTTAGTGGCTTATGGGATGACAACCGATTATTTCTATCGTGCGCTCATTTTTATTATTTAAACCAGACTTTCACCGAGTAACGGCACTCATTGCTTTACTGGCATTAGGGCGGGCGTTTTTTAGTTTAAATATTACGATGGAAATCATTATTATGTTTGGTGCTTATCTCCCTTTTTTGTTGTTATTGTTCACTTCTTTTGCTTCCACAATTTCTTTTAATTAGAACCGAAAATTTCATAGATAATTGAAAATAAACATTTTTTTTATAAATAAAGTAGTTCCTATTTTGGGTTTTAAGCTTTGGTACTATTTTGTCTTTCAGTCACGCCCCATTTCAAGCATTTTTGCTTTACTTTTTTCAAGGGATTGACTTTTTAACTTCAGATATTATGCTATCACTGAGTGTTCTTTTAGCCGCTATTTTTCTGGCTTCTTATTGCCAACAACGCTCATTCAAAAAATGTTGGGTTAGAATCCACATAATTTTTGGTTTCGGTGTCGGCGATAGGGTAAACGTTATTTTACCAGTATCACCATTGGTTTAATTTTACTGATATCTTTGAGGATTTTATAATGAATTATAAAATCCTTCTTCTCGATAATATTTCTCCATGCGGGTTAGAAAAATTTAATCCAGAAAAACAAACGCTTTTAACCGAGTGTGAAGAACCCGATGCGATTTTAGTGCGCTCTTGCAATCTACGCGATAAAAAATTACTGATCGCGTTCAGGTCATTGGCCGTGCGGCATTGACGTTAATAATATTCCAGTTCGCTCCCTGACTTTGTCCAACGTTCCTATATTAAACACGCCAGGGGCCAACGCTAACGCTGTAAAAAAACTGCTGATTACCGGAATCCTCTTAGCAAGCCGCCATATTTATCCCGCACTTGATTACGTATGTCATATTGAATAATGATAAAACGATCACTCACCAAGTCGAAAAAAATAAAAAACGTTTTTCTGGCTTTAAATTACCGGGGAAAACTTTGGCATCATCGGATTGGGGCAAGTCGGCGGAAAGTTGCTAATGCTGCCGTTCGACTGGGTATGAAAGCCATCGGTTATGATCCAGCTATTACGGTACCAGTGCCTGGGAATTGTCCTCTGAAGTAGCGCAAGCTGAATCACTGCGGGCACGTCTTAAGAAATAGTAATTTTGTCACAGTACACGTACCCCTCAATACTCATACCCATCATTTAATTAACGAAGAAGCGATTGAACAAATGAAAAATAACGTCGTGCTCCTTAATTCGCCCGCGCTGAAATTGTGGACAATCAAGCATTAGCCAAAGCCTTATCCAAAAACAAAATTCAAAACTATATTTGCGATTTTCCCAGTATGATTTTTAAATCCTTCCCACAAGTTATCTGTTTGGCACACCTAGGTGCTTCCACCAAAGAAGCAGAAGAAAATGCGCTATTATGGTTGTTGAGCAAGTACAAGATTTTTTAGAAAACAAGTTATATTCGCAACTCCATTAATTTTCCCACCGTCAAGTTAGTGCGCACTGAAGGCTGTCGAATCACTATCACTAATAAAAACGTGCCTAATATGGTTGCACAAGTTTCTACCGTTTTGTCACAAGCAGGTATTAATATCATCAATATGATCAATAAATCCCGGGATGAAATCGGTTACACGATCATCGATGTCAATAAAAAATTGATCAGAACATTCTTCACCAGTTGCAAAGTAGCGACGGCATCATTCGAGTGCGTCTTCTTTAAGCATAGTTAAATTTTATTGAATTCTTAAGTCTTATTTAATTTAAGTAAACGCCTTTTTATATTCATTTTCTCTCCATACACGAAGGAAAGCGATGAGTTTGTTTCCTGAGCAGGTGGAATTAATGGAAAGGCTTGTTTTAATTGAAGCAATTGATTATTGGGTTGAAAATAATTTCCCTTACATTTTCTAA
>NZ_VFIV01000059.1 GCF_019425495.1 Coxiella endosymbiont of Ornithodoros amblus
CGATTCTTTGTCTGTCAGTAGACGGCCCACGCACGGGAACGACGGACATCTTTTCAACCACTTGATATTCCCTCTTTACTTCGCCCCCTTAAGTTGAGCTCTAGGTGCCTGCGAGGGAATGACAAAATCTGAGACGCCCGTGACTTGTAGTAATAAGACGAATTATGCAGTGCGCATTGTTGTTCGGCTACCAGCTTCATTCGATAATAAACGCAACATCACCTCCTCAGTTAAATGCAAGGTTCCCGGAATATGAAAAAAACATAGGGGTCTCTTTTTTTCTGTATTTTGTCGCTTATTTTATTGTTTCTAATGCCTTCAGTATGGCTTGTCCTTCTATCACTAGCTTATGCTGAGCTCTAACTATATTTATTGAGTTTTTTTAGCAATTTTTTCTGAGCCTGAACACTCATTGTATTTAACGCGAAGATAACCCTAAATGGGTCCTAGTGTACGAGTTGCTTCATCTAAACATTTTAATCGTAACTTTCTATCTTTTTCATTTTCAAAAGATTGGTATAAAGTTAATTCCAATGGGGTTCAAAACCTTCAAATGAGGTAAAATTTTCCTGTTTTTTTCGTTCTCAGGTAAATGATCTTTAAAAATAATGGATCTGTTTCTCGAAGATGAGATCCAATAATTTCGTTGAGGACAGCTCTCGCAGATTTTGGTTTATGTTGCCATATGAGGATGTAAAGGGGGTTTATTTCACTTCCTGGGATGCTTTCTTTCGCTTGCTGTTTCATAAGGTTTTTATCTTTATTGCTCTTAATAAAGAGCGCCTTATCATTTTGAGGTTGTTAGAATAACCTTTTTCAGACTTCATTACGGTATCAATGAGTTTGAAATAGGCTTTTTCGTTTTCGGCAAAGGTACGCTCTAGTAAATGAAAAATTGTATTGTCACTTTCATCCGTAGTTTCCAGTGGGATTTCGCCTTTTTTTGGATATCTAAGCGAGGTCTATTATTTATTTTATTTATTAATGATAACGTAGATAACGTAGATAACGTAGGGAAGATCTCCTTTGAATAGCATAATGAATTAAGGTATTTCCAATATCATCTTGAGAGCTCACATCAACTTTAGATGACGAAAGCGCTTGTGCCTGAATTATTGGGTGACCACTTGACGAAGGAATTATATGCTTCAATCTCTTTTTCTTTCGATTCTCATTCAAAATAAATGCTGTAGTTGTTTTTCTGCTGGAGAAGAAGAGATTGAATTGGATTCGGGAGGCAGATTTTATTGAGTTTTACACTCGCTTTGAATTTCTTTGATAAATTTTTTGGTAATAAACTTGATAGTAACTTATTATCCTTTGATAGATGGCTATTAAGCTTGTTCCAATACATAAGGTGTATCTTTTTGAATCAGATTGGGACAAATTTGGTTGGCTACTAGAATCAAATTCAAAGAAATCGCGAATTTCCTGAATGCTTTCTTTAATAACGCGATCAAAAATGATATCAGAAAGTAATTTTGAATCAGTTTCGTTTAAATTATTATCTTGATTTTCGAGAATCGATAAATTAACTTCTGTTAGAGGAGAAGAAAAAATCCAAGATGAAGAGTGGTGGAACGTTCTAAAGCAGGCCATTATTTTTTAACTATCAATTAATTCAACATAATTAATTACGAACGTAAAAAATATCATACAACAAAAAGGAATTTTATATTGAAAAATAAGGTACGTAGCCTCTCGAGTTCTTTCTTGGTCGACACTCACTCCCTCTGTTAATAATAATCTAAGTAACTTAATTTTTTTCTTAGGTTTATTTGCTTTCACAAGATTAAATGTCAGTGTGTACGCAACAAATTTAATATTTTTTTGGTAGGCCTTAACTCAAAATCAGGCATAAAAATCTCCTTATTAGGTTGATAACTGTTAAAACCCAAATTTTCTCAGCCTTATCTCAGATGTAACAGACGTAAATAAGTGAGTTAGTTGTGGATATGTTGTTTATAATTATATTGATATAATAAAATGTCTAGATAGACATAATCAAAAACGAGAGAAATATTAAATCGATTTTTAAAAATAATTTAAGGCTTTTCTCCCAAAATGAATGACTTAAAATGCAACGATGACAGAAAAAATTAATCTTTTAAACTTAAGTGAACCTGAATTACAAGGATTTATCACATCCCAAGGTCAGCCATTATATCGTACTACGCAACTATTGCAATGGATTCATCAACGTGGAGTAACTGATTTTTCTTTAATGAGCGACCTCAGCAAATCGTTTCGACAACAGTTAAGTGAGGCGTTCTTCGTCCGCGTGTCGGAGCTTGCTTTAGAGCGCGTTTCGGCTGATGGAACCCACAAATGGCTCTTTCGATTAGCGGATAATAATAAAATTGAAACGGTTTTTATCCCAGATCGTAAACGGGGCACTTTATGCGTTTCCTCGCAAGTGGGCTGTGCTTTGAATTGCAGCTTTTGCGCGACAGGAAAAGAAGGCTTTAATCGCAATCTCACTTTGGCTGAAATTATCGGACAAGTGTGGTTAGCCACCCGGTTGTTAAAATCGCCTTATAAAATCACTAATGTCGTAATGATGGGAATGGGTGAGCCTTTACTTAATTACGAAGCGGTGGTTGCAGCGATGAATTTAATGATAAATGATCACGCTTATGGCTTATCTAAATACCGTGTGACGTTGAGTACCTCTGGCATAATGCCTGCTATGCGTCGTTTGCGCAAAGAAAGTCCGGTTTCTTTAGCTATTTCGTTACACGCACCTAACGATGCTTTGCGAAATGTGTTGGTTCCACTTAATAAAAAGTATTCGTTAGACCAGTTAATTCCTTTATGCCGAGATTATTATTCTCGAGGCAGTAAACGTTGCATCACGTTTGAATATGTGATGATCGAGGGGATGAACGATCGTTTGATTGATGCCGAGCAATTAATTCGTTTATTAGCCGACGTGCCGTGTAAAATTAATTTAATTCCCTTTAATTCTTTTCAAGGAACGGCTTATCGATGTTCGACAGAGTTAGCTATTTCCGCTTTTCAAAAATACCTAATTGATGCTGGTTTTAATACTCGAGTGCGACGAACAAGAGGGGATGATATTGCCGGTGCTTGTGGTCAATTGGCTGGCCAGTTTCATGATCGAACAGGGCGGCAGCAACGCTGGCTTCAAAAACAAGATCTCAATTTTAACCGTCCTATTCCTGGAATCAATCATTAGGGCCTGTTGACAATTCGCTACGCTGATTCAGCATTCGCTGATTTTCGAGCACCGCAGCACAGGAATCAACGGATTGTGATAAGCTGTGATAAGCATAGGTGTAGGAGAGGGGGCTTAGCAAAATTGCTTTCTTATTCCAGATACGCCAGGAGTCAGTTATAATGCCCATAAATACACCACCATAGGAATGCGACCAATGATGGAAAATGCGATCGATATGGAAATCAATCTCCCACGTTCAGAGAGCACTGCGAAGACACCCGGTACCCTCTTGCGCGAAGCTCGCCAGGCAAAGAATCTTCAGCAAAGCGACGTTGCGAAAGAGATACGGCTTAGCATTCAATGGGTAAAAGGTCTTGAGCAAGACGATTACTCCCGTGTCCCTGCATTAATTTACGTGCGTGGTTATTTACGTGCTTATGCCCGTTATGTTGGCATATCACCGGATGAGGTGATGGCTGCATTTAACGAAATGGGATTGGAGGAAGAGTTCGAGCGGGTAAAAGCCGAAGTAGAAAGACCTGTGAAACACCACGTGCTGCCGGTTGTTTTAAGACCGAAACAGATGATTAACGGCAAAATGCTTTGTTGGTGGTGGACTGCGGTTATTTTATTAGTAGCGTCGATCGCCTCTGTGGGCGTTTGGTGGCAGGGCAAAAAACATATTCTTGGGCAATTACAGTCAGTTATTTCTTCACCGAAAGAGAAATTGTCCTTAAAGCAAACGTTAGTCAATTCAGCGGATACTAATGGAACATCAATAAAAATTTGACGGAGCAACCTACGGCCATAAAATACAAGAATAAGATAACTTTTTCAGGAACTAATCATTGACGAAAAACATTCAAGCGATTCGGGGAATGAGCGATATCTTACCCGAAGAGATTCCTTATTGGTCTTCTCTGGAGAACGCTTGCCGTTCAGTGGTATCTGCTTATCATTATCGTGAGATTCGTTTCCCCGTCGTTGAACAAACGGTTCTTTTTAAGCGCACGATCGGGGAAGCCACCGATATTGTTGAAAAAGAAATGTATACCTTTACCGATCGCAACGGCGATAGCCTTACTTTGCGCCCGGAAGGAACAGCGGGCTGTGTGCGGGCCGGCATTCAAAACGGCTTACTTTATAATCAAATTCAGCGTTTGTGGTATTTAGGGCCAATGTTTCGCCATGAGCGTCCACAAAAAGGACGTTATCGCCAGTTTTATCAGCTCGGCGTTGAAACTTATGGGATGGCAGGAGCGCCCATTGAAGCCGAGTTGATTTTTATGTGTTTGCGCTTATGGAAAGCGCTGGGTTTGGAATCTTGTATTCATCTCGAATTAAATACGCTGGGTACGTTTGACTCGCGAAATGCTTACCGGCGATCATTGGTCAGCTATTTGCAATCGCGTGAAAAGGAGCTGGACGAAGGTAGCCGGCGGCGTTTGCACACGAATCCCTTACGGATTTTAGACAGTAAAAATCCCGAGCTACAACCGCTCCTTGCAGAAGCACCCAAGCTAATCGATTATCTGGATGAGACATCGCGACACTATTTTGATCAATTGCGAAGAGTGTTGGATCAAGCAGAAGTGCCTTTTATCGTGAATCCCACATTAGTTCGAGGATTAGACTATTATACGCACACTGTTTTTGAATGGGTAACTGATCAACTGGCGACGCAAGGTACTGTTTGTGCGGGTGGCCGCTATGATAACCTCGTCGAGTTGTTAGGCGGCAAGTCAACGCCGGCCGCGGGGTTTGCTGCAGGATTAGAGCGATTAGTGTTATTATTACGTGCGGCGCGAGAATATCTCGACAAGATCGATATTTACGTCGTTATAGAAGGGGAAGCAGTAATTCAAGAAGGGCTTTTGATGACGGAACAGCTTCGCAACGTATTGCCTGAATGGGTCGTCGAGGTTGATTTGACTGGCAGCAGTTTAAAAAGTCAGTTTAAACGGGCCGATAAAAGTGGGGCTAAATGGGCAGTTGTTATCGGTGAAGAAGAAATAAAAAAGAATACAGTGACGTTAAAACATTTGCGAGAAACAGTGCCGCAAAAGAGTTTAACGCGAGATACCTTAATTTCTTATTTAAAATCCGAAGGCTGAAAATAAAAAGTCAGGTGAAACAATGACAGAACTTCTTTCCGATCAAGAACAAATTGAAATGATAAAAAAATGGTGGCGCGTTATGGTCGTCTTATTGCTCTTGTTATCGTTATTGGTTTATTGATTGGATTTGGATGGCGGTATTGGTGTCATCATCAATTAGAGAAAACAGAACGCGCTTCTGCACTTTATATGCAATTGCAAATATTGGCTTCACAAAATTCGTGGGATAAAACGAAGCCGTTAACGGACCGACTGATTAAGGATTATGGTAAAACTCCTTATGCAACGATGGCCTCATTCTTAAAATGTAAAAAGAGCGGTTGAGCAAAATCATTTACCGTCTGCATTGGATCAGTTGCAGTGGGTTATGAAAAATGCCACTATTCCGGATTTAAAACAATTAGCGCGCTTGCGAGCAAGTCGAATTTTATTAGCCGAGACTCGCCCGAAAGCCGCTTTGAATTTATTGCAAACGGTTGATGATCAGGCTTTATCAGCCGCTGGTGGACGAAATTAAAGGCGATATTTACGCAGCCATTGGAAATCACGAGTCGGCTAAACAATTTTACGAAACCGCACAAAAGAGTATGAAAGCGATGGGAATTAACGACCCCTATTTAACAATGAAAATTTCGGAATAAAAATACCCCGGGGGCAGGCCGCGGGGAGTAAATTTAAAATTTCTTCATCTGATGGCCCTCTTTCCGTTTTCGGAGGGGACAGTTGGAGGAATGAAGGGAGAGAACCTCAATGCTTCCAGTCATTGCCATCGTTGGGCGACCAAACGTCGGAAAGTCCACATTATTTAATTACTTAACTAAAAGTCGGGCTGCATTAGTGGCTGATGTCTTAGGTGTTACGCGTGATCGTCAATACGGTGAAACCACTATTGATTCTCAGCGTCTTTTACTGGTCGATACAGGCGGCTTGGTCGATAGAGAAAATAAAGAAGTAGCGCCACTGGCAGAAACGCAGGCTGAGCAGGCAATTGATGAATCCGATTGCATTTTATTTTTAGTGGACGCGAAGTCAGGGTTAGTTCCCGCTGATGAAATCATTGCCGAACAATTACGCAAAAAAGGGAAAAAAATTTTTTTGGCCATAAATAAAGTTGATCGAGCAAGAGCGGCGGTTGTACAAAGCGATTTTTATAAATTGGGATTTAGTGAACCTCACGTTATTGCTGCCACGAGCGGGCGAGGCGTGAAGTATTTAATGACTCAAATTTTAAAAAATTTGCCTGAGAAAAAAGAAGTTATTGAAAAAGAAGTCGACATTAAAATCGCTATGATTGGTCGTCCCAATGTCGGAAAATCCACACTTATTAATCGACTATTGGGCGAAGAACGGGTTATTGTTTACGATCAGCCGGGAACCACTCGCGATAGTATTTATATCCCTTTTACCCGCGACGACGAAAATTATACGTTGATTGACACAGCAGGTATTTGCCGGCGCAGTAAAATACAAGATTATGTTGAAAAATTTTCAATAATTAAATCATTACAGGTGATGCATAGAGCGGATGTAGTTATTTTTGTATTAGATGCTCGTCAAGGCGTGACTGAACAGGATTTGCGGTTATTAAATCGGATTGTTGAAGCTGGAGTGTCCTTGATCATTGCTGTAAATAAATGGGATGGCCTAAAAATAGAAAAGCGTGACAATGTGCGCAATGCTATCGATCGACGTATGCCGTTCGTTGATTTTGCGCGTCGTTATTTTATTTCCGCACTCCATGGAACTGGTATAGGCAAATTATTTCGAGCAATTCAGGAATCTTATCAATCCATCCAACAGGAATTAACGACAGCTCAGCTGACCAGGGCCTTGGAAAAAGCCGTAGCGGAACATGAACCTCCTTTAGTTAAAGGTCATCGAATTCGCTTACGTTACGCGCACTTAGGTGGTCGCCACCCGTTAACAATTGTAGTACATGGCAAGCAAACAAAATCATTGCCAAAATCCTATTCTCGCTACCTCTCCAATTATTTTCGAAAAACATTCAATTTCATCGGCGTTCCCATCCATGTCAAACTGAAAACTGATCTAAATCCTTATGAGGACCAGGAGGAGCGTTAGAGAGCACGAAATTCGTTTATTTAGATTCTTCTCATAGTAGCACTTTTGAATCCTGGTGAACCGAGTGATTTCTATCTAGGCGGCGAAATTAATAACTTACTGTTTATTATAACATAACTATTTTCATGACAGGATTTTTTTTTAACGCCGTTATTGTTGGCGTGATTTCTTATAAATGTCTCGATTTAAGAAGTCTTGCATTTTAAGGAAGTCAGCCCTCAGTGTTGGGTTGTTTTAAATAAAAATGGCACTCAAGGGATTCTATAGCTGCCGATCTGAGTTCCAGCCAACGCCGGCTGGTAAAAAAGAGTTTAAACGAGCATGGGTGGGTGGTGACTCCCTTTTATTTTTTATTACTATTTCCGACAACCTACTCTGGGTTGTGCTAAAAGTTCGAAACGTAACCGGTCAATTCAAATTTATGGTGTTTGAAAAGTGTTATGATACTAGCTCTGTAGCGCTAGCAGTATAGAAGGCTGTACGATTATCTGTGATTAATTAAACTAATCAATTAACTAAGGTCCTATATACGATATGAGCGCAGCGAAATACGGGGGCGATAGACGAGATCATTATTTTCCCGTATTCTGCTTTGCTCCATACGTATAGGCCCTGGGTTGTTGTGTCAACAATCAGTTTTGACGAAAAGAACGTATATG
>NZ_VFIV01000024.1 GCF_019425495.1 Coxiella endosymbiont of Ornithodoros amblus
AAGGTGTATAAAATTACTATTTATTAGCCGGTTTTCAAACTTGCTCACAGCAATTCAAACATAGTTGATCCATGGCTAAAAGGCTAAGAAAAGCACCATCGGTGTTTTTCTTAGCCCCTAGTCTTTTGGTGCCAACCATCCAATAATTACTAATAAAATGCCGCCTCCTAAAGCAGTCCACTCCCAAGGAGAGGCGGGCTTAGGGGCGATGAGAAAGCTGAGAATGGTGCTTATTAGAAAGGCAAAGCCGGCTCCCAAAATAAAACCGCGTTTTTGTTTTTGGCGAGGGGAGCGAGGTTCGTTTCGTTCTAAGTTTTGGCGGAAATGAATCTCATGTAAAACGTCATGGAATAAACGTGGCAATTTTAAAGTTGTCTCAACAGCCAGCGGAAATTCTTTAATAGCTGTATTGAGTAGATAGCGTGGTCCATGTTGTTTTCGCATCCAGTCTTCAATGAAAGGTTTGGCGGTTCGCCACAGATCTAAATTGGGATACAATTGGCGACCAAGGCCTTCTATATTAAGCAAGGTTTTTTGCAGCAGAAGCAATTGCGGTTGAATTTCCATATTAAATTTATCAGCTGTCTGAAATAAACGCAATAATAATTTCCCGAAGGAAATATCTTTTAACGGTCTTTCAAAGATAGGTTCGCAAACCGTGCGAATAGCCGCCTCAAATTGATCGATTCGGGAATCCGCTGAAATCCAACCGGATTCGACATGTAAAATAGCCACTTGTCGATAATCGCGCTTGAAAAACGCTAATAAATTTTCAGCAATGTAACGTTGATCTTGAGGGCTCAACCCTCCCATAATGCCGAAATCAACACCTAGGTATTTCGGATTTTCCGGATCACTCACATCCACGAATAAATTACCCGGATGCATATCCGCGTGAAAGAAACTATCGCGCAATACTTGTGTAAAGAATATTTCGACACCATATTCTGCTAACTTCTTAAGGTTGGTATTTACCGCTTTTAATTCTGCTATATTAGAAATACGAATGCCGTAGACTCGCTCCATGACCATCACTTCTCGGTGAACGTAGTCCCAATAAATTTTGGGCACATACATTTTTTCGGAGTTCGCGAAATTACGTCGTAATTGAGAGGCGTTGGCGGCTTCGCGCATTAAATCCAATTCGTGATAAATAGTGTGTTCAAACTCCGTAATGACTTCGACTGGTTTTAGTCGTTTGCCATATCGCCAAAATCGCCGGGCTAATTTTGCACCGAGATAGATTAGGCCAATATCTCGCTGGATTTTTTTAGCGATGTTCGGACGTAAAACTTTGACGATGACTTCGCTGCCATCGTGAAGCGTAGCTGCATGAACTTGAGCGATAGAAGCAGAAGCCAATGGTTTTTCATCAAAAGTGACAAAGCAGTTTTCAATGGTTTTTCCGCAGGATTTTTCGATCATGGCTTTGGCGATTTTGCCTGGGAATGGAGGAACTCGGTCTTGCAATTTCTCTAATTCTTCAGCAATATCATCCGGCAATAAATCGCGGCGGGTTGATAATAACTGACCAAATTTTACAAAAATAGGGCCCAATTCTTCAATCACGATGCGAAAAGATTCACCGCGAGATTTGTCTTTTTGAATAAAACTCCAAGGGTTTAAATAGCTTAAAAGCCGCAGCGAAGGCGATAGCTCGCCAATGAGGGGGCGATTAAAACCGTGCCGAAGCAGGATAAAATTAATTTGAATTAACCGGATTAATTGAAAAAGGCGTCTCATGCGGACGATTTCCTTTTGCTTAATAATCGTTGAATTCGTATTTCAGCGCATTCAACGGCGTGGTGTAAATGAGTGACAGACTTAATAAAGGAATTGACTTCATCCATTGTTGGTACCAATTCTGATTCCGCTTGTAAATAATCTTTTAAATTTTCACGAATCAATGTTGCAGCCGATTTACCAAAATTAATCGTGCGGCGTACGCCGGCACCAATTTGATGAGCAATAATATCGCCAGTCATTTTTGACAAGTGTTCCTCCCAGTCAATATACATATTCACCATTATGCTCCGTACTTTTTCGCCGACTTCCGTGTCACCACTAATTTCAATTGAGTTTTTGAATAAAGCAGAACTTTCGCCTTTAGCACAGCCCGCTTTACATAAACAGAATAAAGATCCGGAAATAATCGTATCGGCTTTGGTGTTGGTGCTAGTTGATAGCTGTACACCATTCTTATGAGGAATAATGAAAAATTCAATATTCCAATCGGAAATTTGGATTTTAATCCGTTTATTTTCAAGGTTATAAAGTTGCTGAACTGTATCCGGGTCTAATCGAATATAACCATTGAGCGCTTTTTCCAAGACAGATAGAGCTAACGTCATCATTAGAATTTATAACCTCGGTGAACGGCTACAATTCCGCCGCTTAAATTATGGTAATCGCAATCTTCAAAACCCGCATCGGTCATTTTACTCAATAGCGTTTCTTGATCGGAATGCATACGAATTGATTCGACTAAATATCGGTAACTCTCTTCATCCTTGGCTACGAGTTTTCCGAGTTTAGGAAGCAACTGAAAAGAATAGGCGTCGTAAACGGCTTTCAACGGGGTCAGGGTGGGTTTGGAAAACTCCAAAATAACGGCACCCCCCCCCGGTTTGATAACACGGCACATTGATTGCAATGCGGCCATCTGATCTGTGACATTACGCAGCCCAAAACCGATGACGATACGATCGAAAAAATTATTAGGAAACGGCAGTTTTTCAGCATCAGCTTGAATAAATTGAATATTTCGAAAGATGCCTTTGTTCAAAAGGCGACAACGCCCCACGTTCAACATAGCGGCGTTAATATCGGCAATCACAACCTCACCTTCATCACCCACTAACGGACTGATTCGTTTAGCAAGGTCGCCCGTGCCGCTAGCCAAATCCAAAATACGTTGACCGGTTCGCAAACGGCATTGAGTAATTGCAAAATCTTTCCACCACCGATGAATACCCAAGGACATGAGATCATTCATTAAATCATATTTCATCGCCACCGATTCGAAAACGCACTTTACTTTGTCAGTTTTTTGATCAGCAGGGACGATTTTGTAGCCAAAATGCGTTGATTTTTCTGTTTCATTCATGGGCTTATCATAGCCTGCTGAGAATGAGGGAACAACTGTCGATGATAAGAATCGCGCTACTTAGAACAGCCGATTTTTTTTAAGAGTCGAAGCCGGAGAATTGAGTTTCGTCTTCAAATTTCTGGCCACAATAAGATGGTTTTGCTCTTTCTCGAATTAATTGTTCTCTGTTACGGAGTTGCGTTTCATAAGCTTCATCAATTTGGACTTTGAATGAAGCAGCCTCTTCAAAAATGGTTCGCTTTGACCTAGTTTCAACGATGGAGGGAATACTTACAAATTCACACCAGCAAACGTCAGCACTCCTTTTAAGATCTTCTAACGCTCTCTAATCTTGGATAAACTCTCCAAGAAAGGCTTCTATTAATTCTAATTCGGCATGAAATTTTAAAAGCCTTTCAAGAACTCCCTCATCTTTCTCTTCATCAGGCATGCTTAACAATTCGGTGTGTAGCCTTTGCATTTTCTCCCGAAGAAAAAGAAAAGTTTCATAATTGTCATAATCGGAAAGCTCATGCAATAAACAATTTTGAATTTCTTCAATTTTTTGAATAGATAAAATTACTTCTTTTTTCGTCTTCTAGCATAATCAGCAGCTATCGACCTAACGTTATTCAACCTTTCAAATTGATTGTCACTCTTATTAATTGAAAGTTGATCCCTTTATTTAATTTAAATGCTTGTTACTAGTGATGAGAAAAGAAAATATTTTATAAAAAAGTTTTGCATTTAACGAAAAAAATCTTACAATTGTTCTTTGATTTATAAATCAGTATAAAATAGCGTAATGATGCACTCATCTGCAACTAAAGTTCGTTTTCTTAGCATGCCACAAGGCCTCGGCACTATTTATTTTACTTATTACTTATAAAGATAGTTTTTTAGCACCGTTAGCTTCGCAGTTATTTTTTCAGGCCTCGTACTTTAACTTTAGAATACGCAAGAATAAGTGCGTTTGAGCACCACGCAAGTAGATCTCATCACACCGGTTGCTTGGGTGGGCGGTTTTTGAGTTATCGTGCACTTGTTATTGTTGGCATTTTTCAGCCCATTGTTGTTTTTTCTCGCTCATGGCGCTCTAGCGAGTTTACTGGGGATTGGCTTGCATGTTAATTGGAACAGGGATGATGGTGATTTCCTCCAACATGTTATTGTCGCAATTGTTTCAAGCGGATGAAGTCGGTAAGCGTCAGAGCGAGTTTTTATGGAATTACAGCAGAATGAATGTTGCGTTCATATTTGGATTTACTCTCGTGGGATATTTTCAATTAAAACAAATTATACGATATTATTTCTTTCTTGTCACAGCGGTAAATAATGTTATTGCTATGGCTATTTTATTTTCGCAATGGAAACGTATATGAGATAAAGACATCTTCAGCCGGACAACGGCTAAAACGCGCCTTAAACGGATAGGAATAGGCGCACTAATTATTTTAGTACTAGTGCTTTTGCTGCAAGTATTACTTCATTATACTTAATTTAGCAATAATTTAGTGTTAAGTGCTGTTTTCAATGTTGGTTGTGTTTTTTCTTATTGCTTTTAAGCATTACAACGCTGCGCGTAAAAAGTTATTTGCTTTTATTATCTTAATTGTTAGTGTCCAATTTTTTTGGATTATTTATCAATTAGCGCCGATGGGCTTAACAGTATTTGTGAAGAACAGTGTTAATTTGCATCTATTTGGATTTCGCATTGTGCCCGGATGGATACAGAATGTTAACAGTGTCACGATTGTGATCGGTGGTCCTTTACTAGCTTTGTTTTTCACTTGGATACGTAGAAAAACGAAAACGACCGCTTTTCTGCCTTTACAGTACAGCATAGGTTTCTTTCTCAGTTCCCTGAGCTTACTTATTCTTTCCATCGGAATGGCGTTAGGAGATCCACAGGGATTCATGGTCTTTGGTTGGTTGTTTGTAACCTACATATTACAAGGAACGGCCGAGCTTTTAATTAGTCCTATTAGTTATTCGATGGTGGGAAAATTGATTCCGACTTGTTGGCAAGAATTGGGAATAGGAACGACGTTGTTAAACTTAGGTGCGGTTGCCATATTTGCGAGTTTTTTCAGTTTACGATATGGGGCGACGCGAAACGTTCGACCCCTTAATCACGAATCCTTTTTACAGGCATGCTTTCATGTAATTAGGTTTTCTAGCATTGGCGGTGGCGATTATTTTGATTATTGCAACGCCATTATTAAGTGATTAATTAGTGGTAATGAAACGCTATAAATGTCTCTATTGTTTTTAACAAAGCTGATTTTCCCTGATTGCTCCAAATAAGATTTTCTTACATCTTACAATTTATCATGATTTAATTTTTCCCGAATCATTTCGTTTAGCTTGCTTCTGCTACTTGATTTTTTGCAAAATTTTCCAATCTAATTTTCCATCTCTCATTATAATTTCTGGTTCGCCCTTTACTAATTTCCGAAAGTTGTAGAATGGTAAGTCTCTTCGCGAGTAACCAATGTAAGACTAAGCATAGCGCTTCTAACTATTGCTCGCAGTAAGGGTAGAAGGGCCGTTAACGGTGCGGCTTAACGCAGCGCCGATTATGATCGTTAAGATTAAGATCAAATGCAGTTGAGAAATTGAAGCGCTTATTGCCAAGTCGCAATAAAAAATCGCGTAAAAATAAATAATGACTGTTCTTATGAGGAGATAAACAATTTCTTTATCTGCATTAACTTTAATAGAGAAAATTTAACTGCATGCTTATGTCCTTATCCAGGATGATTAAATGAGAAAAACCTTTTTAAGAGAATAAAATACGAGTATTTCAACTTCCAATCGGTTACTGGCTACATTCCTCTTTCTCTTGTTGGGCTTCGGAAGCTCAGCCCGACCTGCGGCTCGGTGTGCGAAAGAGGGGCTTTCAAATTAATAATTTGTTAATATCAGTTTGATAATATTTCGGTAGAGAGGTAAATCATGCCATCGATAAATTTGACGACGCAGCAGCAACGAGCTTGGCAGGAATTGAGCGGTTAGAGGCAGATTACGGTTTGTGTCTTTAGCATTGCGTCACTTCGCCGCTAATACCGCTAATAATAGAGTAGAAGTTTAGGCTGAAAATTAGAATTGGTGGGAATTTATACCAACAATTTGATAGTGAAAGAGAAAAAGCGGCTTTTGTCAAAAAAACGCGCACTTCTGGAAAACGGGGTAATGATACAGTTTTAGCGTGTATTTTAGACAATTTTGGCTATCAGGAGGCTATTTTAAGGGACAGCCTCCTTATTTAACGCTTACTCACAACGAATCCACTCAGTTACGAATGGATATAGCTAAGACGCACTCGTTGATCAAAAAGCGCAGGAAGCAGGTAGAGCCATTGGTTGAATGTGAATGCCTCAAATCTGAGCTGCTCCTCGGTGGCGAATAAAAGCATCCCTGGGGATTGCCTTTAGAATGCGTTAGCGCTTCAGATTAGTTACGATTCTTAAACGGTTGGAAAGGAATACCCTAATACTGTCAGATGGAGTTTCAAATGAAGAAAAACCGCTTGAATCCGTTAATACGTCACCTGAAGCCTATTTAACCATTGAAAAAGCCGCTCAACTGTTTGAAGCGGAAATGAAAAAGGCCGATGCGTTTTATGCGAGGGCTCTTGAGATCTTACAGGCGGGGGGCAACGCCCTCTCAATTACGAGCGCTTTATGATCAAGCTAGAATAATTGTGGGAAAATACTGATTCTTACCTTAGATACAGCCCCATTCATGTAATGGCGCGCCCGATAAAGACACGCGTCAAAAATTTCAAAAGGGAGTAGAGGACGAGCAAATTCGTTGACTTCGTGAAGACTGTTTAAAAGCACTACCAAGAGAGCAGCTCTTGATATCTTAACCCGAGAAGTTTGACGTAATCCAGCGATTTTGCAGGCGCCTGAAATCAGGTCGTTTTATTCCAAAATAAACAAACAGAAAAACAACGTGCTTTAAGCAAAGTAAGGACTGTTTGCTGAGTGCACCACTTGCGGCAGAGGGGTCGCTAAAGAATATAACGACTTAAATCCTCATCCTCAGCTAGCTTTTTAAGCTGCTTGTTAACATAAGCAGCATCAATCGTAATAGATTCACCTTGCTTATCCGTAGCTTCGAACGAAACTTCTTCTAACAAACGTTCCATAATGGTATGCAAACGGCGTGCGCCGATGTTTTCGGAGTGCTCGTTAACTTGATAAGCAATTTCAGCGAGACGTTTGATACCGTCTTTGGTAAATGACAATCCAAAGTTCTCGGTTTTCAATAATTCGGTGTATTGTTCGGTCAGGGAGGCTTTGGGTTCTGTTAATATTCGAACAAAGTCATCCGCCGTAAGCGCTTTCAGTTCAACACGGATGGGGAAACGCCCTTGCAATTCAGGCACTAAGTCTGATGGTCTTGCGATATGGAAAGCGCCGGAGGCAATAAATAAAATATGATCGGTTTTAACTATCCCATATTTAGTAAATACAGTGCTGCCTTCAACGAGCGGCAATAAATCACGCTGTACCCCTTCGCGGGAAACATCGGCACCGACAGCGCCCTCGCGTTTAACGATTTTATCAATTTCGTCAATGAATACGATCCCATTTTGCTCAACGCTGGTCAGAGCCGCGGATTTAATTTGATCTTCGTCGACTAATTTCGCTGCCTCTTCTTCTCCCAATATGCGCAAGGCATCCTTAACTTTTAAGCGGCGAGATTTGCTGTGACGGCTCGACATACTGGACATAATACCTTGCAATTGACTCACCATCTCTTCCATGCCCGGAGGACCCATAATTTCAAACGATGGGTGCGCGCTAACTTCGACTTCGATTTCTTTATCGTCCAGCTCACCATTGCGAAGTTTTTTACGAAAGAGTTGTCGAGTGGCTGATTCTTTTTTCTCAGTGGGCTTTTCCTCGGCTGTCGGTTCGCCTTGGAAGCCTCCACGGGCCGGTGGGATGAGAGCGTCGAGAACGCGCTCTTCAGCGGCTTCTTCCGCCAAAGTTTTCACCTGACGGGTAGCCTTTTCACGGGTCATCTTGACGGCGACATCTACAAGATCGCGAATGATAGATTCTACGTCGCGCCCGACATAGCCCACTTCCGTAAATTTGGTTGCTTCAATTTTAAGGAAGGGGGCCCCCGCGAGATCAGATAAACGTCGGGCGATCTCGCTTTTGCCGACGCCGGTTTGGCCGATCATTAAAATATTTTTTGGAAAAATTTCGCGCCGTAATTCTTCTCCCAGTTGCATACGCCGCCAGCGATTACGAAGAGCGATGGCCACCGCGCGTTTGGCATCATTTTGACCAATGATGAATTTATCAAGTTCTGCGACAATTTCTCGTGGAGTCATTGTCATTTGAACTGCTAGAGAGACGTTTTCTGTGAAACAAGAATGATTAATGAGGTCTGCCATAGTTTTACCCGCTGTTAATTAGTAGTTAACTTTCGCTATCCAGTTCTTCGATCGTAAAATTTAGATTTGTATAAATACAAATGTCAGCGGCAATAGTTAAGGCTTTTTCGACAATTTTGCGTGCGCCAAGCTTTGTATTTTCTAATAAGGCTTTCGCCGCGGCTTGGGCGAAGGAGCCGCCTGAGCCGATAGCCATTAGGCTCTGTTCCGGTCCAATAACGTCGCCAAGGCCAGTAATGATAAGGGATGCCTTGGAATCCGCCACCGCGAGTAACGCTTCAAGGCGTCGAAGGATTCGATCCATGCGCCAGTCTTTAGCAAGTTCAACGGCAGCACGAGTCAAATTGCCAGAATGTTTTTCGAGCTTGCTCTCAAAGCGCTCGAACAGCGTGAATGCGTCTGCCGTCCCGCCAGCAAAGCCAGCAATGACCTTGTCGTTGTAGAGTCGGCGTACCTTTCGAGCATTGGCTTTCATGATGGTGCTGCCCATCGAAACTTGCCCATCACCGCCAATGACAACTTTGCCATTTCGTCTTACGGAAAGAATCGTTGTACCTCGAAATTGTTCCACACCATCTCTCCAACGCTTTTACAGTTACAATGTAGATTGGGTTAAGAAAAGCAATTTTCAACCCTTCCAAATATTTTGTGTATCGCAAAGACTTTAGCGAGCAGATTTTTCTTTGCTAATTCCTTGCTTTTGCGGGAAGTGTGAATTTTGAGGCCTAGAGTCAGAATCGTCCGTTTTTAAGGAAGTGACTTTCATTTTAGGTAAAAGCATATAAAAGTCGAATTGAGGTTGCGTTGTGTTAGAGACGACAGCGGGATAGGGGAGAAGGAGGAAGGGAGGGCATTACTTTGTGATTGGCGTGGAGAAGGTAGGTTTTTAAATAAAGTATTAACGAGAAAAATAAAGCTAAACTTCCACTAACGACTATGAAAGTTAACCATCGAGGTCGCGATTGTTTTGCGTAATTCCTCGTCATTGTTGAGGAGCGGGGGACGGTAAATTATTAAATAATAATTTACCCTTATAGTAGTCTATCGTTAGTTCGACATTTTGATTCTGCGGGATAAGTTTTTTGTTATTTATCCAATATTGAATTTGCTGATCTGCTATTTGCTCTGGCGTTAACGCTTGATCGTCGAGTGCTACTTTTTTGTCTTCATAAATACGGCTCAATTCTTTTTTTAACCAAGCCATTGGCATTTTGGCTTGTAGTTTACCCTTTGAATTTATCATAATCTGTGATAAATAGGGCGATTGATTTTGAGCAAGTAAATAAAGCCGTCCTTGCACACTTACTTTCCCCTCTTCTGTTCCGAAGATTAAATGAGCTAATGAAACTTCCAGACCCTGAGCTAATAAATTAATGATTGGCGTGTGAAATTGACGGAATTGCTGAGGATTCAACTTCAGGTGATTTTGATTTAAAGCAGTATTTATCAGATTAACCAGCGCGGCGGTGTTCATTTGAGTGAGCGAAAATTTTATGTCAAGCGGTGCTAAATTAAGGTAGGCGTCTTTAATACTGTCAGCGTGGCTGTAAAAAGTAAGTGTCGTCGTATCATTCGTTAGGTTCTGTTGATTTTCCAAAATAAAATTTTTTACTTCGATGGGTTGTTCCGGCGTAAGATAATAAGTGAATTTATTTAAAGATAGAGAACGTTTCCCTTCCCACAAAGGCGTTGTATGATGTAAATCATTATGCCAGATAATATTATCCATAATTAAAAAAAAATTTTTTTGTTGTTCCGAAATGAGCGCTGATTTAATCACCGCATCCGAAACTAGTCGCTGATTTAATGGATTATAGAGAATTTCCAAATTTGTATCTTTTAGAACAATTTGTTCTTGTCCGTTAGTAACGTTGACGTTGCTAGCATAGATCGAGTTTTTGCTAGAATTGTTGAAACGCAAAAGTGTGGAGGAGTGAAAAGTGAAATTAGGGTCGTTGCTTGTGCTATACACCAACGCTTTTGCGCAATGCAATTTTACTTTGTGATTATTTTTGCTAAAAATAAAAGGGCCATTGAAAATGTGTTGATTAATGGTAAATTTAATCGGCTGAGTTGTTTTATCTTCAGAATTTTGAATAATTACTTGTATAACGGCTTTTGAAGTAAACCAAGCACGATCAAAATTGATGAGTTTTAAACTCACGTTATGGGCTTGTGAGAAACGAGTAAGGATAGAAGAGTAATTGTTTTTGAGCCAAAAACTCATGCCAAGTGGTAAAGCAAGAAGAACAATGACAACAACAAGTGCCACACCAATAATACTATTGATTAATTTACGCATTTTCCCACTCCTAATCACATTTCTTCTGGGGCAGATACACCGAGTAGCGTTAAGCCATTGTGGATAATTTGCTGCACAGCGCTAATTAAGTTTAATCGCGCATTACGGAGCTTGTCATCTTCAATTAAAAAACGTTCTGCATTGTAATACGTATGGAATTGATTGGCGAGTGATTGTAGGTAACGCGCCAGCAGGTGTGGTGCGTAATGCGTGGCGGCCCTTTTGATTACCTCAGGGTAGCGGGCTAACGTAGCTAAGAGCTCTTTTTCATAAGTTTTTGATAAAAAATATAAATTTTCAATTCCCTGCGATCGATCCCAATTTTTTTGGATCGTTTTTAGTTGACGAAAGACACTGCAAATGCGGGCATGCGCGTACTGGATATAATAGACCGGGTTTTCATTCGATTGCGATTTCGCCAATTCAAGGTCAAAGTTCAGGTGCTGATCCGATTTTCGCATTATATAAAAAAAACGCGCGGCATCACTCCCCACTTCATGGCGCAACTCTCGCAGGGTGACAAAAGTACCACCACGGGTAGACATAGAGACTTTTTTGTTTCCTTGAGAAAGGATAGCAAATTGCACTAGCAAGATATGTAATTTTTCTGGCGCTTTCCCCAACCCTTTTAAAAAACCACGAATACGGGGAATATAACCATGATGGTCAGCACCGAATATGTCGATGATTTGGTCATAACCTTGGTTGAATTTGTGAAGGTGATATGCCACATCCGAAGCAAAATAGGTAGGCAAGCCGTTTTTACGAATTAATACGCGATCTTTTTCATCTCCAAGTGCGGTGGCGCGGAACCATTGGGCCCCATTTTTTTCATAAACGTAGCCGTGTTTAGCTAAAAGGTTGAGCCCTTCCTGAATTAAACCTTCACGAACTAAGCGGCTTTCTGGAAACCAGTCATCGTAGGTGACACCAAATTCTTCAAGATCGTTTTTGATATTGTTCAGAACACTATCGAGCGCTGCCTGAAAAACGCAGTCAAAGTCCTTAGGCCCCAATAAGTCTTTTTGGGCAGTTACCCACGCGTCGAGGTAAGCTTCCGGGTCGGCATTTGAATCGATTTCTTCCGGTATTTTTGCCTGAATGGATTCGACGGAATGGTAGAATTGCTTACTATACTTGGCCTTTAGCGATTCGGCAATGTCAATAATGTACTCCCCTTGATAAGCGTTTTTAGGAAGTTCAATCGACGCCTCATAACCTTGTAAATACCGAACCCAAACGCTTAAGGCGAGAATGCCCATTTGCCGTCCCACGTCATTGACGTAGTATTCCTGATGGACCTCAAAACCCGCGGCTTTCAATAGATTGGCCACACAAGCGCCGTAAGCTGCCCCACGGCCATGCCCTACATGCAGTGGACCGGTAGGATTGGCGGAAACGTATTCTATATACACGCGTTGACCTTTACCCAATTCGCTTCGACCATAGTCTTTTCCTGCTTTGAAAATCGAAGAAACTACAGTTTGATAACTTTCTTCGGTCACGAAGAAATTGATAAACCCCGGTCCAGCGATTTCCACCTTGGTGATTTGAGCTGAAGGAGGTAATGCTTCCACTATTTTTTTCGCCAATGGGTGTGGACTCATGCCAGCGGCTTTGGACAGTGTGAGCGCCAAATTTGTCGCAAAATCGCCGTGTTTTGGGTCGTTGGTGTGGGTAATTTTAATCACTGGCGTTACTTCAGGCTCTAATACGTCCTTCGTTTTCAGTTTTTCAATCGCCTGATTTAATAATGTTTCAATCTGCTGCTTCATGGTTTATTAAGTCTATCATGTTAGGGAGGGAATGAGATCACGGTAACGTAATAAGTCATTTGAAGTTACCTTAAGCTTAATGCTTTGGATCGTTACAAAATGTTACATAATTTTAATGCGTTGAAATAGAAGGGATACCTCAAGGAGTTAAGGTTTAAATATGACAGTTTATTATCGATATGAATTTCACTACGATCGGAAGGGGCAAAAAATCGCTGTCAACCCACCCTTGGATGAGTATAAAAGGCCGATCCGCAATCCCGCTGAAAGAAGTATGTTGGCGCTTTCCTCATCCACTGTATGACGCTAATTGATATGAATGCAGATGGGATAAATATTGTACTGAACACAGTGAAGAAAAGCCTAAATATTTCCAGAATTCGGAGTTTAATGAATTTTTACAAAGCAGTCGACTAAGGTTGGAAATAGAGGAGAGGATAAAAATAAGTCAAGGTACAGAACAAGAAAAAACAACTAGAATAATTACAAAGTTCAAGATTGGTCAGTTGACATTAGTTGATGATCCTCTAAAGCCGCTCCAGGTTATCAATCGAAAATATCAAAGAAGAGAAAGATACAACTACGGCACTGGAGTAAGTGCTTTATATTTGAATATCTTGGAAAGAGGTTACTATATATGCGTTGGAAACATTAGCTAGTATTCCAGATCTTGATGGCAAAGTTGAGAAAGGTTTTTTCTCAGTGTAAGATTCCGCTTGAAAAATTTTATCAAGGAGATCATTCCTTACTATTACCAAGATCACACTTATTTTGTTCCCGAAAAAACTAAAGTTCAGAATTATGTTCGCTCTCTCCAGCCCGAGCAAGGTGTTATTGATTCCCTAGCGGCAACCGTAGTTTATAATGCTTATGGAAAAGAAAAAGAAGAATATTCCCAATTAATCGAGAAAGAGGTCGAATGTAAAAAGGTTCTGTGCTCGCATCGATGGCATGATTTCTGCCTATGTAAAGATAAATTGTCGAAAGAGATTAATAAACAAGAAATTCTTAAAACCAAGCTTTTTTGCCGAAATTTTTGCTAACTTTTGGGTAAATAAAGAAACTGAATTAAAAGTACAAAACAACAAGGTATAGAAAAACTTTATCGAGAGATATGTCAAAATAATTATGATGAAGAATTTATACGATCTGAACAAGCCGTGGACCCGTTATTCTTGACATTATGATGCCAGGAGAGGATGGTTTAACGTTGTGTCGTCAAATCCGCGCTAATTCGACTATTCTTATGCTCATGGCCATTAGTGAAGAAGTAGATCGTATTTTAGGTTTGGAGATGGGAGCGGAGATTATTTAAGAAGCCTTTTAATCCGCGGGCATTACTGGCGCGGATTAGGGTGATTTTGCGGCGTAGCCAAGGGGGCTCCGAATGTGTGGCGGAGGGAAATGAGCGGGTCATTTATGAGTTTGCGGGATGGTCGTTAGATCCTGCTGAGTGCCGGTTGAAGTCTCCCGACAGCTTAGAAATTACTTTGAGTAGTGGGTGGTTTGACTTATTACACGCGCTGGTGCAACGCTCACAACAAGTGTTAAGCCGGGATAAATTATTGGATTTAACTAAACATCGCGAAGCAGGGCCGTTTGACCGCAGCATAGATATTCAAGTTAGCCGGTTGCAGCACAAGTTGGAACAAGATCCCAAAAACTCCCAAATCATCAAAATCATCTGCGGCGGTGGCTATGTGTTAGCTTCGGAAGTCGTTCGAAAACAAAGACTATGATGATGGGCATTGTCGATAAATCTGCGTGCTATGTCAGTGGGAGTAGCGCTTTTGCCATTTTATGCGTTATTATTTTTGCACACCTTATCACCATGACGTTTTATATTAATATAGCATATAGCCGTCATGCGCGACGCGATGATTCAAAAAATTATTAACGTGATTTTAGAAGCGCGCCGGTCGAAGAACGCGCGAAAGCAATTGCAGCGATGAATGAGCCAAATATTAAAGCGTCTATCTCAAGCAAACCCCAATTTTCTCTGCAATTTCAAGATATTTCCTTTTGGCGAATCAATGGGGCGTTGCGGAAGTAACTGGGTGCATTTGACGTTTCAATTCTATTAACCAAAGATCAATGGTTGAATATCAATTCCACTTTATACACTCATTTTTTTTTAAGACAGTTAATGTTATTTGTATTCGAAATCATCGCTTTTAGTTTTATTTTAATTTTAACCTGGTCTATTAATCGCTTTACTCGTCCGATTGAAAATTTTCGGCGCGCGGCCGAGCGATTAAGGATGAATTTAAATACCCAACCTGTGCCAATTGACGGTCCGTCGGTGGCGCAAGAATCCTCAAGGGCAATGAATTGGATGCAGCAGCGGATTCAAGATTTAATTCATAATCGCACGCAAATGATAGCGGCGATTTCGCATGATTTGCGACGCCCATCACCCGGATGAAATTACATGCCCAATTTCTCGATGATTCCACGACACGCAATGCGTTGGTAAAAGATTTAGATGAAGATGATTTTGCTGATGATGCTAAAGTCAACCTTGATTTAGTCTCTCTCGTTTGTTCATTGGTTGAATCCATACAGGACATGGGATACAACATTCAATTCCAGGACCATTCCCAGCGTATTTTAAGATATTGGGCCGAGCCAGTGCATTAAACGAGCGTTTACTAATTTATTAAATAATGCTATTCGTTATGCGAAGAATGTCGAGGTTCGTATTCAGTGGCGGCAGAATCGAGTGAAAGTTCTGATTGAAGACGATGGTTCGGGAATTGCTGAAAAGGAATTAGAACAGGTGTTTGAATCCTTTTATCGCGGTGAACATTCCTGCTCGCGAGACACTGGAGAGGGGTTGGGTTAGGTTTGGCAGTTACGCAGGATATTATTTCTGATCACAATGGAAAAGTAATTTTAACGGATCGACCCAACGGTGGTTTGTGCGTGACGGTGGAATTACTTTCAGAGGTTTATTTAGAGTTATTCTGTTATGAGTAATGGTATTCGTTCTATTGGAATTTTAAGGTTGGGCGCTCTCGGCGATATTTGTCTTACCGTTCCATTGTTGCGTCTGTTACAAAAACATTTACCTCAGACTGAAATTTATTGGATTATTAGCCGCTCTCTTTATCCACTGGTTGAAGGCCTATCAAACGTTAATTTTATTGTTATTGATAAGCCAAAAACTATTGTTGATTATTGGCGTTGTTATCTTCAATTCAAATCTTATTATTTTGACGTGTTGCTCGTTCCGCAAGCGACTTTGCGTTCTAATATTCTCTGTGTATTGACCCGAGCGAAAGTTAAGTATGGCTATGGAAAATTACACAGCCGCGATTTGCAACGTTGGTTTGTTAATAAAACAGTAACCGCTAAGCCTGAGCATTTAGTTGAATGTTTTTTGCGATTTGCAGAGCCTTTTGGAGTTTTTGATAAAGAAATTGATTGGCGGCTGCCGGTAGAGGAAAGTGATCGAGAATGGGCGAAGTCCCAATTGGCGCCATTTCCAGGAAAATGGCTCGCGATTTGTCCTAGTGCTAGTAAAGTGGAACGTAATTGGTTGAGTGAACGTTATGCCGCAGTGGTGAATCAATTAAACAAACGGTGGGATTTTAATGTGGTATTAATAGGGGGAACAAGTTCGTTAGAGAAAAAAATGGCTCAAGAAATCAGCGATCAGCTGGACGCGCCTAGCCTTAATTTAGTGGGAAAAAATTCGTTGAAACGGTTGGCTGCCTTATTGGACGAAGTAGATGTTTTATTGTCTCCAGATACAGGGCCTTTACACATCGCTCAGGCAATGGGGACGCCGGTGGTTGGTTTATATGCAGTAGCCCCGCCAGAAAAAACGGGTCCTTATTTTTCTCAACGATGGGTCGTTAATAAATACCCTCTTGCGGTAAGAACAATTCTAAAAAAAGATCCAGCGAAGGTGTCATGGCACCAGCGGGTGCATTCGTCTAACGCGATGAAATTAATTGAAGTAAGCGAAGTGGTTAATAAGTTAAACAAATTGTTTTCTGAATTATTTTCTAAGTGTGCTTGAGTTTCTGCTGGCGTTTTTTATTTAATTAGTCTAGTCGACCAAGAGCGAAGAGGCTTAATCTTTAGAACATGCCGTCAAACCCATCCGTGAGAGCTTGGAAGCCGTCATCCAGGCGGCTTATAGTCTACAAAAGACCAAAACCTTTTTGCTTGCCATGCTTTTAGAAAAGTTGATTCAATGAATATTGAGGTTTTATTGATGACGTTCAACAATGAATTTTTTATTAAGAAGTGATCGATGGGTTTTAAACCATTTTGATCTTTGTATAAATAATGATAATTTATTAAATATAATGACGCTTTGTATTCTGGAGAGGGGTAGTTTACTTTGTCGAGAAATAATTTACTGTTTGGGTTGTTAATAACCTTCAAAAGGACTATGGTGGTAAACCACTTTTATTCGATTGGTGTTTATAGGCTCTAAATCTGCAATAATCTTCCCTCTATTTTCAATAAGGATTCTTCCAAAGCGTGGTTGACGTTGGACACGGTGGGCTTTTTTCTGTAATCCCAAAGTTTGTCGCAAAGCAAATTTGCATAAATAAGGGTGTAATTCGTTTATGGTTAGACTAGCAGAAATTATTTCCTCAGGTAATTGGCTGTGCCATTGTCGTTTGACTGTTTTTGAATATGTGCACTGAAATGGACCTCATTGATTCGGTCAAGAATGATTTTGTTGTATATCATGTAGAGCGGTCGGTTTTTGTCGTCGAAAATTTTATTTAACATTTTGCGTGAGCTGCCAGAAAAAATGTAAGTGACATGTTTGAAATGTTGCGCGACGGATCGGGATCGGATGGCGGCTTGAATTTTGTTGGTTTCATCTACTTTTAAGGCATCTTGAAATTCATCAAAAAATAAAATCATTCGTTTTTGTGCTTTTTAGAAAATTTTTCTAGCCATTCGAGAAGATCTGCAAGCTGATTAATGGGACTCGATAAAGATTTTCTAAGCTCTGCACGAATATTGATGTATCCTGATTTCACTCCTATCGAGACGGATTTAAGACATTGACCAATCACTTTTATTGTTTTTTCGTAAAAAGTTGTTACCTTTTTAATGAGTGTAGAGATCCATCTAGCAACTTTGTGACAAATATCTTCTCTGTAAACGACAGAAAATAAGTGAACCCGTGTGAATAAGCATTTTTTTAAAGTTAGCGAGTGAGTAACCAGGCTGTTTTTCCATATCGTCTCCTTACTATCGAGCCGTTCCTATCCAACAGCAAGAATAATGACTAGGCGTTTTACAAACTGACACACTATTATGCTGAAATCAATTATATTTACAACATTAAGGATACGATTATGTATAGATTTTC
>NZ_VFIV01000060.1 GCF_019425495.1 Coxiella endosymbiont of Ornithodoros amblus
CTGTGAATAAGGTGTATAAAATTACTATTTATTAGCCGGTTTTCAAACTTGCTCACAGCAATTCAAACATAGTTGATCCAGCAGTCCACACGTGCACAGCGCACCTTCGGTGCGCTGGGACTCTCGCTTGCGACTGTTATTTTTTAATAGCTTTAAAATGTGAAAATGGGATAAGTCCTGTTTTTTTGTTTAAACACAAGATAATTAATGCCAGGGCTAAAAAAACCGACTCCCAGTAAAAGAAGCATCTGATCCTAACATTAAGTGAGGGAAGCCTGCGATCATTTTTTAATTAGACCAACGGGGTGCTCAATCAAAAAAGCCAAGACTGTCTTTCGCCATAAATTTCGTTTTTTTACAGGAGATAATGGCTCCTATTCTTTAAGTTTTTCGATTATAGCTTTTAGATTCTTAGGCGGAGGATCTTGGGTTTTTGAATAATATCGCCCATCTAGTTCCAGTACAGATAGAAAGCCACTATATGGCTATAGTTTGTAGATAAAGGTGTTAAAGTGCAATTTATTTCGACTTACCAGCCACCCGCCATCACTAGACTGGGCGCAGTCAATAATCATAATCCAACAATAATCTTTTTCCAAGGAAAGCGATTTCGAATAAATATAGATTGCAGTTCCAATAGCCATTGGGAAAATTAAACTATAACTAAATAACTAATAGATCTTATAAAAGTGCTGAAAGCCAGAATTAAACCTAATGAAAAAATAAGCTCTAATTTGTAGGAACGACTTCAAAACAAATACGTCCCAATTAAAAAGGTGAGACCAATAACGATAGCAAAAAGGAGTTCTGTTAAGATAACTAAGGTCTTAATAGGAGGAAATTGAAAGCGATAAGGAAAGCTAAAAGGTAAGTGGCGGATAGCGAAATCTAAGCTATCTAAAATAGGCTTCGATAATCAACAAACTTTTAATAGTATTTGCGCTATGAGAATGGCAGCGAAGTGCTGGACGAATAAAGCAAAAATAACAGCGATAAAACTCAGATACTCGGCTAGTTAACTAGGAGCGTTTTTGCAGGCCTAAGATAATCGAATGAATCTGTGGAATAATTGATAAATTTCCCCCATGGTAACAGATAAAAAAGGCCTAACTTAAAATAAGAGAGAAAAGAAAATGATACTCGGCAGTATCCATTGTTGGTTTAATAAAAACGGTTTGTAAGGTAATGCGAAGAGGGCTGTCTTTACCCCAAGTACTTCCTTCATTCTTTTAATCCAAAAACATCGAACTCACTGACTCTTTCTGATTAATGCGAGAAATGGTTTCTGCAATAAGATGGCTTAACGAAATTTGTGTGATTTTGCGGCACCTGGCGGCTTCTTCGTGCAGCGGAATGGTGTCCGTGACAATCAACTCATCAATATCAGAGTCCATAATATTTTTGACCGCATCTCCCGATAGAACGGGGTGAGTGCAATACGAAGAAACTGTCAGTGCTCCCTTTTCTTTAAGTGCGGAAGCCGCATGACATAAAGTGCCCGCCGTATCGACGATATCGTCGACGATAACGCAATGACGATTTTGGACGTTACCGATGACATTCATGACTTCTGCCTGATTGGACCCCGGGCGTCGTTTGTCGATAATGGCTAAGTCAGAGTCATTGAGGCGTTTGGCAATCGCTCGTGCGCGGACGACTCCCCCCACATCAGGAGAAACAATCATCGGAGTCTCCAGCTTGTCGAGCAAACGGTATTCTTCTAAAGCCGTAATACTGGCATAAATATTATCCACCGGCATATAGAAAAAGCCCTGAATTTGATCAGCGTGAAGATCAACGGTGATAAGACGCGAGAAGCCCACTTTTTGCATCATATCAGCCACTACTTTGGCGCTGATAGGTACTCGGGACGAACGAACACGTCGATCCTGTCGAGCGTAACCGAAATAAGGCACAACGGCGGTGATGCTCGCCGCCGAAGCGCGCCGGAAAGCATCACCCATTAAGATCAACTCCATGACATGTTCGTTTGTGGGATGCCCTGTCGATTGAATGAGATAAATATCGCGGCCTCGCACATTTTCTTCAATTTCAAAGCGGATTTCCCCATCGCTAAACCGGCTAATCAACGCATTCCCAATAGTAGTGTTTAACTCTTTGGCTACGTTCTCAGCGAGAGACGGATTGGCGCTGCCATGAAAGATGCGGATGTCATCAACGCTAGGCACGAAGTTTCCTTTATTTGTACTATTTATACATGGCTGGGGTGCCAGGATTCGAACCTGGGAATGCTGGGATCAAAACCCAGTGCCTTACCACTTGGCGACACCCCAAGGGATTAAATTTAAGCTGGACGCGCAAGCATATTAGCAGTTTTAGCGGCCCTGTCAAAGTGGCAACGGGAGAAGACATCATTACCAATGCCTTATAATAATTTTCACGGCGAGTGAGCCGTTACTTAATTGTAAAGTGCGCGGTAAATCCACTGAGCCGACTATTGTGTATTGAGAAAAGCGGATATCCCAACCGCTTTGTTGCAGCGCGATTAAATGCGTATAAGTATTGAAATCAGCTTGATAGGCGCCGGGGGCGGGGATGCCTCGAATCCAATAATAGAGATTAGAGAGCGGAAGCTGCCAACCCAGTTGTTGTTGCATCAACTGTTCGGAGGTGCTTGCCGTGTAATATTGTTGCGATGAGCACCATAACGTGACCATTCCAGGACGACCAGAAATGTTGGCACTGTAAATATTCAGCGAAGAATGAATTCGAATGCGATAGTTCATCCCTTTTTCTTGCCAATCGTAAGAAGCGATGATCGCTTTACCCGGCTGCTGAATCCTAAAAGCCCCGTCAATATTCCATTTCGAAATACGACTCAAATTATAATAACGCTGTGCCCAGGTTTGTTGGTGGTAAACCAACGTTGATTGATTCGGAAAACGTAGTGTAGTGCAGCCGCTCATGAGAAAAGCACTAAGCACAATGGTAATACAATAACGCACCCTGAGGCTTCTTTTGTTCATTGTTTGAAATAAGGCTCACTCCCTGATGGGGGGTAGATTTTCACAGAGCTATTCTGGCATTATATCTCCTCTCCTTAAAGGGGACCTTTTGTGCCTTTAAAATTAAATCGATCAATATGCAGCCTAACGACTTGCCATCCCCCGATCCTGTTGCAAACGGACACAGTGAACAATTGCGGCTACATATCGTGAGTGAAATCGCTGAAAATGGTCCGATTACCTTTGCTCGATATATGCAGCTCGCCCTTTACACGCCAGGTCTAGGTTATTATAGTGCGGGTTCTCGCAAATTTGGAGCGGCAGGCGATTTCGTGACAGCCCCTGAAATATCCTCTCTCTTTTCTCAATGTGTTGCTCGCCAATGTGAACAGATATTAATCGACTTAAACGGAGGCGATATTCTCGAGTTAGGAGCAGGTTCTGGACGAATGGCAGCAGACATTTTACGTGAATTACAGCGTATTAGTTATTTACCTAATAATTATTTTATTTTAGAAATCAGTGCCGATCTTCGAGACAGACAAGAAAAATTTATTAAAAATGAAATTCCTGAATTAAGTCATCATGTCAAATGGTTGAATCGATCACCGAGTTCGCCCTTTAAGGGTATTATTCTTGGCAATGAAGTGATTGATGCAATGCCCGTCCATAAATTTAAAATCGACAACGGTATTAAGGAAGTTTACGTTAATTGGAAAAATCAACAATTTTTTTGGGAAATAGGCGAACCTTCGGCTGCACTAAACGATTATATTAAAAATTTAACCATTTGTTTTCCTGAAGGTTACGAGTCTGAAGTTAATCTGCTGTTGAAAGGTTGGATCTCTTCATTAGCCGATATGTTGCAAGAGGGATTAATTTTATTAATTGATTACGGTTTTCCGCAGCACGAATATTATCACGCGGACCGAAATCGGGGGACCATTGCTTGTCATTATCGACATCACAGCCATTTTGATCCCCTTATTTTAACGGGGATTCAGGATATCACAGCGCACGTCGATTTTACGGCGATTGCTGAAGCCGCTGCGTCGCAAGGTTTAGCGGTAGAAGGATTCACGCATCAGGCGGGATTTTTATTGAATTGCGGAATCGCGACTCTCATGCCTCAACTTGAAGATGTTGTAGAACACTATCGGATTGCGCAGGAAATAAAAAAATTAACGCTTCCCAGTGAAATGGGTGAATTATTCAAAGCCATCGCGCTTACACGAAATTATCGCCAATCCCTGTTAGGATTTGTTCCTATGAATCAAGTGGAGCGTTTGTCAGGTCATCGATAATCCCTTATTTCGCTTTGCTCATACGGGCTACTCTTATGAAATAAGAGTTCGTATTGCTTCCAAACGTAATTTTTCTAATGCTTTTGCAAACGCTCTGCCTTTTAACTGTTTTTCCTGTAGAGGTTTAATATCAACAGATTTAATCGCTTTAATAATTTCTTTAATTTTTTTTTGCTGGGATAACGTCGTTGAAGAAATTAAATCGCAAGTAAAAACAAATTGGTCAAAGCGTTCTTTACGCCGTAACGCATCCGTTTTAAGGAGAAAGTTAAGCAATCTAGATTCATTCATTCTATTTAAATTGACATAATCAGATCCAAAGAACGCCACTAAAATGACTAAATCCGTATATTCATTGGGCACCCGGTACCGCTGTGCCAATTTTTGAATTATTTCAGGTGGTAAATCACTTTGAAGAGTGGCAAAGCGAATAATAGGTGAGGGTGTTCTATCGGTAACAGACTGCAAAGCGGCCATCCCTTTTCCTTCCATTTTAATTTCGGGAAATAAAATAGCGAGAGCGCCGCATTGATTTAAGACGGTAAAAAATCGAGTTGGTTTTTCGTTGCTAAGAGCGCGAATTAATTCCTGGCAAACACGTTCGGGTACCAGTGCATCAATTTCACCTGCGCACACCATTTTTTTCATTAAATCCAACGTGTCGGGATGAATGGAAAAATCAGCAAATTTAGTTGCTAACCGCGCCAAACGCAAAACCCGAACGGGATCTTCTTGGAAAGCGACGGAAACATGACGCAAGACCTTATTTTTAAGATCTTCTTGACCGCCATAAGGGTCGATAAGTTGCCCTTCCGGTGTTTCGGCAATCGCATTAATGGTTAAGTCGCGTCGTTTCAAATCCTCTTCTAATGAGACATCGGGTGCGGCATAAAAGGTAAATCCCTTGTAACCCTTTGCTACTTTTCGTTCAGTCCGCGCCAAGGCGTATTCTTCATGTGTTTCAGGATGCAAAAAAACAGGAAATTCTTTTCCCACGGGTTTGAACCTACGAGCCATCATTTCTTCAGGCGTTGCACCCACCACGACCCAATCTTTTTCTTTGACCGGCAAGCCCAACAATTGATCACGAATAGCGCCGCCTACCAAATAAACTTTCAAATGTGATATCCTCCCGTGAGGATAAAAATCCATAGAATACTAGACATAACTAATCATCTCAAAAAATCATGACTAAATTACATAAATACCTTCCCCAGCGCACCCTATCCAAAATCGTGGGTTGGTTAGCGACTCGTGAATGGGGTTTATTAACGCAATGGGCGATTAGGCTTTTTATCCGCCATTACGGCATCGATATGCAAGAGGCGCAATGCCCGGATATCCGACATTATCCGTCTTTTAATGCCTTTTTCACCCGCCATTTAAAAAGGGAATTGCGTCCTGTGGTTGAGGAATCTTGCGCCATCGCTTCGCCCGTCGATGGCATAATTAGCGAAATTGGACAAATAAAGGGCAAAAATCTAATCCAAGCAAAAAACCATCACTACACCATCACAGCATTGTTAGGTGAAGATCCTTATCGTGCTAGCCAGTTTTTAGATGGTGATTTTTTCACTGCTTATTTAGCACCTAAAAATTACCATCGCATTCATATGCCATTAGATGGCCGATTAATAGAAATGATTCACATTCCCGGCAAGTTATTTTCAGTTAACCCTGTTTCTGTGCAAACGGTTCCACATTTATTTGCGCGCAATGAGCGTGGGGTTTGTTTGTTTGAAACGAAAAACGGATTAATGGCTGTTATCCTGGTCGGCGCTATGCTCGTGGGAAGCATTAATACCGTATGGCACGGCACGGTAGTTCCAACCGCGGAAGGCATTGCTGTGCATAATTACCGAGAAAAAAATATTAAATTTAAACGCGGCGAAGAAATCGGGCATTTCAAAATGGGCTCAACGGTTATTCTTTTATTTCCAAAAAATACCATTCAATGGAACCCTAATTGTCAGCCAAAGGGAGCCATTTGTTATGGCGAGATATTGGGACAGTTTCGCTGATCGAAGTAGTATAGAATACGATTTTTTGTCATTTCCAGATTTGTTATTAGCCTTAACCTCATCCCTATGTTTTCTGCGAGGTGAAAATAAATTGGTTACTATCCGTGTAAATTCTTGGGCGGCTGTTTGTCTCTCCTGTCTCCCGTGATATAGAGGACTACTAGTACCACTAACCAACATTGTCCTAGCCCAGCATGAATTCTTTGTAATTTTGCTTTGAAGTAAAGCCGGTGTCAAATAGTTGCATGCATCTTCACGAGGCTTGCTATCCGATTATTGATATCGACTAAATAAGTACCAAACACTTGTGCCAATAGTTCCACTTTAATTTTGTTTTGGTCTTGGATACGTTCCATGAACGCGTTAAATATAGACTCTAGGTTTTTTGGGAGTGGAATTTAATAAGGCCTCTAATTGACAATAATATGTTCCGGACTCCATTTTGACTTCAAATTTTCCATCAAATAATTCGCGTATTTGTTCTTCATCTAAAAAAGATATCAAAGAACTAAATTATCCGGGATTCTTCCTCAACAAGGATGTTTCTAGTTTATAGTCATTTTTCACTTTTTATTTTTATTGGATAACCCATTCCAATTAGGTTTTATGAGTTTTGCTTAAGCTTATCGATCAAACTTATTAATCTTTGAAGTTGTTTGACTGGCAAATAGGAAAAAATGTCCACCTATCTCTAGCGTGAACTCGAAGTAATTGGCCAATGTTAGGAGCGTTAGCCTCTTGTTTAAATTCAGATATAGTATAAGCTCTTGTAACCTTTCGTATATTCCATTTATATCCTCTAGGCGACATCCATCACAGCGTTTAATGCGGGATAAATCGTCAGTTGTAATCTTTCTTTTTCTTAATTTTTGACAATTACTTCCAGATTAACTTAATCAAGTTAAAACAGTCTTAAAAAGGGAAATGGCTCAAAGAGTAACAGCCTCCGGCAATTCTAATTTTGAATTCATCATCCAGTACCCTCTGTGATTCCTGCACGGGCAGGGGATTGTGGGTCTCCATCATGATATATAAATAGCGTTAAGAGAAATCCAAAGAATACCCTAGGGATTACGGGCACGAGCGATCGTGCGGGAATTGATTTTATACAATTGTGACTGGATCAAGATCATCGGCTCTATTCTCTCGAGACGTTTGAATAGACATTGGTTTTTTGCCACGGCTTTTCATTTCTCCTCGTAATAATCCATCACTTCGTCCCGGTTCAACCACTCTGTATACAAACGATTGAACACCCGTTTGATCCGCTGCATTAATCTCAAGCTTCGCTCTCTAAAATCAACGCTAGCTTCTTCATAAACCCGCTTGGTGACACGCGCATTCGGCGCATCTTTTTAACAGCGGAACGTTTTGTTGTTCCACCGTCTTACCCCGCACAAACCGCATCTGGGCCCGGGAAGCCGCTTGATCTATCGTCTGCGCATCGTTACCGCCATTCTTGTTACTTTTGACATACGGTTTGACGTGCTGCGGACCGATCAACTGTGTTGGGACCTCTATACATAACAAAAGCAGTTAAGTTGATGAAATGGTCAGAAAAGCTGCTGAGTATTCAGTAGAATTCCTGATGTTATTGAAGGATAAGGGGTTCTTGATGAAAGACATCAGTGGGTTAGTAA
>NZ_VFIV01000025.1 GCF_019425495.1 Coxiella endosymbiont of Ornithodoros amblus
TTCTTAGCCTTTTAGCCGGGACTCCCGTGACTTCGGCTGTGAAAGCCCTCGATTCTTTGTCTGTCAGTAGACGGCCCACGCACGGGAACGACGGGGTCTAGTTTTAGTCTTTACCACTTGTGGGTAACGATAGGGTAAGGCTTAGAGCCTCTTGACCTCTCCCGTTGGGATGAAAGAGGTCGTATCAGTGATAATTTTATTACTTTCCTACTCGGTCGATTTCTTTTTGAAGGTTCTGCTGTGAGGTGGCGCCTGGTATAAAACTGAATTTGGTTAAGGTTTTGTTTCTAATAACGAACGTCGGGGTGCCCGCTAGCTCCAGCGATTGAGCTAATTGGAAATTATCACGCAGTTGTTTTTGAGTAGCAGGATTGCTCATCTCTTTCTTTAGCTGAGCGAGATTTAATCCTAATTTTTCTGCGGCTTAGAGGGTGATTTGTTCTGATAATTGTCCGTGAACACTAAGCAGCGCATCGTGAAATCATAGCATTTCCCTTGTTTAACGGAATTCATAGCTTTGCAATGCCGTATTGATAATCGAAAAACTCGACTAATGTAACATTCCCTGCGGATTGCCTGCCACTGGTAAGACAGGGTCGTTAAATAGTTTTTTGTATTTTCCTTGATTGCTTTTTGGGGCATGTGCCTGTTGTTGTGCTTCTGTTTTTTTTTGCCACGCTTGGGATACTTCTAGCAAAACTTCTGGGTGGTTGACTAAATAATCGTGGACGATCCTCTGTATGTCTTTGACTTGTTGGGGAGAAAAACTGGATTGAGAAAGGGGGCGGCTATCGCCACGCCTTCGGTCAAGGTTCCGGCTAAAAATAATGCACTCAAATGGTTCTTCACGATCTATTCCCCTTAGAGTTAAAAATTATTCCTCTGTCATAGCGGTTCGGATTTTCTGCATGGCGTTTTTTTCAAGCTGCCGAATACGTTCGGCAGAAACAGCGTATTGTGCTGCTAGTTCATGAAGCGTTGATTTTTTTTCATTTAACCAACGCTGACATAGAATATCTCGACTTCGATCATCCAATGATTGCATTGCATCGCGTAATCGGTGTCCCTGATCGTCAGCCCAGTTGCTACGTTCTAATTGAAGGGCTGGGTTGTAACGTTTGTCTTCAAGATAATGCGTAGGGGCGGTGCCCCAACAACTGGGGGTACTACCGCTGTTACTTTCTTCGTCAGCGCCGTCAAAGGCTTCATCGTAACTATTTAGCCTTTCTTCCATTTGGCGAACGTCTTTCGTGCTGACATTTAATTCTTCTGCCAATGCAAAAGCTTCGTGATCGCTAAACCAGCCCCGTTTTTTGGCGTGTTTGCGCAGGTTGAAAAAGAGTTTTCGCTGCGTTTTGGTGGTAGCAATTTTAACGATACGCCAGTTTTTCAGAATAAATTCATAAATTTCTGCGCGAATCCAATGCACAGCGAAAGACACTAATCGTACGCCGACTTGAGGGTCAAAGCGCTTAACCGCTTTCATTAAACCGATGTTGCCTTCTTGAATGAGGTCTGCTTGCGAGAGGCCGTAGCCTGAATAACCGCGGGCAATTCGCACGACAAACCGCAAATGCGAAAGCACCAATTTGCGGGCAGCTCCTAGGTCATTACTTTCTCTGAATTTATTAGCTAAGTCGTATTCTTCCTCCGCACTGAGCAGCGGCATTCGGTTCACCCAGCTGATGTAGCTACCTATACTCCCAATTGACAACGAGCGTTCTTCAACGCGTGTGAGAAATTGACTCATGGCTTATTTTGCTCAAAATTTGAATATGTTATTTAATTGAGGGCTAATTCTAACACCGTTTTTGAAGAAGTGCTATACCACCTCAAGCCATTGACACTTTCCAGCTTTTCTATTAAGAGTGCCTGTCATTTCGTAGTCGTATTGCTTAGTACAAGCCCCGATTAAACAGTCGGCAAAATCTAAGGCATTTTTTTGTATATTTCTAAAGCTGCCCAGGCGATGCCAGAATTTTCGAAAGAAAATTGATCAGTTTTTAATACTGCTTCAATGATTGTTATTAATTCTTCTTTTGTTATTAATAATCTTCTAGTTTCCATGTTAGTTTGCATAAAACAATGAGGCCGACAAAGACTTCTTTGTGGCGTTGGATATAATTGAAGGCGGAGTGTGCTTGTACGTCATTATCGTGGACTAAAATTCGTACAAGAAGGTTAGTATCAAGGGCTTTCATGGTTTTTACAATACCGTAGATTTGTTTAACACCGGGGGGTCTCTTTGCGGCCATGATAACTTTCCCGTCAGGCTCAATAATAAACTCAACGTTATCGTCGGTATCGATACAGAGAAGTTTTCTTAATTACCTTTGTCAAAGTGATTTGCCCTTTACTGGGGAGTTTTGCTTACGTCATTATAATTCTTTACAGTCATGTACACTTCATTATAGCGTAGGAAATTAGAAGCGACAATTTCCTTTTCTAGCAAGAGGACCTGAGAGAGGCCTTTCTTTCTATAGGATATTGAATAATTTTGCTTTTCGGGGATGTCTTTTCAATAAATACGGCCAAATTATTATGAATATGGCAGAGTGTTTAAAGACGTTCTACGGCGTTTAAGTGTCAAAATAAATAGAAAGCTAGGAGCCGCATAGCCCATGAGGATAGAAATAAAATAATAGAAACTCCCGTTTTTATGCTTAATCCATGGATAGCATAGTGGTAATTGTAAGTGGCTGCTAACAGTAAGGTTGGGGAGGCGCTTTCTAGCAGTAAAATACTTACCAAAAACCACGCTACGCAGCCGCCTAGGAAGCCATAAAAAAATCGCGATATAAAAGCGGGCACCGAATGAAAGAGGGAGTTGCCACGATCAGCTTGAGAATGGTAATTTCTTGCCGATAATTGTTCGTGGCGAGGCGAATAGTGTTACTACCGATATGAGAATAACACCGACGCTTAATAGAATTGCTAAAGTGTCCGTTATGCGTTGCCCAAGCGTAATTAAAGTGGTTTGAGCATTCCACCCATGCAAAATCTAATTGCGCAACGTCAATCAGCGGTAAGGTTTTTTAAATCCAATAGTAACTGTTGTAATGCGGCAGGATTATTTTTTATGTAGGGATAATGGTGAGCACGGGCGGTTAATACCATCGATTTTTAACTCACTAAGCCAATTTTCTGCGGAAGTATATTGGATGTTTGAAATATCGCTGTGATTCTTAAGTTGGGCAATCACTTATTTTTGAATTGGGCGTATTTAATTTGAGGTAAAGTGAAATAGTAAACTTTCCATTCCATGGTGTACTTAAGGTTTTGAATTTTGTAAGAATAAATAAAACCCTGTCGGCAAAGCCATTGTCACTCCAATAACAGCGATTGTTATTATGCTAGCTAAGGGCGTTCGAATTAATTCCCCCCAATCCATAAGGCAAGCGCAGCTATGATTAACGATCCATAAAATTAAACGATTAAAATATTTTTGATCGTGTTTATTCATTCCATTAACCGCCCTTCTTTTACAGTAATGATCCGATATTAATGGAGCAATAAGTGACAAATTGTGGGTCGCGATGAGAATCGTAACCTCTACGGTATTGAAAGCTTCAAACAAACAGATAATTTTTGAAGATAATTCGGGATCTAAATTTCCCGTTGGTTCATCGGCAATGACTAACATCGGTTTATTAACAATTGCACGCGAGACACTGATGAGCCGCTGTTCACCGATAGATAAAGAAAAGGGGTATAATTTTTCTTTTTTTAATAAACCGACTTTATCCAATGCGGCGTCTTAAACAAGGAATTTCTCTCTTAGATAAGCGCGATAAATTGTGGTTGTTAATATAAATTTGTCCGCGTGTAATGGTTTCTATCATCGTTAGCTTTAATAAAGTCAAGTCGTTTTGCCTGCACCGGAATGACCGGTTAAGAACGCCATTTCGCCTTGTTTCAATGTGAAAGAAACATTATTTAAGTGCTTGGGCGCCCATTGGGATAATTTTTGGTGATGTTGACAAAACGGATCACAAATGATTATTCTTTAAACAAAGCAGCGATGAATTCTTTTGCATTAAAAGGTTTCAAATCTTCGATTTTTTCTCCCATTCCGATAAAGCGAATGGGTAGTTGCATTTTTTTGGCGATGGAAAAAATTACGCCGCCCTTAGCGGTACTGTCTAATTTGGTGATGACGATGCCAGTCAAGCCAATCTGTTCATGGAACTGTTCCGCTTGATTAATTGCATTTTGTCCCGTGCCGGCGTCGAACACTAATAACGTTTCCTGTGGTGCATCGGGATTAATTTTTTTTATTACGCGCTTAATTTTTGCTAGTTCGTTCATGAGGTGGGATTGCGTGTGCAATCGGCCCGCTGTATCGGCAATTAGAAGCTGGTAATGCCGTGCCGTGGCCGCTTCCATCGCATCGTAAATCACCGAAGCGCTGTCAGCCCCGGGTTGTTGAGCGATCACAGGAGCATTATTACGCTTTCCCCATATTTGTAATTGTTCAATAGCTCCTGCACGAAAAGTATCGCCCGCTGCTAGCATCACCAGTTTTTTTTGTGATTGATAAAAATGAGCGAGCTTTGCAATGGTGGTTGTTTTTCCTACACCATTCACGCCGACGGTTAAGATAACAAAGGGCGATGCGTTAATTTCTAAGAATTTTTGGCAAGGCTCTAAGATATTGAGTAACTCGATTTTTAAAGCATCAATTAATGCCTTAGGATCGGAAAGCGATTTTCGAGCCACTTGTTGGGAAAGATCATTAAGAATTGATTGAGTAGCTTCTATTCCTATATCCGCGGATAATAGGATCATTTCCAATTCCTCCAACAAAGAAGCATCGATCGTTTTCTTTCCAAGCACGAGGTTGCTTAGCCCATCCGTCAATCGACTGCGTGTGCGCTTGAGACTTTCATTAAGTCGGCTGAGCCATCCTTTTTTTGGTTTTGAAATTTCGTTATTTTTATCGAGTGGCGGTTTTGATTTTGAAAAGCCAAACATCGGTGGAATTCCTGTTAAGAAAGCGTTACAATGTCTGTATGCTATCGTAGCATGTAAACTATTCAGGCACCTAATGTGCGTACAAGGCTATAAACGTCCAGTTTTCAGCTGAGGTGGGGGTAAGGTTTGCGAAGACCGCCCAGTGTATACAAATACATGAGCACTTTGAGCGGATTTTTCGTCTTAGATTGGCCAAAATGGGCATTTCTATCCAATAGGCTGAACCATGGAACGTTAAGTGGAACAGAGCCGAGCTGATGAGCAGTAATAGAAACAGATACCGCTGGATTATTAGTTTATTACTGATGCTGTGTTTTGATTTTGTGCAAGCCGGTTCTATCCATGCGTATCAGTTAAACAATGGGCTTAAATTAATCGTCAAAGAAGACCATCGAGTGCCGATGGTTTTTACTTCCGTGTGGTACAAAGTCGGTGGTAGTTATGAGCACAACGGCGTTACCGGCGTTTCGCACGTATTAGAACACATGATGTTCCGCGGCACTCAAAAATACCCCGCCGGTGCGTTTGAAAAAGAAATCAGTGATGTAGGTGGTGAACAAAACGCCATGACCGCTGATGATTTTACCGTTTATTTTGAATGCTTAAGTGCAGATCAGCTGACCGCGGCCTTCCGATTAGAAGCCGATCGTATGCACAATTTATTATTGAGTAAAAATGATTTTGATAAAGAAATCCAGGTCGTGATGGAAGAGCGGCGCATGCGTTATGACGATAATCCCACGAGCTTAGCATATGAACGTTTTATGGCAGCAGCGTTTGTTAATAGTCCTTATTACCACCAAGCCATTGGGTGGATGACCGATTTGCAACACATGACAGTGCAAGACGTGCGAGATTGGTACCATGCGTGGTATGTTCCCAATAATGCCATTGTCGTGGTTGTCGGTGCTGTAAATCCGGAACAAGTATTAGCCTTGGCGAAAGCATACTTCGGCCCATTGGAAGTAAAACCAGTACCCCACTTAAAACCACGGATTGAAGTTCCACCCTTGGGTACAACGTCTGTTAATATCGAAGTGCCTGCTCGGCTACCAATGATCATGATGGGTTATCAAACGCCGTCGTTAAGCACGACAAAAGAAAAATGGCAGCCGTATGCACTTGATGTATTGTCTACTCTGTTGGGCGGCAGTGGCAGTTCGCGTTTTTCGTGCGATTTAATTCGCGGGAAACAAATGGCGAGCCAGGCTGCAACGGACTATCAACTTTATCAACTTCACAGTAATCAATTTTTTTTATTTGGAATTCCGGCGCGATCTCATTCTATTGCTGAATTAAAAGAGGCATTTACCAACGAAATTAAAAAGCTTCAAACTGACCCGGTAAGCGAAGAAGAACTCAAGCGCGTGAAAGCACAAGTGACCGCGCAAAATATTTATAATCAAGATTCGTTAATGAATCAAGCGATGGACATCGGAGGGACAGAGGTGATTGGTTTATCCTGGCAATCTTCGCAAGATTATCTGAAAAATATTGAGGCGGTAACGGCGCAGCAAATACAACAAGTCGCTCAATTGTATTTAATTCCGCGCCGCCTTACGATTGGAGTTTTGCAACCGACAGGCGAACCCACTCAACCCGCCCTCGTTCAGCCGTTACCGGCAGGGTTACACTGATGCGTTTGCTTATTGTTATCATCAGTTTATTCATTTCATTGAACGTTTTTGCGAGTGAATCCACACCCCTTGTAAATATTCAACATTGGGACACAAAAAACGGTGCAAAAGTTTATTTCGTTCGATCGTCAGAAATTCCGATGGTGGATATTCAAGTCGTGTTTGCGGCTGGTTCGTCGTACGATGGTCAGGCGTGGGGCTTAGCTTCATTTACTAATTCAATGTTAGCAGAAGGAACGGCAACGCAGAATGCGGATCAAATCGCCACGGCTTTTGACCACGTCGGTGCTCAATATGCTAATGGTGTTGATCGTGATATGGTGATGCTTAGTTTGCGAAGTTTAACGAGACCAGATTTTTTGAAACCGGCACTAAAAGCTTTTGCTGATGTCTTGGTTGGGCCTACTTTCCCGCAAAAAGCTTTTATTCGAGTGAAGCACCAACTGTTATCCAATATTGAATACAATGAACAGTCGCCAAATGTTGTCGCTTCAAAAGCTTTTTATTCGGCTATTTATGGAACGCACCCCTATAGCCATCCCCCGGAGGGAACGATAAAGACTATTAATGCCATAACGAATGATGAAGTGAAATCGTTCTATCAAAAATTTTACGTGGCTAATAATGCTAACGTAGTGATCGTCGGCGATTTAACTTGCGAACAAGCACAAGGAATCGCCGCACAAGTGATTGGCGCTTTTCCAACTGGAAAACCGGTGTCGGTGCTACCCAAAGCGATAACAGCAAGCGGTATGTTGCGGCGACAGATCCCTTTTTTAGCGCAACAAACCACCATTATTTTAGGACAAGTGGCCATTAAACCGGCTAGCGCTGATTATTTCCCTTTGGTGGTCGGCAATCAGGTATTGGGAGGATTGCCTTTATCCTCTCTTTTATTTAAGCAAGTGAGGAACCAACGTGGATTGACTTACGGGGCTTATAGCCAATTGGCGCCGTTAAAATACGGCGGTCCTTTTTATATTTCTTTACAGACCCGCAAAGATAAAGCAGTCGATGCCTTAAAAATCACCCAGTCTGTTTTGCAGCATTTTGTAGAAAAAGGACCTACGTTATTGCAACTACAAGCGGCGAAAAAAAATCTCATTGGTAACCTTCTATTGCAATTGTCCACGAATGTCAGGGTATTGGCGAATGTCACTAATATGGTTTTTTATGGGTTGCCATTAGATTATTTAGATACTTATCGTCAAAATATCCGAGCGGTAGATACGAAGCAAGTGACCGCGGTATTCAAGAAGACTATTCACCCTGCCAAGTTAAGAATCGTTGAAGTAGGATCGTCAACTCCTCTGAAGGGGGATAGTGCAGGCACCCTATATTACCATAAGCGGGAGTGACGAAACCAAAAATTAAAATGGCTAGGACTTGAAGATAATGATAAAATGGTGTTGAGGATTCTTACAATATTTTTCTAAAGCTAAAAAATGGGTGGTAAACTAAGAATCATTGGTGGAAAATGGCGCAGCCGAAAAATTGATTTTCCGGATTTACCCGATTTGTGCCCCACCACAGATCGCATTCGTGAAACCTTGTTTAACTGGTTAGCCCCTTATATCGTTGATGCGCATTGTCTGGATTTATTCACTGGCAGTGGTTCCTTGGGATTCGAAGCCTTATCTCGTGGAGCGGCAGAGGCCACCTTTGTTGATCATTCACGTTATGTGATTGATAAATTAATAAAAAATGTTGATGCTTTACAAGCCAGAAATGCTCAAGTACTTTGCGGAGATTTTGCAAGCGTTATCCCTTCTTTAACCGCAACTTCTTACAATATCGTGTTTCTCGACCCCCCTTTTTATAAAAACCTTGTTGAAAAAGCCGCTATTCATTTGGAAGACAGCAAGCTATTGGTCTCGAATGCTTTTATTTACGTAGAAACTGAGAAAAATCTAAAGCCATTGCCACTTCCCAAAACTTGGAAAATCTATCGTGAAAAAGCGACTTCAAGTTTGGCCTATTACTTATTCGAACATCTTCCTCACAAGAATGGTTTTGAAAAAGGGTAAAATACGGGAAATAACGTCAATTTCCCGTATTCCGCTTCGCTCATATGTACATGGACCCTTGTTGTCAATAATCAGTTTTGATGAGAAGAAGCGGTTGCATTACCAATTTTAAAAAAATAGAAATTTTATGTTGCCACATTATAAAGCCCTCTTTAAGGGGTGGCACTTTTCATTGGTCTACCTTTCTACCTCAAGGGGTTTCTAAATTTTTGTGGGAGTTAATATTTCGTTCAAATTTTGAAGGTAAAATGTATTTTTTAAATTGAAACGAATTATAGATTAATGTCGCGATTATTCCCCTAAAGCCAAGAGAGGAAGGGGAAAAGGAGCCGGAAATTAAATACAAATTTAGCGACGTGTACTTTTTTCAGCAGATGAAAGAGACTTATGAACTAACTATTGATGAAGGTTGGGAGTTACTTTTTCCTTTCCCGTCAGACTTTGATCGATTAACGGCAATACAGAAAATTGAGCTATTAGAAATTAAAAACGGTGGTGGTCAGTCTCTTAATCAATTATTAATGAAAAACTTATCCCAGAGGAAAGCTAAGTATTTAGATTTTTTCCCATCCTTCGAGAATCTTAGGGAGAAAGCAAAAGTGGCCGGAATAAATCGGAAAGAATTTTTCACTTAGTGCGAGAAATATATCTTTATCCTAGAGGGGCAGAAAAAAAGATTTATTTACTAACTTGCCACAGTAGTTACTAATTTGTGAACTGCCTGGCTGTGGTAAATGATGTTGACCAATGGTTGGAAAGTTTATGGAAAAACTTACGGGATGGAAAGAAGGATGGATATTGTGTTTGATTTATTAATCGCCTTTTGTAATTTGATTTTTTTACTCCTAGATGGAATTCTTGAAATATTAGAGAATACTAATAGTCGCAATCGAGCCTATGGGCATTTCGCGATGGATCGATCAGGATGGGATGGTGAGAAAGGGGTAAGAATTAGAGAAAAATATGTGGAGTTGTTGGTTAGTTTAGTTGAAAAAGATTTATTGAGTTGTGTCCAACAATTGTTGGATAACAGAATCAGTTAAGGAGAATGACTCTCCGAATGCGAGTTTTTTCTTAACTTTAAAGCTCCAGATTTTGTAGGACGTTTTACGGAAGAATTTAAAAAATAGAAAAAATTAGGAAGAGAAACAATTGTATTGTGAGAGGCTTAAAGATTTAGCTTTTGAAGTAGAGATGAACAGCCTATTGAAAACATATAAGACATTATAATAAAGAAATGGATCTGTGCCTCGGGAATTTTAATGGATTTTCTTTTCCTCATCGTCATTCTGATAGGACTATTATCTGGTTGGAATTTATTGTCGATGAATCTTCACAAGAATAGAATGCTTACTTATTTGAGGCGTTTTAATTATTTCCCCAAGAACAACACTTATAAAGAGACTTTGCTGAGATATTATCTGAAGAAAGCCTTATTAAAATATGATTAAATATGTTGTTCCAATTTTATATGGTTATAGCGCTTCTCCGGTTGAATTTAATGTTTTGTATACCTTGTGAAAAAGCAGAATCCTTTTTATTCACCACAATTGATCGCTTTTGGTATTGGTTCAACACATTTTCTCGAAGTGACTACTGCGGATGACCAATTACGTACGCCATTAACTATTACCTCGTATTAAAAAGCGTTGCCGAGAAGGTCTCGATTCTTGGTCACTCCGCGGTATGGCTTTTGGCCTTTAAAATAGTTGAGCAATATGCGGTCGATAATTTAATTTTGTCTGGCCCTAATTTGGCTGCTTTAAAAAGTGATCTCCGTATTCGTCGCTTATTGTTGATTCCTATAACGAGACAATTTATCCAACTTTTCAGACCTTATTTCGTTAAGCCGATTCGTACGGGTCGTAGCACTAATGTTAGATATATTAGATCCATCGGGCGTTAAATCTATCTTTCATTTACAACCTTGTTCACACGCGGGGTGTTATCCATTTGGAATTACAAGATCATTGGATTTAAGTAAAATGAAATATGGTTGCTGCTATTTGCTTTATGGGAAATATGATTGAACCGTGGATATCGCGGAAATCAAAACCCTACTTGCTGATTATCATTTAACTTATTTACAGGTCATCAATATGAAAATTCTACCCATCTGCTACATGAGATTCATTTTATTTTTACTTGGAATTAGGATTACTAAACGTCTAAATTCTCCACCGCCAACGCATTTTGTTCAATAAAAAGGCGACGAGGTTCGACTTGGTCGCCCATTAGGGTGGTAAAAATCTTATCGGCCATGACGGCATCTTCAATACTCACGGATAATAAACGACGACTTTCGGGATCCATCGTTGTTTCCCAAAGCTGGTCGGGATTCATCTCACCTAACCCTTTGTAGCGTTGTATATTCAGGCTTTTTTTTCCTTCCTCGATAAACCATTCAAGCACTTCGCCGAAATGAGTAATTGTTCGGCATTTGTCGTGGTGCACGATATAAGCCCCCGGCTCGATGAGGTCAGAAATTTTATTATATAAATCAATAATATGACGGTAATCCGCGCAGCCGAAAAATTCTTGATGGAAAAGGTGTTGCTGTGCAAGGCCGTGATTAATAATCGTAACTATTGGTAAATACAGCTCCCGTTCGTCGTCTTTTTTGATGATAGTTTGATAACGGAGGCTATTTTCTGTTTTGGGTTCGTTTAACTGTTCCTCCAACCGCTGTGTCCAAGCAATGACTTTTTTCTCCTCACTCAAATCTGCAGTGGTTAAAGGGGGAAAGTTCAGCAGCCGTTTTAGTATATACAGAGGGTAGCGTTTACCCAATCGATTAATACTTCGCATTGCAGTGCGATAATGGGTCGCCAAGCTCTCTAGCGCAGAACCTTGGATAGCGGGTGCTTGAGGTGCCGGATGAAACTGAGCACCGTCCAACGCCAATTGGAGCAACAACGCGTCTAAAGCGAGATCGTCTTTAACGTATTGTTCTTTTTTACTTTTTTTAACCTTATATAGGGGAGGTTGTGCGATGTAGATATGGCCACGCTCAATGAGCTCAGACATCTGCCGATAGAAAAAAGTGAGTAGCAAAGTGCGGATATGTGAACCATCGACGTCGGCATCGGTCATGAGGATAATCCGATGATAACGGAGCTTATCAGGGTTGTATTCTTCTTTGCCAATACCGCATCCAAGGGCAGTAATTAACATGCCGACTTCCGCAGAAGAAAGCATTTTGTCAAAACGGGCCTTTTCAACGTTTAAAATTTTACCTTTGAGGGGCAAAATGGCTTGATAGCGTCGATCGCGCGCTTGTTTAGCCGAACCGCCAGCAGAATCACCTTCTACCAAGAACAACTCGCATAGAGCGGGATCTTTCTCTTGGCAATCGGCCAGTTTACCAGGCAGTCCCCCCACCAAATCTAATACGTTTTTGCGTCGCGTCATGTCCCGTGCTTTACGGGCAGCTTCTCTGGCACGAGCAGCATCGATGACTTTCATTGCAATGATTCGGGCTTGTTTAGGGTTTTCAAGCAAGTAATCGTGCAATTGTTTAGCAACGGTAGATTCAACCACGGGTTTAACTTCTGAAGAGACCAATTTATCTTTGGTTTGCGATGAAAATTTTGGATCGGGTACTTTAACTGAAAGGACTACTGTTAAACCTTCTCGGGTATCATCCCCGCTGATAGTGACTTTGCTCTTTTTAGCCAGTGCTTCTTCTTCAATATAATTGTTGAGGGTACGCGTGAGAGCAGCTCGGAAACCTGCTAAGTGGGTGCCGCCGTCATTCTGAGGGATATTATTCGTAAAGCAAAAAATAGTTTCTTGGAATCCATCGTTCCACTGAATGGCAACTTCCACGACGATATCGTTCTTTTCAGTGGAAAAATGGAAGACGTCTGAATGGATGGGGGTTTTTTTCTTATTTAAATGTTCAACGAAAGCTTTTATGCCACCTTCGTATTCAAATGTATCACCTCTGCTGGTGCGCTCATCCGTCAATTCAATGCGGATACCAAGATTGAGAAAAGCAAGCTCCCGTAGGCGTTTTGCGAGGATATCGTAGTGAAATTCCGTGTTGCTAAAGATAGCATTGCTTGGTTTGAATCGGATTTCAGTACCCGTTTTGTCACTTTTTCCGGTTACTGTCAAAGGAGCTTGCGGGACACCGATTTTGTAGGTTTGGTTATAGACGTTACCGTTTTGGCGAATCGTCATATAGAGTTCTTCTGATAAGGCATTAACCACTGAAATACCGATGCCGTGGAGTCCGCCGGAGACTTTATAAGCATTTTTATCAAATTTACCGCCTGCGTGAAGGACCGTCATAATAACTTCGGCAGCAGATCGGCCTTCTTCTGGGTGGATGTCTGTGGGAATGCCCCGGCCGTTATCCCGTACGCTGACAAAACCGTCAGCATGAATGGTGATCCAGATATGGGTGCAAAAACCTGCTAGAGCTTCGTCGATAGAGTTATCAACAACTTCGAAGACCATGTGGTGAAGGCCGGAGCCATCGTCAGTATCTCCAATATACATCCCGGGGCGTTTACGAACGGCATCTAAGCCTTTTAGGACTTTAATAGTGGAAGAATCATATTTTTGTGCTGCGCTCACGCTCATTATCGCTCCGTGCTAAGATCAGGGGTCACTGTGTTCCAAGTGATTTTTTTAGGGTGGAATTGTACCATAGATTGGAGCTTCTGTGAGGATTTTTTTTATAGGATTAAATTATTTAACACTTTAATTTTAAACTAAATAAGTCAGAGGTACTTTGTATGAAATCCTATTTACGTTTCGCGTGAAACATTGGTTCGGACTCGTTCTATCTAATCCTGTAGCCTGTATGGAGTGAAATGGAATACAGGCTACATAACCTCTCCTCTCTAACTTGAGCTTTTCAACATCTCATTTGGGGGTATCTTGCATTGAAAAAACAGTTATATGTGAATACACCTGTTGTTTTCCAGTAAAATCTGACCAACCACTGAACGTTGAAAGCTCAAATTAGAGAGAAGTGAGGTATAGGAGTGACTTTGCCTTGTTCCACGTGGAACAAGGCGCTGTGAGAGGGGAGGTTTATGTCGTTGGGGTCAATTCCTGAAATGAATACCTGAGATTCTAGACAACTAACTAAATCAATCACGGAATCGCGTTTATTCGCATCCAATTCGGCAGGTAAATCGTCGATTAAATAAATGGGACTAATGCCGGTTTTTTCTTTAAGAAGAAGCCCCTGGGCGAAATACAAGGCGTAAGTAACCAGTTTTTGTTGACCTTGCGAAAGGATATCTTGAGCAGGAAGATCGTGAAGGGTTAATCGAAAATCCGCGCGTTGTGGGCCGGCTTGTGTGTAACCCCGTTGAAGATCTTGCTTCAGGTTAATTTGAAGTTGTTCCATTAAAGAATACTTCTCTGACCACCCACGGAAATAGTGACCGATTAAAGGGCGTGTCGGCAAAAATTTTTGAAGCATCTGGGTAAATAAGGGTTTAAATTCTGTAACTACATTTTGACGCAATTGATGAAGTCGTTCGCCATCCTCGATTAGCATTTTATCCCAATGAGTAATTTCTCCTAGTGGAAGTTTTGCTTTAAGCGCTGCATTGCGCTGTTTTAACGATCGCTGTGAGCGTTGCCAAATCGGAAAAAAGGAAGGTTCCACGTGAAACATTAACCAATCCAAAAATTGACGTCGGACTCTGGGGCCATCAAGCAAAAAACGATGGCTCATTGCGCTTAAAGAACAGAGGGGTAGTCGCTTTGCCGCTAAAAACCAACTCGAAGCAGTTTCGCCATTAATTCTTAAACATCGATCGCCGTGACGGTCTCTTTCTACACCAAGTGGGATAAATTGTGTGCCGTTGTAAAGGATAATAAAAATTAAAAATCTATCAGTATTATCTTGAATCAAACGTTGAGGAAGATGAGTGCGAAATGATCGCCCTACACTGAGGTAATAGATTGATTCGAGAATACTTGTTTTCCCAACACCGTTTTGACCAAAAAAAAAGTTAAATTGAGGATGGGGCGTGATGTTGACATCCGTCAAATTTCGGAATTGATTAATTTTTAATGACTCAATATACGGCATTCGACTATAGGCGCATAGGCATAACTACAAAAGCGCTGTCCGATGGATTCTCAACTTCGTTGATTAAAACGCTGCTATCGGCCGTTGAAAAGGTTAATCGAATGTTTCCAGAGTTAACTACATTTAGAATATCGAGCAAATAACCGACATTAAAACCAATGTCTAAATTTTCTCCCGTATAGTTGATATTAATTTCTTCTTCGGCGGCTTCTTGTTCTGGATTGGTGGCTAAAATTCGCAATAATCCTTGTCGAAGCTCGAAACGGACCCCTTTAAACTTTCCATTGCATAAAATAGCTGTTCGACTGAGGGCCTGTTTTAGAATATCCCGATCAATAACAAATTGTTTATCGCCATCCTTCGGAATAACGCGCTCACAATCCGGAAAACGGCCCTCAATTAATTTAGAAGTAAACGCAAAGTCGTTAGTAGAAACCCCGATGTGATTATTCCCAATTCGGATAGTGGCTAGCACTTCATCTTCCCTGAGTAAACGCAAGAGCTCAATAATTCCTTTACGTGGGATGATAATTTGTAAACGGTGCTCTGTGTTTGTTTGAGCCAGTAAAGTATTAGCGGCTAGGCGGTGCCCGTCAGTGGCAATAGCGCGTAATTTGTTAGGGTAAGTTTCGAGCAATAAGCCGTTCAAATAATACCGAACGTCCTGTTGGGCCATCGCAAAATGGGTTCGGTGTAAGAGATGGCGAAACGTCCCTTGAGGGAGAGAGAGTTCAAGCTGACTTTTACGTCTTTCTATAGCGGGGAAGTCTTCCGAAGGCAGAGTAGAAAGCATAAAGCGACTGCGGCCCGAGCGAAGAATAATTTTTTCTTTATCGCGATAAAGCTCGATAGGGGCGTTGTCGGGCAAAGCGCGGCAAATATCTATTAATTTTCGGCCAGGAATGGTGAGGCGAGAAGATTGTGTTGAATGTTTATCCAATTTGGTTTGCCCAATGAGCTCGACTTCAAGATCGGTGCCTGTAATAGAAAGTTGATCCGTTTCAATAGAGAGCAGAACATTGGAAAGAATGGGCAAGGTCTGTTTGCGATCGACAACCCCGATAACCAATTGTAACGGTTTTAATAATGTTTCACGGATCAAATTTAATTTCATAGGCTACCCCCAAAAAAAATATTAGTACTTTAAAATAAATAAATGCCTTAGTGTTATTCTCGATAAAGTTGTAAAACCCTTAATGCTACTTTCACACTTCCTCTCCTGGAAGCGGAAGAGGCTAGGGGAGGGCAAAGAAGCGTGGTAGTTAGTTTTTAAAATCCCCGCTCCCCCTAGGGAGAGGGGACAGTTCTTTTAGCCAACTTCTCTTTACCCCGACAAAATCCGCATCAAATTTTTATAATCTTCTAAGATATCCAGCGAGGTAGCAAGCAATTCTTTTACTTTGCGACAGGCGTGTAAGACCGTCGTGTGATCTCTACCTCCAAAAGCATCACCAATTTCAGGAAGGCTGTGATTAGTAAGCTCTTTGGCGAGAGTCATGGCCATTTGTCGGGGGCGCGCGACCGAGCGATTGCGTCGTTTTGCTAATAGATCGGCCACTTTAATCTTATAATATGCAGCCACCGTTTTCTGGATATTTTCAGTGGTGATCAATCGAGCTTGAAGCGTGAGTAGATCCTTGAGTGCCTCACGGGCGAAGTCAACCGTTATCGATTGCGCCGTAAAGTGGGCGTTAGCGATCACCCGCTTTAAAGCGCCTTCCAGTTCCCGCACATTGGATTGAATATGCTTGGCGATGAAGAAAGCAACTTCATGGGGAAGATTTACCTTCAATTGTTCTGCTTTTGAGACCAAAATTGCCACCCGTGTTTCCAATTCGGGTGGCTCAATGGCGACGGTCAAGCCCCACCCAAATCGAGATTGGAGACGCTCCTCTAATCCACTAATTTCCTTGGGGTATCGGTCACAGGTTAAGATGATTTGCTGTTGACCATCCAATAACGCGTTAAAAGTATGGAAGAATTCTTCTTGTGATCGATCCTTGCCTGCAAAAAATTGAATATCATCAATTAACAGCGCATTTAAAGAGCGATAGAAGCGCTTAAACTCATTCATTGCATTGTGTTGCAACGCTTTGATCATATCAGCAACAAATCGTTCTGAATGGAGGTATAAAACTTTTTTACTCGAATCTTTTCTCAAAATAGCGTTGCCAACAGCGTACATTAAATGTGTTTTACCAAGCCCGACACCTCCATAAATAAAAAGAGGATTATAAGCTTGTCCGGGATTTTCAGCTACCTGGGTGGCGGCTGCTCGTGCTAATTGATTCGATTTGCCTTCGACAAAACTATCAAAAGTAAAATTATTATTGATATTTGCTTGGGTGTGAGAAATCGTAGTGTTCCCAGGGAAAGGGGCTGCGTTTCTATGAGAGGGCTCATGGTAATTTTTGATTGGAGTTTCTGTGGACTTACTTCCTATTTGAAGTCTTATTTTAGGAGGTGTATCGGATAGCTCGTCCAAAAGTTCTGTGATGCGGTTTAGAAAACGCTCATTGATCCAATCCAAAACAAATCGGTTTGGTGCGAGTAGTAGTAAACCATTTTGTTTGGATTCGATAGCATGCAGCGGACGAATCCACGTGTTGTATTGTTGCGGCGGAATTTCGTCGCGCAAATAAGAGAGACATTTATCCCACAATGAGATTGGTAATGACATAATCATGCAAATTCAGAAATTTTGGAGTTTGTAAGACACTCAATTCTATCTCGCTGTGGATAACTTATCTAGGGTGGAAAGAAAAGAAATTAAAGTTTAAATTGTTCATATTTTTAGCGAATTGGCCTTAGAATAAAAAAACAACCCAATGAAAAGTGCGCTCTTTAAAGGGGGCGTTATAATGCGCCAACACAGAATTTCTATTTTAAATAAAGAGCATGTGATGAAAGATATTAAAATACTTGGTGTTGATATTTATTGCA
>NZ_VFIV01000061.1 GCF_019425495.1 Coxiella endosymbiont of Ornithodoros amblus
CCACAACACTCGAGTGGGAATAAGGAGGTCTTGTCGCGGATTAGTAAACGCGGCAATGTGATGTTAAGGACGTTAAATAAAACCTGGGGTTGATGATGCTGATTCATGCGGTGGCTCTGTGAACCCGATAGCCTGATAAATAAGCATCAACCTTGCGTGATTCATCCAGGTACCCATGTTAGCCGATTTAAATCGTGAGGCCGAATAACCAATGCTAGGTTAAGAGGTAAATTCAGTCAGAAGCTTCTTGAAGCAAATTAATCACTCTCTTTGCTAAAACTATTTTTTTATTTTTAGTTTTGCCGAGCGAGGGAAAGCCACGAAAAAACCTTGGCAATGATTCGTTACCAACACACCGTTTAGGTTTCGCTTGATCTTCGTTTAGTTTAAGTAACTTATACTTAATAATTAAAGTAAAATTGCGCTGCATCAGGTTCTCTGATCTTATCAACAATTTTTTTGATAGATTCGGAGAGAGATTTCTCTTCGGGCTCAAAAAAATCCTCAGCGCTGTCAATTTTCTCTTCATAATCCAAATCTATTTCCAAGCAGAGAATTTCATCCGCGGATTTTTCTTCCGCTATCATTCGTTTGAAATTGTTGACCTAAACTCTCATAGGCATCTTCATAAGAACCACACGCTATTGGACTATTTACAATGATTTTTTGTTATTATAGATAATTAATGTTCAGAATTGCTAACAAATAATGTTTCAATACGCTGCTTTTTTCGACGCCCAATTCTTAAAAAGCTCTTTGATCAATGGGAAATAACAATAATAAGTTACTTTCTGATACATAAGTTTTATCGGTTTGCACTCTAACTTCTGACAACTATTAGTAGTAGTCATTAATTAGTTTAGTAATTTTAGGTAATTGGTTTTTGAGATTTTGATAAAATCGAACATTTATATCAGTGGATAGGCGAGGCAATAATCGGCGCAACATGGTTAACTCTGAAAAATAAATTGTTGAACTTTGCGGGCAACACAACACAGACAGCTCGTAATAAGACAGCGAATTGTATGGGAAAGAGTGAAAAAACACTTTTTAAAACGATCGAAATCGAAAGAAGCATCTAACTAATGTATTAAATAAATATGCAAATATTGGAATATTTTTCCTGCTGATTCAAAATAGCAATAGAGTTATCCAACGTTGGCTTTAAGAAAAATCATGCAGCCATCTTCAATCCCTTCATACAACGCAGCTGTCAATAATTCTCATTTACATGCGTGCTAACAATGGAACGATTAGAGTCTAAAGAATATTTGTTCTCACCGCTGGAAAAAATCAAACAATGCTATTCTCCTCCCTTTTTGAAGGTAGTCGTATAGAAATCACTGATATCACGTAAACTCGTTCTTTACCAAAGCTATCCTGCAATTTGAGTTCCATTTTTTTCGACCCTGCCCTGAATCCCGCTTCAATTGCACCTCTAATTTCTTTTCAAACTGAAAATAATCTCTGGAAGATAAGCTTTTTAAATAAAACGATTCCCTTTACTCGTGTGCTGATCCGCCTTAGCAGCACTATTGAATCGCATTTGCGCTCCGATTTTTCAACTAAATGGTTATATTATAATGATACAAGCAGTATAGGGTAGACGACTTAAATAAATCTTAAGATCGGACTCTCGAAATAAGCCTCTATTCCCTATAGAATGGCAATCTTTTTAGCTATTCTAATTTGAGATTTCCTGATGACACAAACCGATAACCAAAACCCAAAACCTATGGTGCTGATTATCCTCGACGGCTTTGGCGAAAGTGATGAAATCACGCACAATGCCATCAAAAAAGCCAACACACCGACATTAGATAAATTATTTCGCCATTATCCTTACATACTATTGGAAGCCTTCGGCAAGGCGGTGGGATTGCCAGATGGGCAGATGGGAAATTCAGAAGTAGGCCATCTCCATATTGGCGGAGGACGTAAAGTGTCTCAAGATTTAACACGGATTGATGCGGCGATCTCCAGCGGAGAATTCTATAAAAATCTCGTTATGATTGAAGCGCTTGAAAAAGCCAAAGTACTCAACAAAGCCGTTCATATTCTCGGTTTGCTTTCCCCCGGCGGTGTTCACAGCCGAGATAATCAGATTGCTGCCCTGCTTGAACTCGCTTATCGTCACAGCATTAAAAAAATTTATTTACACGCTATTCTCGATGGTCGCGATACACCACCAAAATCGGCTTTACTTTCAATCGAAAAAATCACAAGTCAATTTCACACTTACGGAAATGGAAAAATAGCTTCTCTCATTGGACGTTATTACGCCATGGATCGTGATAAACGCTGGGACAGAACTAAAAAAGCGTATGATTTATTGACGCAAGGCGTCGCTCAACTTCATGTACCCACGGCAAAAGAAGGTTTGATGCTTGCTTATGAACAGGGTAATACCGATGAATTCGTGAGCCCCACCACCATTCACCGCAATAACGAAACGCCTGTTATTATAGAAGATGATGATGTCGTTGTTTTTATGAATTTTCGCGCTGACCGTGCACGGCAACTCACCTACGCATTTTGTAGTGCTCACTTTACGGCATTTAATCGTCAAGTAAGGCCCAAACTTTCAGCGTTCGTCACGTTAACTGCTTATGCTAAAGACATCAATGCAGCCGTGGCTTTCCCGCCATTGGAATTACCCAATACCTTGGGTGAATATTTATCAGCGAGGGGCTATCGTCAGTTGCGCATTGCTGAAACTGAAAAATACGCCCATGTCACTTATTTTCTAAATGGCGGACAAGAAGTCCCTTTTAGCAGCGAAGATCGACTGTTAATCCCCTCCCCGAGGGTAGCTACTTATGATCTTCAACCTGAAATGAGTGCGGTTGAGATAACCAATAAATTAGTAGAAATCATTCAAAACGATAATTACGACCTTATCGTTTGTAATTTTGCCAATCCTGATATGGTTGGACACACGGGCAATGAAACGGCCACGAGAGAAGCCATTCAGGTTATTGATGATTGTCTAAAACGGATAATTACTGCCCTCCAATCCGTTGGTGGGGAAGCGTTAATCACCGCTGATCACGGCAATGCCGAAAAAATGTTTGATGAAAAAACTAACCAGCCCCATACAGCCCACACGAGTAATTTGGTACCATTAATTTACGTAGGGAGGGAAGCCGAGTTTTGTAAAGAAGTGGGCGCATTGGACGACGTGGCCCCCACATTACTTTACTTGATGGGCCTTAAAAAACCAAGGGAAATGACAGGGCGTACCTTGATTACGCTGAAGTAACTTATGCGAAGGATTTTGCGTGTTTTTTATTTTCAATTGCATGGATTGTCTTCTCATTCGTACTCCGATTTCTGAACAGCTCATCCTCCCGCGGCTTGTCTGCGGGATCCAGAGAAACGTCGCACTCGGATATTTCCTGGATTCCGCAGATAAACCACGGGAGGACGAATTATGGAATGATGGTTTCAATGATGACTCCACCCGAAGCATTTGCCACCACTCCCACCGACCCTAAACAAATTAATTACAAAATCGAAACCCTAAAAGCGATGCTCTCGAAAGAAAAAAACGAACATTTTTTTGAAAAGATTAAAAACCGCAGAAATTGCTTCAGGACGTATACGACTTCAATTACAAAAAAGCGAATCCGCTCTAAAAAAAGAATCGCAACTCCTTGAGGAGTTACATCACGATCAAACCACTTATCAAGCCAAACTTGTAACAGAACGCGCCGAACTTGCCGACTATCTTCGAGCTGCTTATTATGATAGGTTGAGAGAGAGTCTTATCTCAAGCTCATTCTGAGCCAAAACGATTCGCAGCGCGTCAGCCCATCTTCATTATAGTATTATCATTATCTCAGTAAAGGTCAGCTATTTGCTATTCACAATTTACAATTCCACGCTTGCCCGCTTGAGCCAAAATCAAATTTCAATTCAGGTCCAAACGTACATTCTGCAAAATCTTCAAAAAAACAAAGCGATGAGCGAGTTCGACTTGGGCTCTCAAACAGGAACGCCAGCAAGCGATTGTGGAACTTAAAACAAAATTAAAACGAAAAACCAACGACTGGCTGAATTATTAGCCGATAAACGTCTCCTTGAGAAAACCATCAACCGACTGAAAAACAACATCAGATTAAAGCCATCATGAAGCAAGATTTTGCCGCTTTAAAAGGCAAATTAAGCTGGCCCACTAAAGGCTCCGTTTTGCCTTATTTTGGAATCCCCATTGGCCAGAGTGAATTAAAATGGGATGGCATTTTGATAAGAGCGCGAGAGGATCAGCCTGTTTATGCAGTTGCTAGTAGCAAAGTCGTTTTTGCAAAGTGGCTCCCCGGCTAGGTTTATTATTGATTATCAACCATGGACATGCTTATATGACGCTATACGCTCGAAATAATAATTTGTATAAAAAACCGGCGCATAGTCCAAAAGGGTGATTTGGTCGCTATAGTGGATCAAAGCGGCGGCTACGAAAAACAAGCCGCTTTATTTTGCTATTCGTCATAATGCTAAGCCGCTAAATCCAACCCTGTGGTGTCATAGAGGAGAGAATCAATGAGCCTAAAAAGAAAGATTATAGCTATCGCGGTTGCCGCCTTCATCAGTCCGGGATTTACCACGGTGTTCGCTTTTTCTTCTCCCTTTTTACCAAAAATGCTGATTTCCACTCCGGCGGAAGACAAAAGCGATAAGCTCTCCAGAAAAGACATCGAACGTTTTGTGACGGCCATTGCATTGATCCATCAGTATTACATTAAAAATGTGAGTAATAAAAAATTACTCGACAGCGCAATTAGCGGCATGATAGCCAACCTCGACCCCCACTCCAGCTATCTCGACAACAACGACTTGAAAGAATTGAAAACCACCATCTCTGGAGAATTTGTGGGCGTTGGCATCGAGCTCACGCTCTCCAAAGAGGGTCTTTTAAAAGTCATTAGCCCGCTGGAAGATTCCCCCGCCGCACGCGCAGGCATCCAACACAACGATTATATTGTTAAAATTGACGACCAATTAGTTCAAAACATGAGTCTTTCGAAAGCGGTGAGCCGAATTAAAGGCAAAAAACAGACCACCGTCAAGTTAACGGTTTTACGCAAAAGTGCGAATAAGCCTTTAATTTTTTCAATTCAACGTAAACCAATTCATTTGGTTAGTGTAAAAAGCAAAACTTTAGAACCCGGTTACGGTTATGTCCGAGTCACTTTCTTCCAAGGGCCAGTGGAAAACCAGTTGCGTGATGCAATTGATAAATTGAAAAAAGAATCGCAAGGCCTTTTGAAAGGTTTAGTCCTCGATCTGCGTAATAATCCCGGTGGCTTACTCGATGTCAGCGCCCAGGTGGCAGACAATTTCCTTGATGCGAGTAAGATGCACCGCTATAACGACCTCATCGTTTATACAAAAGGACGCGTTCCGGGCGCCGATATTGAAATTAAGGCTACGCCTGGCGATCTCATTCCCCACACACCGATGGTCGTACTGATCAACGGTGGATCGGCCTCTGCTTCAGAAATTGTGGCTGGCGCTCTTCAGGATTACAAACGCGCTATTATCATGGGAACGCCCAGCTTTGGGAAAGGGTCGGTCCAAACCGTTTTACCCATTGGGAAAGGGAACGCGATTAAACTAACGACTGCCTTGTATTACACCCCAGCAGGCCACGAAATTCAGGCCAAAGGCATTATACCGAATGTTGCAGTTCCGGAATTCAATATTACGCCTCCTAAATCACAGTTAACATTGGATGAAGCTGATTTCCAAAATCATTTGCCCAATGACGGCGTTCCGTCCGCTAAGGCAAATCCCAGAAAGACCGAAGAAGAGAAAAATTTATTACAAACCCAACTGCGATTAGCGAAAACCGATTATCAGCTATATCAAGCTTTAATGATATTACAAGGTCTTCAGGTGTTTAAGCATTAGTTTTGTGAGATATTAAAATTTAGGTGATTTATGGAACCCTTAAATACCATCTTCGATAAATCTCAAGACGTTTCACTCGTCAATGAGGTTGAATCCCCAAAAGCTGGAACGACTTGCGGAAAAGTTTTTGGCGCTACTTTATTAATTATCGGCACATCGGTCGGCGGAGGCATGTTGGCCTTGCCCATTACAATCGCTGCCGGTGGTTATTATCACTCTATTTTATTATTTTTTGCTGCTTGGCTAATCACAGCGTTAGCCGCTTTTTACATTTTAGAAGCTAATTTATGGCTCCCGGAAAATACGAATCTCATTTCAATGGCGCGAATAACGCTGGGTAAGGCGGGTCAGTTAATCACCTGGATCAGCTATTTATTGTTGTTATATACGCTATTAGCTGCCTACATGTCTGGCGGGACTGACTTAATTCATAATTTGTTGTCATTGATTAATATCCCCACGCCGACGTGGCTCGATTCAATTTTATTCGTTGTGACTTTAGGAGCGGTTTTGATTTATGGGGTGCGTGCCGTGGATTTAGTCAACCGCGGTTTGATGTCAACGAAATTAGCGGTTTATTTTTTACTGGTCTTATTTATTTCGCCGCATATCGATGTAGGCAAACTTTCCGGCGGCCATTTAGCGCTCTTATCTGGTGCCGTCATGGTGATCACCACTTCATTCGGTTACGCCACTATTGTGCCTACTTTGCGAAGTTATTTGAAAAGCCAAGTCAATGTTTTGCGATTAACGATTGCCATCGGCAACCTGATGCCCTTGATTTTATATTTATTGTGGACTTTTGTTGTCAACGGAACGCTCGGAAGCCATGGAGCTAATGGTTTAATTCACATGACCGCTTCCACCGACGCCCTGAGCGAATTGAGTAATACTTTATCTGCTCACGTAAATGGCGACCTTGTGAAAGGATTAATCCGCTTTTTTACTTCTATTTGTATCGTAACTTCTTTTCTTGGAGTTTCTTTGTGCTTATCAGATTTTATGGCGGATGGTTTGAAAATTAAAAAAGAAAAAAGCAGCCGCTGGTTATTGGTTGCATTAACCCTAACCCCACCGCTTTTAGTCATTCTGTTCTATCCAGGCCTTTTCATTGCAAGTTTAAATTACGCCGGTATTTTATGTGTCATTTTACTTACCTTGTTGCCTGCATTAATGGTGTGGAGCGGCCGTTACGTGAAAAAAATCGCTGTCGGTTACGAGGTCATCGGCGGAAAACCATTTATCATCTTTGAAATCCTCATCGCCCTTACGTTGCTGATCTTTGCGTTAATGCATTTAGGGTGAGGCTGCATATTTTTATTTTGAATGTCTTTTCGTTACCTTCCATCAAAACTCCAATACCAATTATTGTATTCATCAATTACACTATTATCACTCCGAACAGAACGATCGTACTTAGCTACCCCAAAAAGCTAGGAAAGTGTCCTCATTCAAATTTATTTGCGAATCATTAATAACCTCTAATTTTCATTGAGAGGTTAGCTGGCCTCCTCATTAGAACCACAACAACAGAGTGAACCAAAAATCTTGCTGAAGAATCCTACACTAGACAGCTCATATACATTTCGACTCATAAATACCTCTTTAATTTTTAATAATTCACTTAGTAACAAAATTTTACTACGGATATGTTAAATTATTATTATTTAGAAATTTTGTTCATGACTCCATACACGAAGGAAAGCGATGAGTTTGTTTCCTGAGCAGGTGGAATTAATGGAAAGGCTTGTTTTAATTGAAGCAATTGATTATTGGGTTGAAAATAATTTCCCTTACATTTTCTAAGCCGTA
>NZ_VFIV01000007.1 GCF_019425495.1 Coxiella endosymbiont of Ornithodoros amblus
GTCACAATTGTATAAAATCAATTCCCGCACGATCGCTCGTGCCCGTAATCCCTAGGGTATTCTGGGGATTTCTCTTAACGCTATTTATATATCATGATGGAGACCCACAATCCCCTGCCCGTGCAGGGATGACTCAACTATCGTATGCTTATCAAAAGGTTGAGTGTAGGCCTTTCGAAATTGATCAATGATCTTTAAAGTAACTTTAATATTTATCGCTTAAGCTATTGTAATAAAACAATGGAGCAACATTGATGACTGAAACTTCTTTTACAAAAGAAAATATTCGTCGTCAAGTTGATGCGGCAGAATTCGATCGAATCTCGATGGAGATCGCTAAGACTATTCAAAAAGCAATTTCTGCCAGATAAGGGCATTAAAGGCAAGTGGTATCTGAGAGATTGATCTGCCGGCTTGCTGGTAGCCTTGAAGTAAGGCGTTATGTCTTGAGCCATCGATTTTATCATAGTGAACCACACCCCAATCAAACGCGCTTCCAAGCATCCCTACCATGGTGGATAAACCCCGCTGATTCTCCAATCAATAATGACACAGGGTCGTCATCAGAGCTCCAAATAACATTCTGGGGACTGATATCACGATGGCTGATCAGGCGAGAGGCGAGATGGTTTCAGTCTGGCTGTTGCTTCCCGGCTTGCTTTGCTGACGGCGATTAATTCCGCTAATAAATGATTGAAATTTATCGTCGCTATTTATTTTTAAGGCACACGCCATATTAACCACACGCACCCACTCTGCCTTATTGAAGGGATAATCATAAAATAAATTGTTTAAAACGGTTAGATCAAATTGTCTAGGCGTGAGATTCATCTGATGAAAATTAAAAACAACCTCCCTATTTTCTCTGCTTGTTGTGGTAATATTTCATCGATGGACATTACCTTTCCTTCTACCCACTCAAACAGTTAAAAATAATATGGACCCCTGGACCCCTTTTAAGGCTGTAACAACAGGCAATTTGCTTGTTGCAAATACCGAGCGATTTTTTCAGTTTCTTTACAAAGACGCTTGGTTGATGCTCGCTTTAAAGCGAAATGTATTTTTTTCATTTCTATTTCCCAAACTTGGTTAATTTTACCAATTGATATCGCCATAGGTTCATAAATCAACGGTCCGATAGAAAAATAAGAACTAATAGCATCCGTGATTGATAGGATAAAAAGAAATTTTTCGTTACTCATTCTAATCTTATCTCAAAAATTGGCAATAAAAGGGAAAAACAGATGGTTAAAAATAACACATTTCAATAGAAGAGAGCATCTAAGTAATGGAAGAAAGCTCACATGTCGCTGATATCGCCTTTTCCTTCACGGAGAATAGTTGGTTTGCCATCAACGAGATTAATCACAGTAGTCGGCTCCACCCCACAAACACCGCTGTTCACAATTAAATCAACTTGAGTTGTTAACTCCTGTTCTCTTTCACTGATCTCAGAAGGCGCCCACTGTTCTCCTGGAAAAATCAAAGTGACATTCATTAATGGTTCCTGCAGCTGTTCCAATATAGCTTGAATGACTCGATGATCGGGCACTCGGATACCGATCGTTTTCCGTTTAGGGTGTTGTAATTGCCGGGGGACTACCCGCGTCGCCGATAAGATGAAAGTATAAGGGCCTGGCGTATGCGCTTTTAAAAATCGAAAAACAGGGTTAGTAATTCGTGCATACACAGCAATTTCAGATAAATCACGGCACAACAGCGTAAACGGATGAACTTTATTTAATTGGCGTAGCCGACGAATGCGCTCGGTCCCTGATTTGTTTCCTAAACCACATCCCAAGGCATACCCCGAATCGGTAGGATAAACGAGGATGCCCCCAGCCCTAAAGGTTTCTATCACCTGCTTAACCAGCCGCGCCTGGGGATTATCGGGATGAATATGAATTGTCGCCATAGCTTAATGATAGTATATTACGTGGGGCAAAAGCAGAGGGGCTCTTTAATATACTATGAATACTATGAAATTTTTATTTGATTATTTTCCCATCATTTGTTTTTTTATTGCTTATAAATTCTTGGGTATCTATATTGCCACGGCAGCAGCAATGGTGGCTTCTGCTTTACAAGTCAGCACTTATTGGATTCGTTTCCGTCGCTTCGAAAAATTTCATGTGATTGCGTTATTCTTTATCCTATTGCTTGGCAGCTTCACGCTAGTTTTTCACAACGCTATTTTTATTAAATGGAAACCCACAATCGTTTATTGGATATTTGCTATTGTGTTGTTCGCTAGCCATTTTTTTGGAAAACACACCCTCGTGTGTCGAATGCTAAAAGAAAAAATCGAGTTACCTGCGAAAACATGGTCACGTTTAAATTTAAGCTGGGCTTTATTTTTTTTAGTTCTCGGCGTTTTAAATCTATTTGTTGTTTATAATTTTGATACTAATACGTGGGTCGATTTTAAATTGTTCGCCACTTTAGCGCTGATGTTAATTTTCATCCTCGGGCAAGCTTTTTATATTGCCCGATATGCCCAAAACTTAAAAACGAATAACAGGTGATGATCTACTACGCCATTTATTATGAAGATTGTGACGATGGCTTTGAACGCCGTGGAAGCATTCGAGAGGCCTATTTACTACGATTAAAAGAATTACATGAAAAAAGCTTTTTACTCGCTAGCCCGCTATCAAATGAAGATAATGAAAATCCTATCGTCAGCGGGGTCAAAGGCTCACTCATCGTAGCAGAATTCGAAAATATTGACGTTGCTAGTGAATGGGCATCAGCTGACCCTTATGTTACAGCCAATGCCTATTCTCGCGTTACCATTTTTCCCTTTAAAAAATTTTTCCTTGACGCCCATGAACTACCAACAACAAGCTAATCGGATTCAAAAACGACTCACAGAAGTTTTTAATCCTGAAAAATTAATCGTAACCGATGAAAGCTGTTATCACATTGGCCACCCCTTCGCCAACGAAGGGAAAGGCCATTTTAAAGTAGAAATCACAGCAAAGGCGTTTAAAAATAAAAATCTTATCGAATGCCATCGATTAGTTTACGAAGCTTTGGCTGATTTAATGAAAACAGACATTCACGCTTTACGAATACTCGCAAAGGCAGCTAAAAGTTAAATTTCTTGCTTTTACCTCAACTGCAAATACCTGAAATTTATTTCCTTTTTGAGCAGTCATTTCAGTCAGGCGATTACAATTAGTCTCCTCTAGATATATGAAGTTAAAAAAACAGCGACAATTAAACTCAGCGGTAATATGCCAAAAGCTAATTAATAATTCCAAGCATAAAATGAAATTCGATTAGTGGCATAATCCGACCAGGATAAATTCAATAAAACACTTAATAAACAAAAGAGAAACCCCGGAAAATGTTACAACGGTATTGGTTAGAGCAATGCCTGTTACGGTTAATGGATGAGGGCTTAATTCTCACTGATGGAAAAGACAATCACTTGCATGCTGCCAAATAATCCTAGAAAAAATTAGAAAAAATAACGATAAAAATAATAATTCATGAGTTAAATTGGGTACATAGAGAATCACAGATAACAAGATAGCAGAAAAAGTGGCTCCCACCGTTAGAGGCATTCGTCGAGATTTGAGACTGTCTGAAATCCATCCTACAAACGGCGCTCCGCAAAACCAACCTAAATAGATTAAGGAAATACCTTCCGCTGCAATCGGCGGCGACAAATGATAAACACCCACTAAATAAGAGATGCCAAAAAAGTCTTCAAATCCAACCAAAGGGATAAATAATAGGCAACCCACCGCGCAGTTAACCCAAATTTGCCGGTTGCAAAATAATGCCCATAATCCTCGAAACACTTCTTTCAAAGTAAGCGCCAACACACGATGGTTACGGAATTCTCGATTTTCCATTAACAACATTCCTAACCCTATCAATACACCAAGGGAGGCTATGGAAAAATTGGCTAAACGTCAACCTTGGTAACTTACGAAAGAGATCAATAATGTGTTGCCAATAATACCTCTTAGTATACCAAATGAGGTAATTGTTCCCGTGATAAAAATGAATCGATAAGTAGGGAGGTAAATACAAGCCATCTTTAACATCCCATAAATGCAAAGGCTGAGCTCAATCCAACGAAAAATCGCCCGATATAAGTAAGTAGTAGACTTTCAGAGTTTGCAAATAAAAAATTGCCGAAACCGCAGGCAACTAGGGCGCTTGCCATAGGTAATCAGCAACTGCGGATCAGCCACGCTGGGGAGAATACGAAGCAGATAAGCATAAAAATAGAAAAGAGCCCTTAGTCCGCAAATAACCCACGGCCAGTTGGGGAGAACGGCCCTTAAATTAATTAGATTGTTCATAGCCGCCCCAGATTACCATTTTAACCAGCAGTGAAAAGCCGCTTGTCACGAAGAGAAAATTAGGCTATAGTTTAGCGATTCCAATTCCTGAAACATGAAACATCAGTTAATTTTGAGAATGTGCCATGAAGGAAAACATACATCCTCCTTATAAACAAATTAAAGTAACTTGCAGTTGCGGCAACACCTTTATGACCGGATCTACTTTGGACCGTGAGCTTCACCTTGAAATCTGCTCAGCCTGCCATCCCTTCTACACTGGTCAACAAAAAATGGTGGATACTGCCGGGCGCGTCGAGCGTTTCCGCAAAAAATATGCGAAACGATAAGCCGCTAAACACTTCGCCCGAAAATAAAAAATAATCATTTCATTTCTAAAGGCTCACTAGTGACCTGTTAATTGTTAATAATTGTTACGGTGGAGTGGCCCTCTTGTCGGGTATTTTCATGCAAAAACCGACGCCATTTTTTCGCGCCGGGCTGTCCTTGAAACAAACCTTTCAAGTGACGAACCATGATACAGGGGAACAGCGTTCGCCAATTGTTTTGTCACATAAGACAGATGCCGCAATAAGACCCTTTTCGACGTCAATGCCATGTGTTTTTTCAGGTACTCCTTAGCGAAAGGCTGGCTTAGGAAAATCATCATCAGAGGCGCGAGCAGAATAGCGGATTAGCATAGGCCTCTCGTCCGATCATTACCCCGTCTTCCTGCAAATGACCATTAATTTGCTTCAATCGTTTTAATTCCGCCATTATGATAATTTCTAACCCCGAAAATCCCGTTTAAGCTGATACACCATCGGGCACGCGAGCGGCCAGAACGGTACGATTTTCCGCAGGAGTTAAACCGTTTGGCCACGCTTTACGCGCATGAATAACAAAAATCCGACAGCCTGCCTCAACAACCGTTTTTACAAAATGGTATAAATGCTCATAGCTCTCTTGATCGTCCACCCCTGTCCGGGTCTCTTAACTAAAACTGGAATATTTGCCTCCGCACTCATGGCAACCACACAATCAGCCACCAATTTTGCTTTTTTAACAGGCAAGCGCCAAATCGCTCAGCTGTCACTCTTCCGCTCAGGCGCCCTACATTTAAATTAATTTCGTCAAAATCTTTTCTTCTTCCAGACCGGGCGCAAAGCGCTAATGATTGAGGGTCTAAACCGCCCACTTACAGTAGCAAGATGTGTTTCGGGTGAATAGTCCAAACAGCGCGCCACTTCCGTATAAATCAGCAGGTGCCGAGAGATCTGGCGCATGAACATACGGAAATGGTGATTGGTGCATCCCATCATCGGGGCAATTGGGATACGGCGGTTTAACGTCGATCTATTGTATATTATTGACTGAATTTTAAGCAATAATTGAGGTTTCTTTTACAGTCAATTTTTCGGCGTCCAAAAGCCCTACGGCTCGACGTAGCCCAAGAACTGAGTAATTATTTTTCTCTTCGATATTCCCAGGAAAAAATGAAGGCCTCTGCTAACTGTCTGGAATACTGACTCATTTCCGCTTCTTGAAAAATCTGATCGGTTAGCTGTGGTATAAAACCATGATTACTAAATTGAAGCTCCAAGGGCATTTCTCCTAACTTTTTATTAGCCAATAATGAGAGTATTTTCATTAACGAACGTCGCTTTTTCCAACAGGAATAATACCTTTATCCGACAAATAAGAGGCGCCATCTTTTATTTAAGATATAAATAGCTTTATTTTTTCTGAAACAACGGTTTTTCCTAATTTCAAACTAATAAATTCGAACCGTTCCGTTTCATCCACTATCGCCGCCGAATATTAGATATCAAAAAGATCTTTAATAAAAAATAGGGCTCCCGTTTTACATCAGTAAAGTACAAAAAAGAATCCTTTTAACTCTTCCAGTTCCACCTCCTCACTCTTAAAGATGGATAAAGAGCGGGTTAAGAAAGAACTTTCTGGTATGATGGGAGGCGTAGGTAGTCGATCGAAAAATCTTGCACTACCTGGACAGTATAGCGTTTATCAAGTTCCTCGCCGGCAACATATTTAAATTCTCGATGGGTATGGCTGCGTCAAGTTTTTTGTATAAATAACTATTTTCTTCCACCATCCGAGACCTTAATATGTTTCTATACTTATATCCCGATCGGGCTTATAAAATCGATAGGGGATGCGTTGCGCTACCGGTGAATTCATCGATTCATAGATAACTTTGTCCGTGGACCAAACTACCCCTCCCGATGAGCACTATCAAGAGCAGAATTGCGTCGGACTGAAGGCAGTTAACTTATTTTGAATCTGGACCGAAGCTAAGTTGTCTTTTCTCATTAATGGATACGTTATTTCATGAATAAGATTTCGGAATCGTTGGAACGGCTGCCCTTCATAATACAGATTTCCAAGGTGGTCATCATCCAAATAGCGTACTCCTCGCTCTTCGATTCGGCGGTTTAAATTTAAACAAACAGTTTTCATCTTAAAATCAGCACAGCTACAACGTTGTAATGTAACCACGGTACACCAGACGTTCTCTATTGAAAAATTATCAGGATCCTTGAAAAATTCCAGCGTTTCTATAACCATATATCACTGTTTTAACTCTGCTTCGGACCAAGGTTCAATAAGAGAATATCATTCTAGGCTTTTCAATCAAGTCACGGTAAACTTAGCCGGCTCATCAGAACTTTTAAAAATCCAACGTTTTCCCACCTCCGCCTCCAAGGATCAATTTCATGATAAAATTTTCACTCCAGCTCCACAGCCGCCAATCGTTTCTCATCAGAGAGATAGACTAGTTGAGAGGCTCAACAACGGAGACCTCGGAAGGAGAGTCCACAACGACTTTCGGCATAGTTATAAAGGGATTTTGATTTAAATTGATAACCCCTTCTTTTAGAACATTGGCAAGAAAAAGACCTAATTTTCCTAGTAGTATTCTAACTGAAGAGGCTGCCATCTTTTCCCGTGCTAAAGCTTCCTCTCCCCTACCTCCTTCATCACTTACGACGCTAGGGAGGCTATCCCGGTCTCCCACAACTATCCGTCAATTGAAAAGTGGAGACCACCTAACAAAACTTTCCACCATTTTCTTTCTTGAAATCCATCGACAATCAGTTCACCAAAGCCTATCACGGGAATCAAATAAATACAGTTTTTAACTTTATCTAGCAACGTCTCATGCTCCATTATCTCATTTTTATCTTTTGTAATAATTTGATTTACTTCTTCCTTAAAATCCTGAAAGATTATTTTAATACCCCGATCTTTCAACGACAGTTGAGCTATTTCTCGAACCCAAGGGCCGTGAGCTAAGCGTTTCGCCAAATTTTTTTCAAAAGCTTTTTTTCTGCAACTCTGCTTTGGGATTTATGAACCGAGCATTGCAATAAATCCAATTTTTCGGGGTATGATCATTCGCCCCTGCTTCTAAAAATTCATCGAGTCCGCTTCCTTCGTGCTTATTAGTGGGGCTGGGAACTTCCCTCCCCACCAGGGAGCATACTTAAGTCTTGTGGACCCAGATTGGGCAATAAAATAATGTCGTTTCTTTACAAAAATTTCATCTTCCGGCATGCCACAGTCTTTTAAAATTTCCACCACTGCCTTTCGAGGGGTGAGGCCTAAATTTAATACTTTGGATTCCCGAGGTCCTAAAATTTTTTCAAATTCTCTAATCCCTCGAGCGAATAAAAATTGAAGCTTCCCTTTCCAATTATTTCCTTCGACAGGAATATTATTGAAATGAAAAAAAATGGATGAATGCGAATACTCGAGGCTGAATAGGAAACCGACTCTTGTTTTTTCCACTCCCCCTTGTTGCTCAATAAAAAGATGAATTAATTTCCACTTATCCTTAAATGGAGGAGGCGTTCGATGATATCAATTTTGGTAAATCCGTATCATAGTAGTACAGTAGTAGCGGCTAACGAATCCCAGAAAGACACTTTTTTAAATTGGCTACTTTCCCCCTGCTGCTCAAAGAATTCTATAAGAAAATCGCGACGTTGGATTTAAGTTTCTCACTTTTTACCACGGGTGGATAATGATAGGGGCCCGTTGTATCAGGGAGTTTTGAAAGAAAAAAGGCGAAAAAGAGCATCAATTTTATGGTTATTTCGGAAGTAGCGTTTTATTTATCCGATCTGTTGTTTTAAATGCTTTTTTAATTCTTTATCGTTATCTTTGGTGTAATCTTTTTTTCTTGTCAAAGGTAATCATGAGGTTTAATCAAGGTGCTAAACGCAAAGATCAGAATTAGTAAAGCTTCTCATAACAATCCGTTCGCCCCTTCCTGTTCGTTTAATGCTCGTTTTTTCATTTTGACAGCATCATTACGGGATTCGGCCAACTCTACCAAGTATTCTTTTGTAATATTACCAGCAATATAATCTCCGGTAAAAACAGAATCTTCAAATCGTTCAATTTTTGGCTTATGTGGGTCCATAGCATCGTTTATCGATTGGTAAACATCTTTCAAATTTTGGTAGATTAGCCAATCAGCGCCAATTGAGCGCATCACTTCTTCACTCGATTTATTGTGAGCAATTAATTCATCGGCAGTAGGCATATCAATTCCATAGACATTAGGGTAGCGCACTTCAGGGGCCGCAGAAGCGAAATACACCTTTTTAGCACCCACGTCGCGCGCCATTTGGATAATTTCTTTAGAAGTAGTACCCCGCACAATCGAATCATCAACTAATAAAGCAATTTTATTGGCAAATTCGGCTTTAATGGCATTTAATTTTAATCGAACAGAGCTTCTCCGCATCGCTTGTCCCGGCATGATAAATGTCCGTCCGATGTAACGGTTTTTTACAAAACCTTCTGAATAAGGAACATCTAAGGCGCAGGCTAATGCCTGCGCCGCATTCCGACTCGTGTCGGGGATAGGAATCACGACATCAATACCGTGGTCGGGACGCTCCTGTAATATTTTTTGCGCTAGACTTTTACCCATACCAGAACGTGCTTGGTAAACCGGGATACCATCAATAATAGAATCTGGGCGCGCCAAATAAATGTATTCAAAAATGCAGGGAGAATGACTTACGAGTTTGGCACACTGTTCTCGATGAACGTTCCCATCACGATCGAAATAAATAACTTCTCCGGGACCCACATCGTCAATGAGTTCAAAACCCAGTGCATCTAAAGCAATGCTTTCCGAAGCCAACATATATTCTGGCCCATTACCATTATCATGCCGTCCGTAAACTAAAGGACGAATAGCATGGGGATCCCTAAATCCGACAACACCGTAACCCGTAATAATCATTGCAGCCGCAAACGCGCCTTCCACCCTTTCATACACTTTCGTCATGGCTTTAAACAATTGTTTAGGCGAAAACTGAACACCTGCATAATGTTGTAATTCATGTGCAACAACATTTAATAAAATTTCCGAATCAGAAGTGGTATTTAAATGGCGCAGATCCGTACAGATTAAGTCGTTGGCTAATTCTTTCACATTAACTAAATTACCATTATGCACGAGACTTAAGCCGTAAGGTGAATTGACATAAAACGGTTGCGATTCTGCAGGACTTTCTGACCCCGCCGTGGGATAACGAACATGGCCAATGCCCATATTACCCGCTAAATGCAGCATGTGTGGCTCGCGAATCGCGTCGCGAACCAACCCATTCGATTTTCGTAAGAAAACGCGTTCACCATCGCTTGTCATAATCCCAGCCGCGTCTTGTCCGCGATGTTGCAAAATGGTTAAGGCGTCATAAAGGGTCTGATTAACGATACCAGTAGCAATGATACCCACGATTCCGCACATGTTAAAAATTACCCACCCTCATTATTGACCTTCGAAATAGGCTGATCTGCCAACCAATGTGAAAATTGTTTAAATCGCAAAGGCAAGAATTGGTTCAACCAACTCACGATGGGTTGAAATTTAGGGGCTAATTGCGATTGCGCAATCGAACTCCCATTGTTGACGCTCCCAACACTAACGAACAACAATAAAACAGCAACAATTAAAAACCCTCGCCCAGCACCGAAGAAAATTCCCAACAATCGATCACTAATGCTAAGACCCGTTTTCTTTAATAAAATGTAAATAAGCATATTTAAAATAATACCGATAATAAAAATGGATAAAAATAAACTAGTAAAGGCGACTGCGTATCGTATAGAAGAAGAGAAAATCCAGGTCTGCAAATATATTTGCATAGGCTCGACAAACTTAATGGCAACGATAATGGCAGTCACCCAAACCATCAATGAAACAGCCTCTCGCACGAATCCACGAAAAAAACTGATAATAATCGAAAAAAGAACAATGCCGATGATCCAAAAATCAACCCAATTTAAATGGGAGAGGAGATGAGAGTTCATTTCATAAACTGCCTATGATCTTTCGTCATCCCAAAGGCGAAGAGTAACCCACACGAAACCATATGGGGCTATTCCCCGAATCTCTCCGCTTTCGCGGGGCTGACGGAGTAATATTTTTTAATGACGCCATTTAATCGCGTTTGTTGCTTCAATTTTTTCTGAATTTTATTAATTTTATCACGATTGATCTCAGGACCGATAAAAACACGGGTAATGACTTCCCCTTCACGGTTCTTTTGGAGATAAGCATCGAACCCTTTGGCACGGAGCTGTTTCAGCAAATGCTTTGCATAGCCATGGTGTACAAAACTTGCCACCTGTATGATCCAAGCCGTTGGTGTTTTCGATAATAATGACTCCAAAGAATGAATTTTTTTTGCTTTCACCACTTTTTTAGGCTTGGAAGCGGGCACGTCGGGCAGTAGCGAAGGCTTTATTATTGGTTTAGGAGTCGAATTTAGAGCATTTATTGGTGACAACGGCGTTTCCACCGGCGGCGGCGCAGAGGGCGGTAGCTGCAATTGAACTATCGGCTTATCTGGCGCAGGCGGGATAGTTGTTGTCATCGTTAAACCAGTTGAGGGACGGGGATTACGGAATAATAAAGGAAAAAATATCGCTACAATAGCCAGCAACACTAGCGTGCCGATCAGGCGCTGCTTTGCTTTAACTTCCATTTTCAGCTCCCGAAAGGAAGTGTTTCGCCATTGCTACCGTATAAAAAGAACCAAACACCACCATTCGATCTCGTGGGCGGCAATCTCCAACCGCTTTCTTAAATGCATCTGCTACAGAATCGAAATTATAGCAGCTTTCCACCTGAAGTTCAGATAATACATTTTGCAAATTCGCACTTGTCGCCCCCCGCGATTCTGACAAGCTAGCAGCATACCATTGATCGATACAGGTCAGCATCGGCTTTAATGCGCCAGGGATATCTTTATCCCTTAACATTGCTACCACCCCTAAGGTTCGGCCAGCATGATCGGTTTTACGGAGCTGTTCCGATAGATAAGCTGTCGCTTGTGGATTGTGGGCCACATCAAAAACGATTGGTGCGGGAGTTTGAATCCATTCAAAGCGACCCGGTAATACCGCGTTTTTGATACCGGCAATGAGGGAATGTTGGCTCACTGGCAATTGCGCTTGTAAACAATGAATCACCATCAAACTGGTCGCTACATTTTCGATTTTAAGTGACGGCAACGGCAATCCCTGATAACCCTGGGTAGGCCCTTGCCATTGCCAATTTTCTTTCGTGCTGATGGCAACAAAATCTTTGCCAAACTGATAAAAAGGGGCCTCCAACGATTCCACATGCTCATAAACGCTATTTGGAAGATTTGGATCGCCGCCTATCACGGGTTTATGACGCCGAATAATACCTGCTTTTTCCCGACCGATCGATTCACGATCTTCACCTAACCAATCGGTGTGATCGATGTCAATGGTAGTAATAACAGCCACGTCCGGCTCAACGATATTCACCGCATCGAGACGCCCTCCTAATCCTACTTCCAACAATAAGATATCTAAATTTTGTTTTTTACAAATATAAAAAATCGCTAAAGTGGTAAATTCAAAAAAACTCAGCGGCTGATGGTTCCGGTTATCTTCAATAAATTTAAATGCTTCGATAAACAATTCGTCTGTTACGGGTTTACCATTGAGTCGCAATCGCTCATTAAATTGCAATAAATGAGGTGAGGTATAAGCAGCCACTTTATAACCTGCTGCTAAGTAGACGCTTTCCAACGATTTAACTACCGAACCTTTTCCGTTAGTTCCCGCCAGAGTCACAACGGGACAAGCGAAATTATTCAACGATAATTTTTCAGCCAGAGAGGTAATCCGCAATAATCCCAAATCGATTTCACGCAAGTGAAGGGAATTAATGTAAGCTAACCAATTTTTCATGATTGGAGAATCTAACTTTTCTAATAAAGAAACTCAATAGATCTGCTAGACAGCGTAGCTTTTTAAACTATTCAATTTGGATGCTTGCATTTTGAAGACCCTAAAATTAAATATTTATAAGGCAGTAGCCATTTTAAATGGATTCTTCTGCCAGCAAATCCAGTTGGGGTTTGTGGGTTAATTTGGTAATGAGCGAGGCGATTGTGGATTTCAATTCACGACGGTCCACAACCATATCAATAGCCCCGTGCTCCAATAAAAATTCACTTCGTTGAAAACCTTCGGGCAAGGTTTGACGGATCGTTTGCTCGATAACCCGGGGGCCTGAAAATCCAATTAATGCGTTTGGCTCGGCAATAATGACGTCCCCCAGCATAGCCAAACTGGCAGAAATGCCACCCATTGTCGGGTCGGTTAGCACTGAAATATAGGGAAGTTTATATTCTGCCAAACGCGCAAGTACCGCACTTGTTTTCGCCATTTGAAATAAAGAAAATAAACCTTCTTGCATCCGCGCACCACCACTCGTTGAAAAACAAACAAAAGGAAGCCTTTCACTGATTGCTGCCTCTACCCCAGCCGCAAATCGCTCTCCTACGGCCGCACCCATCGAGCCGCCAACAAAAAAGAAATTGAACGCTGCAGCCACGATCGGGTTTCCATAAACATTACCCCTGTACACCACCAAGGCTTCTTTTTCTCCAGTAGCTTTCTGCGCAGCGCTAAGGCGGTCCTTGTATTTTTTGGAATCGCGGAATTTCAAACGGTCGATTGGTAAAATGTCTGCTGCTAATTCCTCCTGCTCGCCCTCATCCAAAAATTGCGCCAATCGTTTACGGGGGTCAATACGAATATGATAATAGCATTTTGGGCACACCTCTAAATTGCGCTCTAATTCAACTCGATAAAGCACCGCCGTACAAGAGGGACATTTATGCCAAACCCCTTCAGGCACACCTTTCTTCTTCGCTGTCGAAATTTTTGGTAACAATTTTGTAAACCAGTTCATCGTTGAACCCTTCTAAAAAGATAGCAAATTAGGGTAAAAAAACGGCCCTAAGGGCGTTCGGGGTAGTTTGAAATGAGAGGGGTAATCGACCTCCACCAGATAAAGTCCATTCGGAGGAACCGTAACGCCTCCTAGTTGACGGTCTTTCGCTTTCAAAACCGTTCGCGCCCAGTCGGGGTGCTTTTCACCGCTTCCAATCGCCATTAATACACCGGCAATATTACGTACCATGTGCAATAAAAATGCATTGGCTTGTACTTCAATGACTACCATACGCCGAATTCGATAAATTTCAATCTGAAGAATCTTCCGCATTGGTGTCCGCGATTGGCACCCTGCCCCCTGAAAAGAACTAAAATCGTGCTCCCCTATTAAATACTGCGCCCCCGCTTGCATCCGTTTTTCATCTAAAGAGCGATAATAGTGCCACCCAATCGCTTTTCGTAAAATAGCGGGGCGAATTTCATGATTATAAATGATATAGCGATAACGCCGCGCTATGGCGGAATAACGCGCATGAAAATCTTCATCCACCTCTTTCGCCCACAAGACACTAATATCATGGGGCAAATTACTATTAGCCCCAAAAACCCAGGCGTGATCGCTGCGATAGGCGGTCGTATCAAAATGCACCACCTGCGCGGTCGCGTGCACACCAGCATCGGTACGCCCCGCGCAAGTGACAAAAACAGGATGGTTAGCAACAGCCGATAAAGCTTTTTCAACTTTCCCTTGGACTGTTTTTAACGCTTCCTGCACCTGCCACCCGTGATAAGCTGAGCCGTCGTATCGTATGCCTAATGCGATTCGAGCCATTGCTTAAAGCAGGCTCTTTAAGAGCTCATCGGCTTCCTGGCGCTGTTCTTCATTCCCCTGTTTACTTACTTGCTTGAGCATTTTACGCGCTGATACCGGGTCTTCCATTGCAATATAAGTCCGAGCCAGATTAATTTTCGCGGGAATACTTTCAGAACTTCCCATGTAATCATATTCCGACTCGTCAGCGCCGCCAATCGCTGGTTGATCATCCAAAACTCTTCGGTTTTTTTGATTTTTTCTTTTTCGCGGCCAAAGTGCCCACAGCATCAGAAGTAGAGCAATGAACATCCCGGCTATAGCTGCCCTATAGCCATTTTCTCCTAAAATTTGCCTTAAATACGGAATCCATCCGTTAAAAGGGCTTTGAGATGGAGAATTTTTGGGTAGTTGAAAGGCGGGGTAGCTGCTTTGTTTGAGCTGAATTAACTCTTGATTAAGCAACGTCACTACTTTTTCCAAGTTTCGTAATCGTTGCTGTAATTGTTGGTTTTGACTATTCAGTTGCTCCAAGCTACCATCTGTTTGCTGCTGAAATTGCAAACTATTTCGGTTCAATTGAGTAAGTTCTGCCTGAACTATAGCCGAAGAGTCATCGCTCACAAGCGCGTTGGCGGATGCAGAGACGTCACCCGTACTTTGTCCTGTTTCAGTTTCAGACGCTGACTTTTTAGAAGCAGGGCGGAGAGCCGTAGAGGCGGCATTTTTAGGTGTCTGATTTTGAGATGTATTATCGGGACTTTTATTTTCGTTCAATTCCGGAACTACCTTAGTTGCTGATCCCTCAGCTTGAGAGGCTGCGGGTAAAGCCGCCGACAGGGAGAAAGTTTGGTTATCGGCTTTTTGAAAGGATTGTACTGGTGTGCTTCCATTCATTTCGGACACCGCAGCCGGGCTAAGCATAGGAATGAAAAAGATAATAGCAAAAAAAAGATACCGTTTCACCGATAATCTCCTGCAATTTTAACAAACTTAAACTATATCAAATTTGTATCTGGCCAGGTAGTTTCAATTTAAAAAAGTAAAGTGTAGTCTTTTTTTAATGCTATTTAGCCAGCTCTTTAATGCAATCTCTTGCATCTACACACCTACCTCATCACCAGCGGTTACAAGCGAGAAACTTTATTGATCGATCCTGTCCTGGAACAGATGTATATTATAGGCCTAGGCCTATTTGATGAATTGAGATTAAAGGTGGTCTTAAGCATTGAAACGCACACCCACGCAGATCACATCACAGCCGCCGCCTCGCTTCAAGAAAAATTTCAGAGTCATAATTTTTCATGGGTAAAATAAGTCGTGTTAAACACGTTAATTTAAAAACTAAAGATAACGAAAAAATCACGACTGATGGCATTCAATTAATAGCCTTTCACACTCCAAGGCACACTCAGGATTCCTATAGTTATTTGATGGATAACCGAGCATTTACAGGAGATACCTTACTAATTCGCGGTACCGGACGTACGGATTTTCAAGGTGGCGATTCTTATCAACAGTATGACATTTATTTCATAAATTATTAAAATTTCCTGATGCCCTTTAAGTTTATCCCACCCACGATTACAAAGGCATGGCAGTGAGCACCATTGGGGAAGGAAAATACTATAATCCCCGCTTGCAGGTGAGCGGGCAGAAGAATATGCTACCCTTATGAACCATTTGAATTTACCTAAACTGGGGCTAATGGGCGTGGCTCTGCGAGAAAATTATGCAAAAAGATTTTGTAAAACATTTAGTTATTATCACAGCCGCTATCGCTCTTATTATTTCAGCGATAACTCTTGCTCTCTCCAAACCCGCTCTAACCAAAGCGATAACCATTAATACCAAAGGCCAACCCACCTTGGGGAACCCTGCTGCACCTGTGCATATCGTGGCTTTTGAAGATTTAAAGTGTCCAAATTGCGCTAGATTCAACGTAGAGGTTCTTCCTGGCATTAAGAAAAAATATATTAACACTGGTATCGCTAAATACACCCTAATAACGCTAGCTTTTTTGCCGGGTTCTCCCCCCGCTGGCAACGCTGCTTTGTGCCTTTATAAGCAAAGTAAAAATTATTTCTTCCCTTTTGTGAGTTACTTTTATCAACATCAACCCGACGAGATTCAAAATTTGGCAACTACCCCCAGGCTATTACAATTTGCGCGTAATTCAGTGCGTCAAGCGAATATGAAACAACTTAGTAATTGTATTGTCAGCAGCCACTATTCTGATGCTTTACAAAAAAATTTAAAAATTGCGAAAAAAACAATGAATCCAGTAGCAGCACCGGCTGTCTATGTAAACGGAGTGAACGTGGAACCCCTTACCCAAAAGCGTTTAGAAGTTTTAATCAAAGAGGTGCGATCTCGAGCCAAAAATTGATGGTTTCCCGTTTATTAAAAAATTACAGCCTTTATTTTGCATGACTAACCGCGCTAATCGCAACATTAGGCTCGCTTTATCTTAGCCTCCTCCGCCATATCCCGGTGTGTGATTTATGCTGGTATCAACGGATATATATTTTGCCCATTAACCATCTCCTATTAGGAATTGCAGCTTATCAGACGGATCGAGTGGTGGTGAAATATGCTCTACCGTTAGTGGTCCTGTGGGTTTTTTTATTTTCGGCTTATCAATATTTACAACAAATGATCCCTGGATTTTCCTCTATCGACTTATGTGGTTCAACAAGTCCTCGTTGCAATGAAATTCATTGGGAAATTTTTGGATTTACACACTCCTCTTTCTCGGAATGCTGGCGACCTTAATAATGAGCTTTTTTAATTATGGCCCTTTATTCATTAGACAAAGGTTTAGCTAATTAATCAAGTTCGAAACGATTTTCTTCTGCCAATTTCTCCCCGTAAGCATTTAAGCGTTTTATGTTCTCTGAAGAGATATTATCAATAAACTCGCTATCGCTAGATATCGCAACACTAAAATAATCCAAACGTCAACCCAAGACGTCACTTTCATCAATGTTTGAGAGAACTCGATTTGCGTCGATGGACTATGCGTAAAAGCATCAGTAACAAACTGCGCCACCAGCCTAATATTCCCAATGCATAGTGCTTGCTACTAACGGAAGGAATCTGGTTCCCCGTTCCAATCAGGACTATGAAGATAATCTGACTTTGGATAACGAACAAAAACTTGAGTCAGCGCGTTAAAGATGAATTAAGCGCATAAATACCCCAATCGATAATGATATCTTCGAGATATTTATCACGAATAGATCGTACGCCCATAGCCGGAAAAAATAAGAACACTTGTCGCCGCATTTAACACTGCCCCACAAATAATAATGCCGCACTTCTTGGGTGTAGCTCTTAAAAAGCCGGGTGCTCTCTTTTAGGGAATAAGCAGTAATAACTGTCAGTAGTAATAATTGAGCGAACAAAATCGAGCCAAAGTGACGCTTTAATATTTATTTCTTTCTGCGGTTTAAATATTCGATCCCCCAAAAACCTCCCAAGCTAATGATTTTGTGAGCGAGAGGATTTCGAAATATAGCCCTCGCTTGTCTATCATAATTTTTTAGCACTTCGGATACGGTAAATCGAGGATTACTGTGGGCGTCTGGCGTTAATAATTGAGTCGCAATCAGACAACCCGTCAATCTAGATTACAAAATCAAATAATTTCGAGATGGGTTTGCCGTAACCTTATGGGTTTTCCGATAACCTTCTCTAAATATTGTAATACGTGAGCTGTAAGAATGCCCCGAATTCCGCCGCCATTGAGCGAGAAAATCTGAATAATTTTGACACCTTTGGGAATAAGACGATCGGCCGCGTGAACCTCATCACTTAATAGCAAATGACTGTCTTGCAACACGATATGTCGATATAGACGATAATTTCTGTAAATAAATACAAAGACAAGCAAAAAAATAAAAAATTATCCAAAAGATTATTTTTGCCATTCTTAACATTTTTCGGTTTTCCTTACCCTTAGTCTCAGAAAAGACAATCCTCACATTTCTTTGCTAATAAACTCGAGTAATTGTAAGGCTAAAGTTTTTTTTGTCGTCACTGGCAATTTTTTGGTTTTACCTGAGCGCGTCATAAGGGTGACTGCATTTTCATCGCTGCAAAGCGCTGACACCTCGTTGACCACAATCACATCCATGTTTTTTTTCTGCAATTTTAATTTCGCATTCTCAATGGGATTATCGGTTTCTAATGCAAACCCTACCACGAAAGGTTTATTCGATAATCTCCCTATTTCTGAAATGATATCAGGATTTCGCACTAAATTAAGCGCCCAGTTTGCATCGGATTTTTTAAATTTTTGAGGAGAGAAATTTTTTGGTCGATAATCGCTCACCGCCGCAGCACCAATAAACAAGTCGCATTCTGCCGCATGTTTTATAACGGTTTCAAACATCTGGATAGTGGTAGTAACATCAATTCGATTGATTTTTTGAGACACTTTCAAAGGAGTCGGGCCACTTACTAAAGTGACATTAGCACCCATGGCTAATGCAGCTTCCGCCAAAGCGAACCCCATTTTCCCCGAACTGCCATTGGTTAAATAGCGAACAGGATCGATGGCTTCTTGCGTTGGCCCTGCGGTTATTAATACCTGTTTCCCCGATAACACCTTTTCCACGCTATGAATTGCCAATTGATTAATTAATTCCTCGAGCTCTAGCAATCGACCCGGTCCATAATCACCGCACGCTTGCTCGCCCGTTGCCGGACCAAAAACATGAATTCCGTAATCGCGTAAGCGATCCACATTTGTTTGGGTAATTTTATTGCGCCACATTTGTTGGTTCATCGACGGCGTTACAGCTATTGGTGCTTGCGTAGCTAAGCAAATGGTTGTGAGCAAATCATCCGCCCGTCCATGAGCTAGTCGCGCAATGAAATCAGCACTCGCCGGAGCAATCAACACGAAATCAGCCCACCGTGCTAAATCAATATGCTCCATTCCCATCGAGCTATCCGAAGAAAATAAATCAACTCCAACTGGATGTCCGGATACGGCTTGAAAAATTAAGGGCGTCATAAATGCTTGCGCCGCCGACGTCATCACCACCCGAACCAAAGCGCCTTTTTCTCGCAAACGTCGCACTAATTCTACGCTTTTATAAATGGCAATAGCGCCGGTAACGCCGATTAGTAATTTTTGATTAGAAAACATATCAAAAAGAATACCCTTTTTAAAAAATCTACTTAATGACCCATCGAGCGCACTCGCGGCCTCTCTTCCTTTTCACTTTCAAAATGCACTCTTGGCTGAAATAAAGAAGGTTTTTTCATAGGTAAAGCAAGACTCTCTAAGAAAGATAGATAGTTTCTGGCATTGGTTTTCCTTTGCTCAAAACTGTAAAAAATAGCGCAGCCCACATCCGCCACCTGACCCCATGTCCCCAGCTTTTGAAATGGTGAATTCAATCACCATCAAGAATAATTAAGTTTTATCTATTATTTTTTCTAAGTGGGGATACAGATAGTGGTTAATCTCTAAAACCAATTTTCTTTTTTTCATGAACTTGAATTCTGAGAAGATCATTTATATCAACCATCACTAAACGCGGTTTCTCTGATCCCAGGTCTGGTTTGCTCATAATCTCTCTCTCTACCTTTCCACTCGGCGGCGTTCATGTTCTTTTAATAATTTTTTACGTAAACGAATAGCTACTGGGGTGATTTCGACTAGCTCGTCATCGGCAATAAATTGCAAGGCTTGTTCTAAGCTAAATTTAATTGCTGGCGTTAAAATAATATTTTCGTCGCTACTAGTAGCGCGAATGTTGGTAAACTGTTTTTGACGGCAAACGTTAACGACTAAATCATTATCCCGGGAATCTTTGCCCACAATCATGCCTTCGTAAACCGCCTGCTGGGGAGCAATAAATAAATTACCCCGCGATTGTAAATTCAATAATGCGTAAGCAGTTGCCACACCCTGACTATTCGATATTAGCACGCCACCACTGTGACGAGTTTGTAAAAACTCCTCAATTAACGGCGCATAATGATCAAATACATGATGCATGACGCCAGACCCGGATGTTAGCGTCAAAAAGTGAGAATGAAAATCAATCAATCCGCGCGTGGGAATGAGGTAATCCAATCGCACTCGCCCTTTTCCGTCAGGTATCATATTTTTTAAATCGCCTTTACGCTTTGTTAAATTCTGGATAATATCGCCTTGATGTTCTTCATCAATGTCCAAGACTAAATTTTCAAACGATTCGCATTCAATGTCATCGATGATTTTCTTAATCACTTCGGGACGCGACACTGCAAATTCATAACCTTCGCGACGCATATTTTCAATTAATATCGATAAATGAAGTTCACCTCGGCCTGACACAACAAATTTATCGGCATCAGCCCCAGAGGCAATGCGCAACGCGGCATTTACAATTAATTCTTTTTCTAGTCGTTCTTTAATTTGTCGGCTCGTGAGAAGTTTACCTTCACGTCCTGCAAAGAACGAATTATTCACTTGGAAAGTCATACTAACAATCAGCTCATCAACCGTTAGCGGCGGGAATGCTTCTACCTGCTGTGGATCGCAGAGCGTATCCGAAATTCCAAGATTTTCGATACCCGTCACTGCGACGATATCACCAGCTTCTGCTGTTTTGATCTCAACTCGCTGCAACCCTAAAAATCCCAATAATTGTAATACACGCCCCGAACGCCTTTTCCCTTCGCGGTCAATAATAGTAACATGTGTATTCCGTCGAATCGTGCCACGCTGAATACGCCTGATTCCAATAGCCCCCACATAACTCGAATAATCCAGCGACGAGATTTGCATTTGAAAAGGGCCATTTAAATCGACCTGAGGCGGGGTCACTTTGGAGAGAATAATCTCAAATAACGGCGTCATATCCATCGATGGATAAGAGAGATCCAATGTCGCATACCCATTCAAAGCAGACACATAAATAACAGGAAAATCCAACTGGGCATCGGCGGCATCTAGACTGACAAATAAATCAAACATCTGTTCCACTGCCCAGTCGGGACGCGCGGCGCCCAGACGGTCAATTTTATTCACCACTACAATCGGCTTCAAACCCCACGAAAACGCCTTACGCGTTACAAACCGGGTTTGCGGCATAGGGCCTTCTACCGCATCCACCAATAACAAAACCGAATCGACCGCCGACAAAATACGCTCAACCTCACCCCCAAAATCCGCGTGGCCCGGTGTGTCTACTATGTTGATCCGGTAATCCCGCCAGCGGATCGCCGTGTTCTTCGCTAAGATTGTAATCCCCCGCTCCCGTTCCAATACATTAGAATCCATCATCCGCTCCACCGGCGCGGGCCCGCTCATTCAATATCCCTGACTGCTGAAGCAACTGGTCAACGAGCGTTGTTTTCCCATGGTCCACGTGGCAATAATGGCAATATTACGAATATTTTCGATCATGCTTTACCTCTTTTCCTTCCTCTTCATAGAGAAGAGGAGTCTTTTTAGCATAAAGTGGGTTTTACTGCTAATGAATTATATTGGATTGACGGTCAAACAAATTGTATTAAAATTAAATAATTCTAATTGAATGAGGCTCTGCTATGCAAAAATAACTCCAACAAAAACCTTCCATGGCTAGATTTGATAGTCTGTATTCCCTTACGCTATGCCATACCCTGGTTCTCCTGGCCCCTCTAAAATAACGCCAACGCAACTTTTACTATCCAAAAAGCCCCCGGGCACGACCAGCCAATTCTTCGTCCACATCGCGCTCTACCCTTAAGAAAATTGAGTCCATGGGTACAATTAAATTAAATATGATCAAGACAAAAAGGGCAGGTACTATGGAGGAGGTCCTTATTTAGGATTTTATATCCGATTGGCAGATGTCTCTCTTACCTCCCAAATCTTGTTTATATTAGGTTGAACGCAGGACAAACAAGACGCCCAGGTTTAAATTACCAATACATTTAATCCAATGGCTATTTTTCAGTGAGAACCGGGGGCGACTCTACTGGCTATAGCAACGTTACCCAAGCCGTTATCCAAAAAACCTCTTAAAAAAAGCCGGTGGGTTGGGCTGTCCGTTCAAGATAGAAAAAGTAAAGCGAAAGACTATCAAGTCAGATAGTTTTTACTACAACTTAAACGGGAGGAAACCTAATGAATAAAACGGTATTTGATAAGTTTGCTGTGATTTGTTACAAGATGAGGAGGATGATTGGGTGGCTTCCTTGTCCGGAGACTAAATACGCATGACATTAACCTCTGACGATATTCAGCGCTATGCACGCCATTTACCATTAATTGGTCACGAAGGACAAACACATTTATTCGGTGCAAGAATATTTTGTGCGGGTGCGGGTGGTTTGGGGGCATCAGTGCTGCAATATTTAGCGGCAGCAGGGATCGGCACCATAGGTATTGCCGACGGGGATCAAGTAGAGTTATCTAATCTTCAACGGCAAGTAATTTTTTCGCCTGATGATATCGGAAAAAATAAAGCAATTATGGCTAGACGCTATCTTAGCCGATTTAATTCATCATTAAAGACTATTGTTCACGAAGAATTCTTAAATGAAAATAATGCCGCAAAAATCTTAAAAGACTTTGAACTTGTTATCGATTGTAGCGACAATTACCGTACGCGTTATTTACTGAATGATATCTGCATTCAACTCAAAAAACCGTTGATTTCAGCCAGTATTTATCAATTTCAAGGTCAGTGCAGTGTTTTCAATTATAAAGAGGGACCTTGTTATCGCTGTTTATATGAAAAGCCTCCACCTGAAGAGCTCATCCCTAACTGTACATTTAGTGGCGTTTTAGGCGTATTGCCCGGTATTTTAGGGTGCATTCAAGCCACAGAAGCGATCAAAATTATATTGCATAAAGGAGAGGTATTATCAGGACGATTATTAACAATCGATGCCTTGTCTATGAGAATACATGAATTTAGGGTTCCTAAGAATCCCCAGTGTCCCTGCTGTTACGAAGGTAAATCAGCTCTCAATTTGCTTTTAAATACTGATAATTCAAAAAAAATTCGTGAAATAGAGGTCCAAAAATTGGTGCAATGGTTGGAAAATCAAAATGATGATCTTTTATTGATAGATGTGCGTGAACCCTATGAACGAGAGATTTGCCACATCGGTGGACAACATATTCCATTACGTGAACTCGATACCCGTCAGGCGAACCTTCCCAGAAATAAATTCATCATTTGTTATTGTAAATCAGGGAAACGTAGCCGTCGCGCTGTTCAACTGCTCATGGATAACGGCTTTACCAACGTCAGCAGCTTGCAAGGAGGCATTATGGCATGGATAAGTTCCATCGATCATTCACTGACGAAATATTGATAGGAGGTGGGATCTCAGGATGACCCGACTTAGGAGACAAATAACATCCAGTTAGTCTTAGGAATAAAAATTTTCATTAATCAGCACTTCAGCAATTTGCACCGCGTTAAGCGCAGCGCCTTTTCGGATATTATCGGCGACGATCCATAAATCGAGGCCATTAGGATGGGAAATATCACGACGAATACGACCCACAAATACAGGGTCAGCATTGACGGCATGGCTAATCGCAGTCGGATAAGTATTTTCTTTGTCAATCACAATAATGCCTGGTGCTTGTGAAAGTCGTTCTTTAACTTGCTCCGGCGAGATATGATCGCGCGTTTCAATATGCACCGCTTCCGAATGGCCAAAAAAAACAGGTACTCGCACGGCTGTAGGATTTACTAATAAATTAGGATCGTCCATAATTTTTTGTGTTTCCCAGACCATTTTCATTTCTTCCTTCGTATAACCATTTTCTTGAAAGACATCGATATGAGGAATAGCATTAAATGCTATTTGCAACGGAAAAACAGAGGAATTAATGGGTTGGCCATTGAGTAAATGCGCGGTTTGTTCCGCTAACTCTCCAATAGCAGGACGCCCTGCACCAGAGACTGATTGATAAGTAGCAACATTCACACGTACAATGCCAACAGCATCGTAAATGGGCTTTAGCGTGACAACAAGCTGGATGGTTGAGCAATTAGGGTTAGCGATAATATTACGATAACGATAATTTTCAAGCGCGTGGGCGTTGACTTCAGGCACGACTAATGGAATATCCGGTTCATAACGGAAGTGGGAAGTATTATCAATAACGATGCAACCTGCCTCGGCCGCACGCGGGGCATATTCAGCCGAGCGCTCAGCGCCCGCTGAAAAAAAAGCGAAATGAACTTTAGAAAAATCGAAAGTGGCTAAATCACCGACTTTTTTTTGTTTTCCGCTAAATGAAATTCTTTTACCTTCGGAGCGTTCGCTGGCTAAAGGATAAATTTTCCCAACGGGAAATTGGCGCCCATCCAAGAGCTGAAGAATCATTTCTCCTACTACGCCTGTCGCTCCAACAATGGCTATGTCATAAACCGCTGCCATTTTTTTTAAACCCCTCTCCCCGTTGTACCTTATTACCATTACCGAAAATAATGATCCATTAAAACTAATGCTAACATTGCCTCAGCAATAGGAACTGCTCGCAATCCCACGCAAGGATCGTGACGTCCGGTAGTGACGACTTCGACTTCTTCGCCCCATTAATATCCAAAGTTTTTCCCGCAATACGGATACTCGATACCGGTTTAAAAGCAAGACTCACTAAGATATCTTGGCCCGATGAAATACCTGCTAAGGTGCCCCTGCGTGATTGGAAAGAAACCCTTTCCTACTCAGTTCATCTCGATGAAACGAATCTTTTTGCTCCACAACGGTAAAACCATCGCCAATTTCAACACCTTTAATGGCATTGATGCCCATCATGGCAGAAGCGATATCGTCATCTAATTTATCAAAAACAGGCTTACCCAAACCACAAGGAACACCTTTAGTAATCACATTAAGACGAGCGCCAATCGAATTTCCCTCGCGACGCAATCTCATGATGAATTTTGTTCCAGACGGGAGATTTGATCCCCGTCGGGAAAGAAAAAAGGACTTTTTTCTACGATTGATAAATCGATCTGTTCCGCGCGAATGGCATCCACCGCCGCAGTGTATCCTTGAATGCTTAAATTGATCCTTTCTCGCAAATACTTTTTCGCAATTGCTCCAGCTGCTACGCGAATGACTGTTTCACGAGCTGATGTACGCCCCCAGTAGTCCCGGAAACCGTATTTTTTAAGTAAGTATAATCCCCGTTACCGGGGCGGAATAGGTCTTTTATCTGGGGATAATGACGTGGTCGCTGATTGGTGTTCTCAATCAGTAATACGATGGGTGTACCCGTTGTGGTATCTTCAAAAACGCCTGATAGAATTTTTACTTGATCGGATTCGCGTCGTTGAGAAGTGAAGCGCGATTTGCCTGTTTTTCGCCGATCAATATCAGGCTGTATATCTGCTTCTGTTAAAGACAATCCCGCTGAACACCTGTCCACAATAGCAACAAGCGCAGGGCCGTGGCTTTCTCCGGCAGTTGTAACCGTAAATAATTTTCCAAGGCTATTTCCAGACATAATTTATATTTCAGAAAACAATTTAATCTGCATTAAGAAGAAAATAGTATTCGAAAGGCTGCTTTCACAAATGCGGTCATCATCTACAAATCATACTCATTTTAAACTTCGCGATCTAGCGCACGCAGGAGTCCAAACACGCTTCTAGCACGCTGCGTACGTCGTTCGCTGAGTCCTCCCCCGTCTGCGGGCGCGGGGGACGACAAGAGTTTTTTGAAATTAAGGCTACGGGGAGATGATCGTATAGAGTGATATTGCGCTTGACGAAAGTCTATGGCATCTAATGAAATCATGGGAAAAAAATCAATTGATCGTGAAAAAGCTCAGCTTTTTCGTAATAGTGTTGGGAAAGCAAAACCTCTTAATCACGATAAGCACTCGACGGCCCCGAAGAAAAAACTTTTGCCCAAAAACCTACTGAGAAAGAATGCCCAGCTTTCCATTAGAATCCCGTTTCAGACGATTGGCTAAATACTGAAGATTCGGTACACTTTGCCAAATCAGGCCTTCAGCATAAAGTGATCTAACTTTTAAAATAAGGGCAGATCCTCCCTGAGGCTACGATCAACATACACCAATAACTCATTGATGAAGCTGTGAAAACCATTTCCTTTTTTATTGCTGACAGTGTGACACAGGGACATTTTTCAGCACAAGGCAACCCGTTTTAAAAAATTTTTTTAACCAATGGCTACGAGCTCATCCTAATGTCCTTGCCTTTCACTCAGCATCACCAAAACAGAATGGAACAGGTACCCCACAATCGTGCTTTTTAAAAAACGAGGACTGCATGAAAAATAATATCATTATTATTGGCATCTCTGGACCTTCTGCTTCAGGGAAAAGCTTGTTAGCGAATACCCTCGTTAATGAACTTGGCTCTGATCAAGTCGTCGTTATTTCAGAAGATTCTTATTATAAAGATTTAGGGGATATGCCTTTTGAAGAGCGAGCAAAAATCAATTACGACCATCCAGACTCTCTTGACCATGCACTATTGTATGAACATTTATTACAACTGCAGCAAGGCAATGCCATCGCTGTGCCTTGCTACGATCATAGCCGGCACAGGCGATTGAAAAAAACAAAAACCGTAGGTCGGCATCGCATTATTGTTTTGGAAGGTATTTTATTATTTGTAGAAGCTCAATTACGTGAAATTATGGATATTCGAATATTCATGGACACTTCCTTAGATATTTGTCTATTGCGGCGATTGCAAAGAGATATCGTCGAGCGAGAACGCTCATTGAAAGCCGTGCTCACCCAATACCAGGAAACGGTTCGACCCATGTATTTGCAATTTATAGAACCTTCCAAACGCTATGCCGATATTATCGTTCCGCGGGGCGGTGAGAACCGAATTGCTATCGAAATGATTCAAGCCAAAATGCGGGAGCTGTTAGGCGTCAATGGTGCCTTGAAAAAATACACCTGATTGGCTTTTCAAGCTTATCTCTATTTTTCTAATGAGCTTATAATTCTTTAATGAGATGGGATAAGTCTGGATGTTTCGTATACCACTTGAAAAATTGAAAGAATTTCTCGATAAAAACAAAGTGAAATATGTCACTATTAATTATTCTCCAGATTATATTACCGAAGAAATTGCGGAAATTTCACATGTACCTGCTAAAAAGCTAGCGAATGTGTTATTGCTAAAATCGATGATAAGCTCGCGATGCTACTGCTACCGGGCGGTGATAAGTCGACTTTAACAAATTAAAACAGGAAACTGAAGCCATAAAGCGAAATTAGCCAGCGAATACCAATTTCAAAAACGATTTCCCCGGTGTGGATTAGGGGTAATACCACCCTTTGGCAATTTATTCGATACGAAAGTTTACCTTTCCAAAGAGTTGAGCGAAGAAAAAATTGTTTTTAGTGCCGGCACTCACTCGCAACTACTTAAATTAGCGTACGAAGATTATGAAAAATTAGTAAAGCCCACCATTATCTCAACTTGAAAGCTGTTGTATTTTTCGAATGATTTTTTTGAATTCTGAGCTCTCGGGCGTTACGTGACCGAGCAGCCAGTCGTAAAGCAATGGATCAGGTTGATCCAACAATTGGTTAAAAATTTCTTTTTCATTTTTTGTTAAAGAACGAAACTTTTCTTCATAAAAACGTTCTAAAAGAATATCTAACTCTAACATTCCACGACGGCATTTCCAAGGGATTCTTTTCGAAGTAAGAGGTTTATTCATTTTTCTATCTCAATAAATTGAACGCGTTGTGTAATTTTACACAATAATTCATAAGCGATGGTACCCGATTTTTCAGCAATAATTTCTACTGGTAACCCTTCTCCCCATAAAATAACGTTATCGCCAATCTGTGCGTTTGGCTGAGGCCGTAAGTCAATAACAATCATGTCCATAGACACTCGCCCGATTAAAGGACATATTTTCCCGTTCAACAACACGGGCGTTCCACTCGGTGCGTGGCGGGGGTAACCATCACCATAGCCAATGCCAACAATAGCAATCGGCATATCTTCAGGACATGACCAAGTACAACCGTACCCGACGCTCTCGTTTCGGCGACAATTTTTAATTGCTATTATTTTTGCAGATAAGGTCATTACCGGTCTAAATTTCTTTTCGATTTTTTCTTTAAAGAAATTGTGATTAATACCAAAAGGTGAAACTCCATATAATATGATGCCAGGACGAACCCAATCGACCAAGGCGCTCGGATAAGCAAAAAACCCTGCTGAATTCACAATACTTTTGGGACCAATCATCTTTTCAGTAACTGAGAAAAAGCGTTTAATTTGTAATTCGGTAAACGTTTTATTCTCGTTGTCCGCATCCGCTAAATGCGTCATTATTCCAATCGGTTTTTGGATGGAAGAAGAAGTTTTTAATTGATTATAAACCACAGACAATTGTTCCATAGAAAATCCAAGGCGATTCATTCCCGTATCGATTTTTAACCATGCGGATAAGGAAGAGATTAAATTAGTCTTTTCTAAAAGGGTAACTTGATCTGAATAATGAATAACGGCGCCTAATTGATGTCGGGTAAATTGGGAAAGCTCGGCTTCATTATAAAATCCTTTCATTACAATAATAGGAGATTTGACACCTACTTCTAACAAAGTTAACGCTTCATCAATACACGCCACGCCAAATGCATTTGCGTCCGATAACGCTTTAGCTACTCTCACCAACCCATGCCCATAACCATTGCTTTTAATCATCGCCCAGGCAAGAGACTTCGGCGCCAATGCTTTTATTTGAGATAAATTATGCTTCAACGCCGTTACGTTAATAGTCGCGGTTGCACGCTTCACACCGGTACTCCGCCAAATGGCATTCGTTGCGGAACACTTTCATGAGAAAAATTATCAAATCGCGTATATTGCCCGCGAAAAGTCAATATCACTTTACCAATCGGCCCATTTCGGTGTTTAGCAATAATAATTTCAGCTTTTCCTTTATCCGGCGAATCTTCATGATAGACTTCATCTCGATAAATAAAAGCAATCAAATCAGCATCTTGCTCAATGGCACCAGACTCACGTAAATCCGACATCACCGGACGTTTGTCACCTCGGGCTTCGAGGCTGCGGTTAAGTTGGGACAAGGCGACGACAGGAACGTTTAATTCTTTCGCTAATGCTTTTAAGGAACGAGAAATTTCTGATATTTCTGTACTGCGGTTTTCTTTGGTGCCCGGAACGTGCATGAGTTGCAAATAATCAATGACAATTAATCCTAAGCCGCCATGTTCACGAGCTAAGCGTCTTGCGCGCGAGCAAATTTCGCTTGGAGTTAAAGCGGGCGTGTCATCGATAAAAAGTTTTGTTTCGGAGAGCATTTCAATCGCATGAGTGATTCGAGGCCAATCGTCGTCCTTTAATTGCCCCGTGCGAACTTTGTGCTGGTCGATGCTACCTAATGAAGATAACATCCGTATCACAAGCGATTCAGCTGGCATCTCCATACTAAAAACGAGCACGGGAATATTGCCTTTGATGGCGGCAACTTCGGCTATATTTATAGCGAAAACGGTTTTACCCATTGAGGGGCGACCGGCAACCACGATTAAATCACCGTCCTGCAACCCGGAAGTCAATTTATCCAAATCAGTAAAGCCTGAAGAAAGCCCCGTAATAGCCTGTTTGGAATGAAAAAGTTTATCAATGCGATCCGCAGCTTTAGTAAGCAATGGACCGATGGCTATCGGCCCAGAGCCACGAGCACGACTTTCGGCGATGTGAAAAACGCGCTGCTCAGCTGTATCTAGCAACTCTTTAATATCACGGCCGTCGGGATTAAACCCATCGTGAGTAATATCGGTCCCCGCTTCAATTAATTGTCGCAAGATAGCACGCTCACGAACAATATCAGCGTAGGCAACGATATTGGCAGCACTCGGCGTGTTTTTAGCTAATTCGTAAAGGTAGGGCTCACCGCCAGCAATGCTTAACTGCTCACGGACTTTCAATGCCTCTGCTATTGTTAGGACGTCTAGCGGTTTATGCTGGTCCACCAAGCGATTCATTGTTTCAAAAATCAACTGATGATCCGAGCGATAAAAGTCCTGGATGTTAATACGATCGACGATGCAATCCCACGCGCGATTATCCAGCATTAAAGCACCAAGGACGGACTGTTCTGCTTCCTGAGAATGAGGGGGTACTTTGGGTGCCAAGGTTTTTACTTTTTGACGTGGCGACATAAGATCTAGTTTAGCATTCTCCCTTGTTCTCTCCTAGCCTCGCTGCGAGCAAGAGAGAAATTGTGGAAAGGAACTCAACGAATGCGTAGGTTGGAGAGTTTAGCCCAATAAAAAGGGAGAAAATAATGTAACATCGCAGACCCAGTACAGTTCTCATTGTTATGTTGCTAAAATATTTTGCTTTCCAATCAGGTGGCTGACCTTGCCAAGGATGATCTCTTTGGAAAATAAAATTTTTATGCCATTGGGCTTCCGAAGCTCAGCCCAATCTATGCGCTATGAATTGGAGTTTTCTGGCGCGACTTCGATTTTCACATTCAGCGAAACGTCCGTATGTAAACGAATGGGGACTTCGTATTCGCCTATCTGACGGATTGGTCCTTGACCTAAAGCGACTTCGCGTTTTTCTATCTCTACGCCCGCTTCTATAATAGCCTGAGCAATTTCGCGCGGACCTATAGAACCAAATAACCGGCCTTCTTCACTCGCATTCGCGGTAATTTTAAAAGTTTGACCTTCCAACTTATTGGCGCGTGCTTTTGCTTTTGCTAACAGCTTAGCAGCGGCCTTTTCTAATTCAGTACGCCGTTTTTCAAATTCAGCAATGTATTCAGGTGTAGCTGGCACGGCTTTCCCCAGTGGGAGCAAAAAGTTACGCGCGTAACCTGGTTTTACAACCACCTGATCGCCAATGTTTCCTAAATTGGTTATTTTCTCTTGTAAAATAAGCTTCATATTCATAAGCCCCTCGTTTTAACTCTGTAATAATGGATAACGTTTCCGAAAATTATAAAAGCTATCGATAAAACCGATAATCGCTAACATAATCACGGTAAAAAAGGTAAGCAGTAATAAAGCCACATACACTGCCAGCACCAGCAATACCATGTCTTTTCGATTCATTAGCAGCCGATGCAAGATGCTTAAGCCAGCCAACATGAATGGCAATAACAATACAGGATACATGTCGATTAACCAAACTGGCTGCCAAATTAAACCTGTGCTTGCAACCAGTAACAATCCGGCTGCCAAGGGATCGATGCGAATCGAAGTAAATTCCATTTGCAATCGCCCTGGGAAAAAGAGGGAGGATTGCCACCAACGGGCCAATATTAATAAAACGATCATGCTAAAAAGAACAAAAAAAACAAAACCGCCCGTTGCAATCGGCGCCAGATGGTGCACAAATTCAGCCGAGCGCCCCGCGCCCAGTCGAAATGTCGAAGTCCAATCATTGGTTTTTAAATAGTGAGTGATTAATTGCGCCCAGGTTTGTTTAATATCGGGGAAAATAATATGGACCATGCCTACCACTAAAATGCCCAGCATTGCGGCTAATTTTACCACCCACTGCCATGAATCTGTGTAGCGTAATATTAAAGCAAAAATAAAAACAAACCCGCATTGGATAAGCAGCAACCCAAATCGATAAAAGAAATCCATATGATTGGTCACCAAAAATGCAATCACGGGCAAAAGAACAAAGGCCAGCACCATAAGGCCGTTTTTATAGTCTTTTTGTAGCGTCACTAAACCAACCATAACCACAGCAATAAACCCCGTCGGGAGAATAAAAGCCAGTAAAGCACAGGCCAAGGCAGCAATAGCTGCCCGCAGGTTATCCGTTAATAAATATTTCCCAAAATTTTTCATGGTTTACTGATGTGTGTCACAATAGGGCAATAACGCCAGATAACGTGCAAGCTTTATAGCACGAGATATTTGACGTTGATGTTTAGCGCAAGTCCCAGTAATCCGGCTCGGGACGACCCGACCCGATTCCATGATGTAATCTTTCAGGGTGTTGACGTCTTTGTAATCAATTTCTTGGAGATTTTTTGCATCAAATGCACAAAATTTTTTACGGCGAAATGACATAAATTAATCCTCTTAAGCTTATTCGGATGCTTCTGCAGCTACTTTTTCTTTACGCGAACCTTCACCTTTCTCATCCCCCTGCATGATAATGGAAGATTTCGTAATGGCATGGTCGCACTTTAAAATTAAACTACGGATAACAGCGTCATTGTAACGAAACGCGTTTTCAAACTCACTGATAACGCCCTGACCTGATTCAATGTTCATTAATAGATAGTGGGCTTTATGAATCTTATTAATGGGATAAGCTAATTGGCGTCGCCCCCAGTCCTCCAAGCGATGAACTCTCCCCCCCCCTTCTTTAATCATTGACTGATAACGTTCTAGCATTGCCGGCACCTGACTGCTCTGATCGGGGTGGACTAGTATGACAATTTCATAATGTCGCATAATAATCTCCTTTCGGTTTAATAGCCCCCTGAACTAAGTCAGTGGAGCAAGGAGTAAAAACGAGCATTCTAGACAATCCTACCACAGATAGCAAATTAATCTGTGGTCACAGCAATTTTACTTTTGGGATTCCGTTATTCCCACGCAGAACGGCCGTGCGCTGGGTCCCCGCCTGTGCGCAGCGGATGAGGAGGAGTGAGGGGGTTGAGACGGGCTTTTAGCCTTCCCTTAAGTAGAAGGGGGCTATCGATAATGGGTCTATTATCGTTTCTTTTTTTCGTCAGGCGGGAAATGCCGTTTTCTGATTCTGCTATTAATGGTCGAGATAAGGAGACTTCGTGATCCTTTGCGAGGCCTTGCCACATTCTGAAATCTTCCTTTTTTTTCATCGCTTGACTGCTCATTGCTCAATAAGTCAGTACATTCTAAGGGCTTGAAAAACTACTCTGTAAACCAAGCGCTTTCCCCCTCTTTCTCGTCATTTTGATCCTTCCAAGGAAAACACCCAAAGAAACTGTCTGATCCTCGATCGAGTTTTTCTCAAATAAATGCTTTAATTGCGACCGCTTTTTCGACACACAGTTTACCAATGCCACGTCGAAACGGGCACTAGCTTTTAATAATTTTTTGACAAGCAGCAGCTGATTCCAAACATCAAAATGAGCTAAAGTTTTCGCCGCACTAGTATCAACGCCGTTTATGGGCAGCCACTCAATGACGGCAAACAGTTGGTTTTTGCTAAAAGGGCTAAAGTATTTTGCAGCGCGGTCTAGAGCGTCAGCAGCATATTTTGAATAGTGCTAGCGCGTCGATTTGTCTTTCGGTTAAGAGATTGAACAATCGAATATTCGGTATATCACTCCCCTACGCTAATTAGAATCACATCACTCAAGGTTGCTCCTTTTTCATCCGTGCAGCTAGGATCGATGCCCCGATCAAGCATCCAATTGATTACAGGGACGAACGATCAACCGTACCGCTCACGTTCGGGACCCAGTCTAACGAAGGTGTCGGGGAAATGGGTTGGAATAAAGGGACAATACACAGCCAACCCATAACACACACCTTAATACAACCACTATTTTAAGGCACCCTCAAACCACACATAGTTCGCTTGCGTTTTTACATTTTCACCAGGAACAACATTAAAATTCGGCAACTTTTCGCCTTTCTCTATGAGTAATATTGCGCTATACACATTCCCAGCTTCAACCGCTGTGCTAAGTCCTGTTTTACCTCCTTCTGCTGAGAAATTAACATTCACATCAGGCTCAATTAACCACAGCACTCGTCTTAGTCTTATGTTATTTTTTGGATTTTCCGGGTCACAAGGCTGGATGACATTAACTAAAACCTCAGATTCCCGTCCAGCACAGCACCTTGTTCCACCAAATAAACAGAAAAAAGAAAATCTTTTTCTGACAGAACTTTCGATAAAATCACTTCAACAACCGCAGCGTTACCGCATACCCTAGTGCCATTTTCTCAATTAACAATCTTGCTGCTATATTAAGCTTTTTCCTCCAAACAATGCAAGAGCATAGACTTACCGTAATATTCTGTATTAGGATCGAGTCCTGCTTTTCCAATACACCAGATAACTTTTTCGCTCACTTGCTGTGGTTCTCCACCGCTAAAGAGCACGCCCTCAACCAAGCAATCGCGATTAAAATCATGCACCATTTTGTTTTAAGCGATCAAATTCCTTTCGACTATCTCTATATTTCACATTGCTAAAAAATCGAGTAAACAGCTTCGAGTACACGTGGAAAATCACTCTGCTTTCCTACTTTTTCTTTTTTAACCAATTTACAATACCAAGTTGCTTCGCTTTGATAGCCACCACCATTAGTATCGGTCTTTTTATAAATCTCCCCTTCTAAATGGAAATAATTCATCCATCTGTTTTAATGTTCAAACGTCACCTTGTTTTTCCACATCATGGACAATTGTTATCATCGCTTGCGTTTTTTTGGATTCAGCAGGGCTTCACCACATCATGACAACTACTTGTTTTAAAACATAAATTAGTAGATGCTTTTATTATCCAACAACAATCAATATTAACTATTACTATTTATTAACAACTGTCAATTATCGAACAATCGTTTTCCCCGCATTTTAGTTCGCTGCCATTCGGACTACTTTCATTAAAGGGCTGGAAATTCTAGATTCATGCTATCATTAGTAATCATAAATGCTTAGCAAGGTCTGCGATCATGTTATTGACTGAAGATTCAGGTATTGGTGATTATCATATCAACGCCTATGGACCTGATTCAGTGACTGTTAATAAAGTCACATACACAAGTAGTCTGCTCGTTTCTCCTTACCGACTAGTGCTAGAATGGAAGCCGCGCTCGCTGGATGAACTAGGCAGTGAACATATTGAGGCAATCTTGGTTTTGGAGCCGGAAATCGTTATCCTTAGCACCGGCCAAAACTTTAAATGGCCTTCTAAAAAACAACTAGCACCATTTCATCAACGCCATATTGGTATCGAATGTATGAACACGGGCGCGGCCTGTCGAACTTATACAGCGCTAATGTCCGAAGGTCGCAAAGTGGTTGTGGCATTATTAATGGGTTAACAACTTATGAAAAAACTCGTTATTGTAGGAGCGCAGCTCAATTTCTTAGTGGGCGATATCGAAGGGAATACCCAATTAATTATTGATGCCGCCAATCAGGCTTATCAGGAAAGTAAAGCTGATTTAATTCTTTTTCCAGAACTAACAATTACCAGTTATCCACCTGAAGATCTCCTTCTTCGCCCCGCTCTTTATCGTCGAGTTCATCAGGCGCTACAAATAATTGCCAATAAAGTTGATGGCATCACTGTAGTGGTCGGTTACCCTGATTTTATTGATAATAAATGTTATAACAAAGCTGCCGTTATTTCGGGTGGAAAAATCGTGGCTACTTATACTAAACACGAACTTCCTAATTACCGTGTTTTCGATGAAAAACGTTATTTTAGCGCTGGTGATCAACCCTGCATTATTGAAATTAAAGGGGTTAAAATCGGAATTTTAATTTGCGAAGATTTATGGCTTGAAAATCCAATCAAAGAATCCGTTACCGCTGGTGCGCAATTAATTGCGTGTATTAATTCCTCCCCTTTTGCTCAAGATAAATCTCGCCATCGCCGCGATCTCTTAACTAAACGAACTAAACGATATCACATACCCATTGTGTATCTAAACTTAGTGGGGGGGCAAGACGAATTAGTTTTTGACGGCGACTCACTGGTGTTTAACCAACACGGTGAATTAATTCAACAAGGGGCTTATCTCAAAGAGGAATTAATCACTGTTGAATTTGATATCGACGATAACTTAAATATTTTAACGAAAACCCAGCTACCTCCAGAACCTTTAGATGAAGAAAAAATTTATAATGTGTTGGTATTAGGCCTTCGCAATTATGTTAATAAAAATAATTTCCCTGGCGCCGTTATTGGCTTATCAGGCGGTGTGGACTCGGCTTTAACATTAGCCATTGCAGTAGATGCTATTGGTTCTAAACAGGTCAGTGGTGTTTTAATGCCTTCCCCTTTTACATCCCCCATGAGCATTGAAGATGCCGAGGCACAAGCAAAAGCTCTCAATGTGCGTACCTCGACCATCAACATTCAGCCTATTTTTAAAGCCTTTATCGAGAGCTTAGAATCGGAATTCGCGGGCTTTGGGAAGGATGTCACTGAAGAAAATTTACAAGCGCGTATACGCGGCACTTTATTAATGGCTATTTCAAATAAAAAAGGCGCTATCGTATTAACAACAGGAAATAAAAGTGAAATGGCAGTTGGTTATGCGACTTTATATGGCGATATGGCCGGCGGTTTTGACGTTTTAAAAGATGTATATAAAACAATGGTTTATCGTTTGTGTCGATATCGAAACGCAATTTCGCAAGTCATTCCAGAGCGTGCCTTAGAAAGACCCCCTTCTGCCGAGTTAGCGCCCGATCAAAAGGATCAAGATGTATTGCCTCCTTATCATATTTTAGATGAAATACTGGAGCGTTATATTGCTAAAGATGAAGATCCTGCTGCCATTGCGGCGGGTGGTTTTGATATTGAAATGGTAAAAAAAGTCGTTCGAATGATTAATCGTAATGAATACAAACGACATCAAGCACCTATTGGAATACGTATTACCGAGCATGCATTCGGGAAAGATAGGCGATATCCCATTACTTCAGGCTTTCTTAAAGATGTTTAAATGCTTTCTCGCTGCTCTTGCTTTTGCAGGATAATGTTTAATATCAATCGAAAAAAATCGCGTTGAAATTGATCAGGAATAACAGCATCAACGGATAAACAGAACAACCGCTCATCAGCAAACTGTTTGCATTTAATAGCATCCTTCTCGGTTAAAATAATGAGATGATCATCATCAAAATTAAAATCTTCTGATCGATAAAAATAATGATCTGGAAACGGATGGGCAATGACATTTGCTCCCAGCATTTCCAATTGTTTGAAAAAATACTCGGGATTCCCGATTCCAGCCACCGCATGAACAGTCAACTCTTTTAGCTCATTGAAATCAATTTTCTTCGCTGGATTTTTTAATTGGTATATTTCATTTGGTCGTAATTGCTTAGGAACAACGAAATCTACCGTATTTAATCTCGATTTTGGTTCTCGCAAAGGACCCGCAGGCCAACACCGCCCATTTCCTAAATTACGATCGTCTAAAAGCGCAATTTCCAGATCTCTTCCTAGAGAATAATGTTGCAATCCATCATCACCAATCACAACATCACACTGAAAATTTCGAAGCAAATGCTTAACAGCAGCTCCTCGATCACGACAGACAACCATTGGACAATCGATTTTTTTCATCAATAAAACGGCTTCATCTCCTACTTGAAGAGGATCACTATTCTCCATGACGATTTGTGGAAATCGGTTTGCTTTACCAGCATAGCCGCGGCTGACCACTCCCGGACAAAATCCTCTATTTTTTAATTCATTGGAAAGCCAAATGACTAACGGTGTTTTTCCACTGCCCCCCACGGTTATATTTCCCACAATAACAACTGCTACAGGAAATTTTCTTACTTTTTTAAGACCGACGGCGTATAACCAACGACGGATACGAACCATTATTTGATACAAAAAGGAGACGGGACTCAAAATCCTCTCTAATGAAGAACGCGGTTGATACCAAAATCGTGGAGTTCTCAGCATTATTTATCTAAAGCCGTCACGGCTACAGGTTTTCCAGAAAATTGCATACGGTATAATTCCGCGTAAGCGCCATTTAAAGCGAGTAATTGCTGATGGGTTCCTTTCTCTATTAATCGTCCTTCTTCTAACACCATAATCCAATCCACTCTTTCAATGGTTGACAACCGGTGTGCAATGACTAAGGTAGTGCACTGATACATTAAATTATCAAGCGCTGCCTGGATATATCGCTCAGAGTGCGTATCTAACGACGAAGTCGCTTCATCCAAAATATGAATGGGAGCGTTTTTAAATAAAGCGCGGGTGATCGCAATACGCTGTCGCTGCCCTCCTGAAAGACGCAGGCCGTTTTCTCCAATAACCGTGTCTAATCCTTGTGGTAATTGCTCGATAAATTCCATCGCATGGGCCGCACGAGCTGCTTCGATAATTTTTCTTTTATCAATACTACCCGCTTGACCGTAAGTGATATTATTCAAAATGGTATCGTTAAATAACGTGGTGTGCTGCGACACCAAAGCGAATTGATTACGTAATTCTTGTAACCGAAACTCTTTAATATTAATACCATCGATTTTTATAACGCCGGCCGAGACATCATAAAAGCGCAGCAGTAAATTAATTAAAGTGGATTTTCCCGCCCCAGATCGACCTAGAATGGCTACCACTTGCCCAGGTTCGATAGAAAAACTGATTCTACTTAAAATAGTCTTTTTAGAATTATCGTAAGCAAAAGAAACCCCCTGGTACTCAATTGCTCCCTTTGCCTTCACTAAATGGCGCTTCCCCCTGTCCTTTTCAACATCTTCGTCCAGTAACTTAAAAATACTCTGAGCACCAGCAATTCCTTTTTGTATATAACTATTAACTAGCGTTAATCGCCGTACCGGACGTAGCATCATAATCATTGCCGAAACGATCGATGCAAAACTGCCTGCGGTTACATGAAACGAAGGCTGAGTAGAAAAAAACAAAACGATAGCAATTGGAATCGCAATTAGGAATTGCACTAAGGAAGTACCTACACTATTAGTCACCACGACTTTTAACTCACGTTGCTGATTTAACTTCGTGGCGTGGCGAAATTTTTCGTTTTCATATTTTTGTCCACCATAAAGGCGGACGATTTTATAAGCTTCGATAGCTTCACTCGCAATATGAGTGACTTCTCCCACCGACTTTTGTATGCTTGTACTGAGGTGACGTAATCTGGCGCTGCAAATTCTCATTACCCAAGCGATTAATGGGGTGATGACTAAGAAAAACAGCGTTAACTTCCAACTCGCCAAAAACATGACGACTAATAATCCTGACACCAAGGAGGAAGCTTGCAAGGCGGTAATTAAAGCGTCTGAACTTGCTTGTGCAACTTGTTCAACGTTATAAATAACGGTCGATAATAAATGTCCGGAACTATGACGATCGTAAAATTCAGCAGGTAAGCGCAACAAATGACTAAAAATATCGCGGCGAAAATCCATGATGATATTACGGGCCACTCGATTAATGAAATAAGTTGATAGGAAATTAGCCGCACCGCGAAATAAGAACACTAAAACGATAATAAAGGGGAGCCAGCGAATGAATACTAAATCGCGTGCAATAAACCCTCGGTTAATGATCGGTTTAATGAGCCAGGTGAATCCCGCGTCGCTGAGAGAAACGGCAATCATACCGACGACGCCAATAAGAAAAATAGGCCAATATTGTTTAGTCGCTTGAAGCAAGCGTCTGTAGGTACGAATACCCTGCGATGTCAATGTTTTCATTTTTAATTGTATGATTGCCAAAAATAACGCCACCGGTAAGCGACTTGAACAGTCATTCTACCGTTTGGAGAAAGCTGGATGCAAATGACCCCTTTTTGAGCCGCGCTAACCCCTGGCTCCCTTGCTTCCCATACCGATCTAGAACCGCAGCGTTTGGAAAGTGGTAACGATTGTAATAGCCCGTGGGAAAAAGTACATACCGTGAATTCACTACCTCAACGAACCGCCGTGTGGACGAGGTTTTTCTGGCGACGTGTCTCACGAAGGTAAATAATGTCGTGAGGACTCAGTCCCACTTCTTCATCTAGTTCCCGATTCAATGCCTTACGCAAGGTTTCATTGGGTAAAAATCCGCCTTGAGGGAATTGCCAAGCGTC
>NZ_VFIV01000062.1 GCF_019425495.1 Coxiella endosymbiont of Ornithodoros amblus
CTTAGAAAATGTAAGGGAAATTATTTTCAACCCAATAATCAATTGCTTCAATTAAAACAAGCCTTTCCATTAATTCCACCTGCTCAGGAAACAAACTCATCGCTTTCCTTCGTGTATGGAGGTTTTTTTAATCAAATTTCTGCTTGAGAGTTTCGGAGTTTGGTATAGAATGTGTGAGTTTTTAGTTAGCACTCTACGGCTGTGAGGAGGCAGAAATGGCGGTATCGAAAGTGATGAAAACAAAGACAACTGATCTTAGGTTTTCCCCCTATAAATTAACGCGGGGTGAGGAATATATGAACGGAAAACAGCAGGAACATTTTCGGAAGATTTTGTCTGAATGGAAAAAGCAGCTGATGAAAGAGGTCGACTCTACGGTTGTACATTTGAAAGAAGAAGCCAACGTGTATGCAGATCCGCTGGATCGGGCTAGCCAAGAAGAAGGATTTAGTTTAGAACTCCGCACCCGTGATCGTGAACGAAAGCTAATTAAAAAAATTGAGCGAGCAGCAGATGCGCTTGATAACGGTGATTATGGTTTCTGTAAAGATTGCGGAGCCGAAATCGGCATTCGTCGATTAGAAGCGCGCCCTACAGCTACCAAATGTATTGATTGTAAAACTTTTGAAGAGATTCGCGAAAAACAATCCGGTGGATAAACTTTTTATTCGTAACTTACATGTGCCTGCGCAAGTCGGTATTTTGCGTCACGAAAAAGCAAAAAAACAGATTCTTACGATCGATATTATTTATCATATCGATGCAAAGGAGGCAGCGTTATCGGATGAAATTCTTCATACCATTGACTATGCTAGCGTTCGCGAAAGTCTCATGCATTTCCTAAACGAACATCGATTCAATTTAATTGAGACATTGGCCGAACGATGTGCCGATTTTTTATTGAGGCGCTTTAAGATGAGTTGGATACAACTCAGCATCACTAAACCCTCTATTTTTGAAGATGCAGATGGCGCAGGCATTATCATTGAACGGACGTCCTCATAATACTAAATATCATCAATAGAACAATTGCGCTGCAAAGTAAAATCCCGAGCCCCAATGTGTAATGCGTTGGTAACGCCCGCTATACTGCTTGTACCTGCCATTTGTGGTGTTTGACAAGGCGCCCGTGTCTCTGTCATTTGCGGAAAAAGATAGAGTGAGCCGCTAATAACACGAGGGTATATTATGCCAATGACACAGAATATAATGGGGATAAAGAAAGTTTCCCACAAAATACCCAATGGCTGGCAGCGTAATAATAGTACCGTATTGAGCGGCATTCAGCTTTAATCCGTTTTGAAGAATAAAAGGAGAAATTCACAAATAAAGAATTTGACAAGCGTAGGCCATGATAATACACACAACGTATTTGATATAAATGGGATGTCTAAAGCAGTAATTTATAATTACTGAGCAAAGTGCCCATTTTAAAAGTGAGCGGTTCGCTCTTTTTTGTTTCCGGAAGCAAAAAGAAGATTGCCAATAAAATTAAACACGAGTAAAAGGGCAAAAAATAAAAATCGGGTGCCAACAGCTGATGTTGAATATGGCCGCCGATAAAAGGTGTAATCGTTGGAGGTAGGGAATCCGCCATAATTAAAAGGGAAAGTGCTTGGACTAATTTTTTCACTTTAAATCAATCGCGGATAACCGCGCGGGCTAATACCGAAACCCTGAACCACTCGAGCTATCAGCAACAAAGAAAGATGCCTGATGAAAAAACGATTAGGAATCCTATCATCACAATAACGATCCCAATCAATAGCAAAGTTTTCGGCCATATAATAATCAGACAAAGAACCCTAAAATAATTGAGAGAACCCAAAAGCAATGAGAAATAAGGTCAAACTCAACTGGATGACACCGGGGGAAGTGTGAAAATAGGTGGTTAAAGCGGGCAAAGCCGACAAATAAAGCGCCATGGCAAATTGAGCAACAGTAACAAATAAAGGTAGATAATAATTAGTTTTTTCATTATGTTATTTATAGCGTATAGTCGTTTTACGGCCCGAGAAGCGAAATTTATACAAAAGCCCGAAATCCTGCAGGATGACGTGTTTCCATTTATAGTATCATCTTCCCAACTTAAAGGAGACAGGTAACATGCCTCTGCTGGTTTGCGGGATTAATCATCAATCGGCGCCTTTAACTGTCCGTGAAAAACTGGTGTTTACGCCTGATCGAACGCCTTTAGTTTTAAAAGTTTACTGGCAGAAAAAGCCGTTAACGAGGCCCTGTTGTTGTCTACTTGCAACCGCACAGAAATTTATACCATCATTGATGAGGCGGCGACTGTTCTCCGTTAGTTGTTAAAGCAACCACAATATCGGACATCAATCTTCGATCTTTTTGCTATGCGCGTCGCGACATCGAAATGGCGTTCCATGTCATGCGCGTAGGAAGTGGGTTAGATTCCATGGTCTTAGGTGAGCCGCAAATTCTAGGTCAAATGAAGCAATCGTATTTATTGGCGCGCCGAATAGGCGCTGTGCGCTGTGGGAAGTGAGCTCTAGGTCACCTCTTTCCCGCTGTTTTTTGCGGCAACTAAGCGTATCCGCAGTGAAACAGGCATTGGAGCTAATCCCGTTTCAATAGCGTACGCCATTGTGCAGTTGGCGAAACGAATTTTTTCTCATCTGAACCAGTGTCAAATATTGTTGATTGGGGCAGGTGAGACGATTAAAGTCGTTTTCTCGCATCTATATAAACAAGGCGGTGTCATTTTTTTATTGCTAATCGCATTTAATGCGGGCTAAACAAATTGCAAACCCTATCAGGCTCAGACTATTCGTCTGTTTGACATCCCAGCGTATTTACCTAAAGTCGATATTGTTAATTAGCGCGACAATGAGTCAATTGCCTTTAGTGGGAAAAGGCGCAGTTGAAAGCGCTTTGCGCCAGCGTAAACGTCGGCCTCTTTTTATGGCCGACTTCGCCGCCTTACCGCACGACATTGAACCCGAAACAGTTCAATTAGAGGATGTCTACCTTTATAATATTGATGACTTGCAAACTCTCATCGCACAGAATCGCCGAACACGCGAAGCGGCCGCTAAACAAGCTGAGGAGGCTATGGTGGAAAATACAGGAGATCCATTATAATGCGCCAATTACAGGTGCACAAAGCCGGCAATACGATACGCCGATTTCTGGAACGGATGGAAATGCTTTGTGATCAGGAGTTGGAGAAGGCACTGGCGCATTTTCGACGGATCAACGACCCAAAAGTGGTTATCGCTCGCTTCGCCCAAAATTTAACGAATAAAATTTTACATCAGCCGACAACAAAATTAAGGCAAGCAGCGTATGAAGATCAGATGCAATTATTATTATCAGTTAGAGAATTATTTGATTTATGAATTATGAAACAATCTCTTATTGAAAAATTAAAAACATTAACCTATCGCTATTCAGAAATTGGCGGTTTATTAAGCGATTCAATCGTGATTAATGATCAAGATCGCTATCGTGAATTAGGGAAAGAATACGCCCAGCTTGAACCCATCGTAAAGTGTTTCCAGCAGTTTCAAGAAAATGAAAAAACAATTGAATTGACTGAGGAGATGCAACAAGAAAAAGATCCGGAATTAAGAAAATTAGCTGAAGAAGAATTAGAACAATTAACGCTTAAAAAAGAAAAATTAGAAGATCAATTGAAACTTTTGTTAGTTCCTAAAAACCCGAATGATGAGCGCAATGTTTTTCTTGAAATTCGCGCCGGCACAGGCGGCAATGAGGCGGCTATTTTTGCCGGCGATTTATTCCGAATGTATGCGCGATACGCTGAAACAAAAGGATGGAAAATGAATATCGTATTGGCCCATGAAGGTGAGCACGGTGGTTTTAAAGAGGTAATCGCGCGGGTGAAAGGTGAAGGTGTTTACTCGCAATTAAAATTTGAATCCGGCGCGCATCGTGTTCAGCGCGTACCTGTGACGGAATCCCAAGGGCGAATCCATACCTCCGCTTGTACCGTTGCGATAATGCCTGAAGTTGGAGAAATCGATCAAATTAAAATTAACCCAGCAGAATTACGAATCGATACTTTTCGTGCTTCCGGCGCGGGTGGCCAACACGTTAATCGAACCGATTCCGCGATTCGGATTACGCACCTACCCAGCGGAGTGGTTGTCGAATGTCAGGACGAACGTTCGCAACATAAAAATAAAGCACGTGCGATCTCTTTATTGCAATCAAAATTACTGGCTGCCGAGCGAGCGAAGCAAGACCAAGAGCAAGCGGCTAAACGAAAATCGTTAGTAGGAAGCGGTGATCGCTCGGAACGCATTCGTACCTACAATTTCCCTCAAGGCCGCGTGACAGACCATCGCATCAATTTAACGCTTTATCAATTGGATGAAGTGATAGACGGTGATTTAGATTCGGTCATTGGGCCTTTAATGCGAGAATTGCAAGCGGAGCAACTAGTTGAGCTAAGCGGGGAATAAAAGTGCTAAGCATAAAAGAGGCTATTAAAAATATATCGCAGAAACTGACCACCATTTCGAAAACTCCCCGTTTAGATGCAGAATTATTACTTGAGTATATCCTTAAAAAATCACGTGCTGACTTATTTGCTTATCCTGAAATTCAATTGATTTCTTCACAACAAAAAACATTATCAGCTTATGTAAAACGCCGTCTGAAAGGGGAACCCATCGCTTACATTTTAGGTCAAAAAGAATTTTGGTCACTTAATTTAAAAGTAATATCGGATGTACTTATTCCGCGTCCTGAAACCGAAATGCTCGTGGAATGGATTTTAAAAAACCTACCTAAAGACGCAAAATTACGTATTGCCGATTTGGGCACGGGTTCAGGCGCTGTTGCCTTAGCGATTGCGGTTGAGCGTCCCTATTGGACCATTGACGCGAGCGATAATTCTCAAACAGCTTTAAAAATTGCAGAAATAAATGCAAAACAACATGAAATTAAAAATTGTAATTTCTATCATGGTGAATGGTGCCAAGCTTTACCACGACGTGATTATCATGCCATTGTGGGAAATCCCCCTTATATTTCAGACAATGATCAACACCTTCAACAATTGAAACACGAACCCCGCGAAGCGTTAGCCGCTGGCTCCGATGGATTATCCGCTATAAAAATAATTATTCACGAAGCTAGATCCTATTTGGTTGACGGAGGATGGCTATTACTGGAACACGGCTACGATCAAGCCGAAAAGATTATGACATTACTGCAAGCCGCCGGCTATCGCGAAATTGCCGACCGACGTGATTTAGCAGGTCTTTCCAGGATGGTGGCGGCAAGACGAGGAAGACGTATTCCTGTCTAGGCTTGGCCTTGAAAAAAACTAAAGAAAGAAGTAGGCCGTTTATTTAGTAATTTTGAGGTGCTACTTGTTCCTACAGCAAGGACTTCTTCCCAATCCCGATCAAAAAACAACAGCGGCCAATAAGAATGAACTATCATTGCTTTTTTAGTATCAACCTCCATTAATTCTAAATTTTCCCGCTTGTCTGTGCTTACTTCTTTGAGCACCATCTTTGCTGACTTTTTCCTTAAAAAAACGCTAAAACGGCAAAAGGGGTATCATCAAGTTTTTCGAAGCTAAAAGAGGTCGAAAATGATCTTTATAGAGTGTAAGAGCTTTGGATAGGCGAGAAGAAAAAGTGCGAAATGAAGTATTCCCGCAAGCAATTCAATTTTTTTGATAGGATTATTATTAAAGTAGGGCAGGATTTTAAGAATAGTTACGAGCCGTTTGCCGCTACGATCAGCCACTAGGAGTTGGTCAAAGAGATTATGCCGAGAACCATCCTCAGAGCGGGGATAAGTCGAGAGGTGAACTAAACTTAATAGTTGTTCGGCTGAAAGTTGAAGAGAGTCTATGAAATTAGAAAAAAGATAAGGACGACAGCAAGTTAAAATAAAAAAAATGGGTCTCACTATCTTTTTTTTCTGTTGCAGTAAATGACATATTTTGGTAGAGCTAAGATGTTTCTTATTCTTCAGAGTGCATAATTCCGATATCAAATTTTCTGGCTCATGCTTTGCCTAGTAACCTAGAACCGTTTGGCCATGTTGATCGGAATAAATTATAGGGGGTGTTATAGAAAAGGAATGCCTACTCTTTCTTCTTCCTTTATTTCTTCATCCTCTTTTTTTCGAAGAGACTTAGATAAAAGATTAGAAACCGCTGGGCTCAATCTTCCATTCCACTCATTACGCGGAATAACTGTTAGAGAGCCGGTCGATCTGAAAGGGTGAGGGTGCCGATTTTTCGTGTTTTAAGATTAAAGTGAACGAGTTCATAAAATAAATTTTCTGGCGTGTTGCCAAACTTTGATGTATTTTTCTAAATCATTATCTTGCAACCAGCGTATTACGTGATCGAGAATTTTGAAGACGTTCTTTAGACGTAACATGTCCACTGTTGTTGAATTGGTTGGATTATTTGTTTCCTTTTGATGGTCTGTTGATAATAAAAGTGGTAGTGAACATTCCTGAAGTAGAAGTAGTTTCGCAAATTTTTGTTTTTCGCTAGCCTTGAGAGAAGGCGCGTTGCTGATTGCTTCGGCTAACAGTTCAAGTTTTTTGATGGGACCTTTAAATTAAGATAAAAAATTTTTACAGTAAGAACCCATTTTCCGCAATTCTCTGAGTAATAAGCATCTGGGAATAACGTGCCAAAAAGATTTCTTTTTTCAGGCGGTGGAAGGTGGTCTCTCTAGATTGGTTTAGGTTATCATGATAAATTCGTTGATGAACTAAATTGAGGAGTTGACTTTCTCTCGTTTCCTCTGGAAAGAGTTCTATAAGCTAACGAATACCATTCTCTTTTAATTTCCAGTAAATTACGAATGCTGAAAACGGGTTCATATCAGAACATGTTTGTTGTCCTAGCAACTAATATATTTTTCTCGAGAAGTAATCAATCCCTGTCCGCGGAGGCTGTATAATTTTTTATAAAAGAAGAGGGTCCGCCTGGAGAGGAGACAGCTTCAATAGAAAACCATAATTAGAGGATCCATCCAACCTAGGGGTATTTCCCTTGTCCCTCCTATTTCGAAAGGAGAGTAGATCGAAAGCGGTATACCAGGTATCATTTTGTTTGGCTGCCTTTGCTCTTTGTAAGTTGAGCAGAATTGTTTCTCTTTCTTGATTATGTTAGTGTAAAAGTAATAACTCCCTAACTTCAGGAATCGTCGGTTGAAATTCATCCCACAGCTTAACTAGCATCTCTTATTTCCCCGTAAATTTTTCGATATTTGATGACAAAATTAACACACCGACATTAAAAAATTCTTAAATAAAAAACGTATCTCACAACCCAATGAAAAGTGCGCTCTTTAAAGGGGGCGTTATAATGCGCCAACACAGAATTTCTATTTTAAATAAAGAGCAGGTGATGAAAGATATTAAAATACTTGGTGTTGATATTTATTGCAAAAG
>NZ_VFIV01000093.1 GCF_019425495.1 Coxiella endosymbiont of Ornithodoros amblus
CTTTTCGTCAAAACTGATTGTTGACACAACAACCCAGGGCCTATACGTATGGAGCAAAGCAGAATACGGGAAAATAATGATCTCGTCTATCGCCCCCGTATTTCGCTGCGCTCATAGGGGGTACTTCCTGATTTAACCTTTCATTGAATCAAAAAAGTCATTATTTGTTTTTGTTAACTTTAAGCGATCGATTAAAAATTCGCTTGCAGCAAGTTCATCCATGGGATGTAAGATTTTACGTAAAATCCAAACTTTTTGTAAAACGTCTTGCGGCATCATTAATTCTTCACGGCGAGTGCCGGAACGATTGATATTAATGGCAGGGAAAGTTCGTTTTTCTGCGATGCGGCGATCCAAATGAATTTCCATATTACCCGTTCCTTTAAATTCTTCGTAAATGACGTCATCCATCTTAGAACCGGTTTCAATTAACGCCGTCGCTATAATTGTTAAACTGCCGCCTTCTTCCACGTTGCGTGCCGCCCCAAAAAATCGCTTTGGTCGTTGCAACGCATTAGCGTCTACACCACCCGTCAATACCTTTCCGGAAGCAGGAATTACCGTGTTGTAGGCGCGTGCTAAACGAGTGATGGAATCCAATAAAATAACAACGTCCTTTTTATGTTCGACTAGCCGTTTCGCTTTTTCAATCACCATCTCTGCCACTTGAACGTGGCGTGAGGCCGGCTCGTCAAACGTACTTGCTACTACTTCCCCTTTTACTGAACGATCCATTTCGGTGACTTCTTCAGGCCTCTCATCAATCAACAATACGATGAGTACACATTCTGGATGATTTGTCGTAATTGAATGAGCGATATTCTGTAACATCATCGTCTTACCAGCTTTTGGCGGTGAAACGATAAGGCCCCGCTGACCTTTTCCGATGGGTGAAATCAAATCAATGATACGAGCAGTAATATCTTCCGTACTACCATTGCCCGTTTCCATTCTAAGGTGCTCGTTTGGAAAGAGCGGTGTAAGATTTTCAAATAAGATTTTGCCTTTTGACGCTTCTGGTTTTTCGAGGTTGATTTCATTGACTTGGAGTAAAGCGAAGTAGCGTTCGCTTTCTTTAGGGGGGCGGATTTTTCCTGAAACTGTATCGCCTGTTCGCAAATTAAAGCGCCGGATTTGACTCGGGGAAACATAAATATCATCGGGGCCGGCTAAATAAGAACTGTCTGCGGATCGTAAAAATCCAAAACCGTCTTGTAAAATTTCAAGGACACCATCGCCAAAAATATCTTCGCCTTTTTTAGCATGTGCTTTTAATACTGCAAATATAATGTCTTGTTTTCGTGTACGAGAGACGTATTCCAGATTCATTTCCTGAGCAATTTGCATTAGTTCTGGAACCGATTTTTGTTTAAGATCAGTTAAATTCATAAGTTATGGTAAAACCTCTTTATTGATTGTTTAAATTAAAATACATGCCGTTCATCCCAAACAAGCATCAGCTCATAATGCGATACTCCAGCTGGTATTTCATAGTTAGGAGCAAACTTAAAAAGGATGGGATTATGCCGATAGGCCCGTGATATTTGATGAGAATTCTAGTGAGTTATGAAGAAAAATGCAAGCTCTCATCTAAAAAGGCTGCTAATTGCGATTTATTAAGTGCACCGACTTTCCTATCAACTACTTCGCCCTTACGAAATATTAAAAGACTAGGTATTCCTCTAACACCGTATTTTATAGGGGTTTGAGCATTTTCATCTACATTGAGTTTAAATACCTTAACGCGACCGTCGTATTCCTTTGCGATCTCCTCAACAAGCGGACTAATCATCTTGCAAGGCTGGCACCATTCTGCCCAAAAGTCCACAAGAATGGGGATATCGGCTTGCAGCACTTCAGTTTCAAAATTTTCGTCGGAAGCGGTATAGACATATTCGCTCATTGTAAATCCCCTTAAATAATAATTATTCTAATGAATCGTTAGTCATCCTCAATTATGCTTATAGCAGATCGAGGCAGTAAGAGTAGAAACATTTCCTTACTATCGAGCCGTTCCTATCCAACAGCAAGAATAATGACTAGGCGTTTTACAAACTGACACACTATTATGCTGAAATCAATTATATTTACAACATTAAGGATACGATTATGTATAGATTTTC
>NZ_VFIV01000026.1 GCF_019425495.1 Coxiella endosymbiont of Ornithodoros amblus
TGTTAAGAATACGGACTCACAATATACGTATGGAGCAAAGCAGAATACGGGAAAATAATGATCTCGTCTATCGTCTCCGTATTTCGCTTCGCTCATATGGGGTACTTTTGCTGCTGGGCCCGTGAGCGAAAGATGGGGCAGTTTTTTGTTATTTTCAATCTTATACTTCTTCTCCAGTGACGCCTTCCATTTCCAAAATGCGGCGCAATTGCTGCAGGGTATCTATTTGAATTTGATTAACCCGTTCGTGTGTCAAACCTACCGCTTCTAGCGCCCCTTTTTCATTTTCATGCAAGCCGAAACGCAAAATAACGATCTCACGATGGAGTTCACAATTGAGCTAACCAACGTTCGATATGATCCTGTAAGTTGACATTTTGAATTAACCTGGCCGGATCGATGTTATTATCATCCGCTAAGGTACCCACTAGTTTTTGACCATTTTGCAAAATCAGCACATCAATAGACGTTGTGCTGGGCGGCTAAGTCCATAATACGCCGGATTTCGTGAATGGGCTTATCAATATAAATGTGTGACGTCTTCTGGGGTGGCTTCATGATCAACTTCTTGTGTGAGTTTTTGCGCTGCGTAAATAAACGTTTATTTCTTTAATCACGTGGATCGGCAATCGTATTGTTCGGCTTTGATTCATGATCGCGCGTTTAATAGTTTGACGTATCCACCCGTCGCATAGGCTAAAAAACGAAATCCTCATTCAGGGTCAAATTTTGCAACGGCGGTCATGAGTCCTAAATTTCTCTCTTCAATTAAATTGAGAAAAGGTAGCCCATGACTAACATAATTAATGGCGCGCGATTTTTACAACCAAACGTAATTTGCTTCAATCATTTGTTTCCATGCCTCAGGATCACCTTTATGCACACGCCGCGCTGTTTTCAATTCCTCCTTAGCATTAAGTAGTAGTCGAAACCCCAGCTCCCGTAAATAGATTTAGGCGGGATCTGAGTTACACGTTTCGCGTTTTTTTCGTTTTCGCTTTAGCGTTGGTTAGTTCTACCTCTTCTTTTTCTGTGGTTTTCTTTTTGGTTTTCGCAAAGATTAGACTGTGTTCGATCGCCTTAATTGGTTTTTTGTGGCGATATTTTTTATCATTCTTTTTCAATCTTGCGCTTAGATGGTTTTTTTATTTTTTAGTAGTTTTGGTTTTCATAGTCCTATCGTCCTTAACCCGACTAGCAATCCTCGACCATGCCTATCACTGACACGTTCAATGAAATTCGGATATAACTTCACGACAAGTACCGAAGCGGATTCACTGGCTGGCCATTTCGGCGGATTTCAAAATGAAGCATTACTTGTCCTGAGTTAGTACGCCCCATCTCGGCAATCTTCTGTCCAGCACGAACCCTACTACCTTCCTTAACGAGGATCCGTTTGTTGAACGCATAAGCACTTAAATAAGCATTTGTATGCTTTACAATTATAAGATTACCATAACCTCGTATACCAGCACCACTGTAAACAACAACTCCATCGAAAGCGGCGCGGACCATCTCACCATAATGACCTGCAATATTGATCCCTTGATTCCCCACCATGCCGACAGAATAATTCCCAATGAGGCGCCCTTTGGCAGGACATCGCCAATGGACGACGGCCTGCAGCTGCGGGGGAGACTGCCGTCTAGGAAGCACCGCAAAACCCGTAGAAACGTGCGCACCTCGAGGAATTATCGTCATTTGTAAAGTTTGACCCGATTCAATTCGATAGGGAGGGCTTAAACGATTGGCGGCCGCTAAGGCTTGATAATCCAGGCCGAACGCCCAAGCAATCGAGTAAATGGTATCCCCCTGCTTGACCCGATAAGAACCTAATCGCGCCTTCGGTTGAAGCCAGCCGTTGACGACAGGCGCAAAGTTTTCACTTTCTACACAACAACCGCACAACAGAAAAGGGATAATGATTGCAATCAAACAGCGTTTCATCTCACATTTCTAGTCGTTTTACCCAGCTCGCCAGTTGGTCAAAAGCCTCGTAATGGGTGAGGTCTGCACGAAGCGGCGTGATGGATACACAATGGTGATTCATGGCGAAAAAATCGGTGCCTGGACCAGAATCTTGCTCGGGACCCGCCGCACCCACCCAATAAATCGGGTGGCCCCGAGGATCAATCTGCCGGATCGTGGGCTCAGCCCGATGACGGGTGCCAAGCCGAGTAACCTCAAAGCCTTTTAACTCCTTGTAAGGAAGATCTGGCACATTAATATTTAATATAGTGCTCGGTGGCAAAGGGTCTTTTTCAATCCGCTGGATTAATTGATAAACGACCTTGGCTGCGGTTTCATAGTAACGGAACAATTCACCACCCAATGAAACCGCTAGCGCTGGCAATCCTAAAAACCGCCCCTCCATCGCAGCGGCGACCGTGCCGGAATACCAAACATCATCACCTAAGTTAGGACCAGAATTAATTCCTGCAACGACCATATCAGGCATTTCCGGCAATACACCGGTGATCGCTAAATGAATACAGTCCGTCGGGGTGCCCTCCACACTGATCATGCCGTTTTCTAAATTTTTAATATGTAACGGCGCATTCAAGGTTAATGAGTTACTAGCGCCACTGCGATTGCGATCGGGCGCTACCACATCAACTTCCCCTAAATTCGCCAGTGTTTTTGCCAAAATAGCTAATCCTTTGGCATACACGCCGTCATCATTAGAAAGCAATAATCGTAATTTTGGAGTAGCCGTTTTTTTCATGGAAGAAAGCTTAACATAATAGCAATAGAGACGCTCGTTAGTCGTCCTCCAACGAGCAGCCCGCGTTTTTTATTTGATGATTTGATAAAATACCTCGTTCTTTTTTATCATTCCTAAATCATTTCGAGCATGTTCTTCAATAGCCTCGGCACCATGCTTTAGATCGTCGATATCTGCCAATAATGCCGTATTGCGGTCTTTTAATTTTTGATTTTCCATTATTTGGTGGTTGATATTTTCATTCAAATGACAGGCCGATACAATTCCACCGGCGGCGAACCACAACTGATATTGTAATAAAACGAATAACGCGATGAGAATCGCAATAATTGGCCGCATATCGTTTTACTTCCTGTTAAAAAGAAATGCTTCCTTGCCAGCATACGGGGCTTGATCATTAAGTTCCCGTTCGATTTGCAATAATCGATTATATTTTGCCACACGATCGGAGCGGCACAAAGACCCCGTTTTTATTTGTTTCGCATCGGTCGCCACAGCCAAATCAGCAATGGTCGTATCTTCCGTTTCTCCAGAACGGTGCGAAATAATAACACCGTATTTATTACTTTTCGCTAATCCCACTGTAGCTAACGTCTCAGTGAGCGTTCCAATTTGATTAAGTTTAACCAAAATGGTGTTGGCGATATTTTTTTTAATGCCTTTTTCTAAAATGTTTGGATTCGTGACGAAAATATCGTCACCTACCAACTGCACTTTATTTTCTAAACGTTCCGTCAATAATTTCCAGCCCGCCCAATCATTTTCTGATAAGCCGTCTTCAATCGAAATAATCGGGTATTTCTTTATCCATTCAGTTAATTGATCAATCATTTCTTCACTCGTCAATTGATTGTTTTCAAAATCATAACGGCCATTTTGATAAAGTTCAGAACTAGCTGCATCTAAGGCAAGATAAATATCTTTTCCAGGAACATAGTTTGCATCTTCAATGGCTTCTAAAATTAATTCAAATGCTGCTTCGTTATTCGGCAAATCGGGAGCAAACCCCCCTTCATCACCAACCGCTGACATTAACCCTCGAGAAACCAAACGTTTTTTTAAAGCGTGGAAAACTTCGGCTCCGTAACGCAATCCCTCAGTAAAGGTCGGCGCACCAACCGAGACAATCATAAATTCTTGAAAATCCAAATTATTAGTAGCATGCACGCCACCGTTGATAATATTCATCAGGGGTACAGGCATACTAAAAGGACCGCCGTCGCCTCCTAAATAACGATACAACGGCAAATTCGCATTATTGGCAGCCGCATAAGCCACAGCTAATGAAACACCTAAGATCGCGTTAGCGCCTAAATTCGCTTTATTTTCTGTGCCGTCCAACTCAATCATAATGCGATCAATTTCTTCTTGCGAGCGCGGATCTTGACCGATCAAGGCGTCGCGAATGGGACCATTGACGTTTTCGACGGCTTGTAAAACACCTTCACCGCCGTAACGTTCAAGATCATTATCGCGTAATTCAACGGCCTCCCGCTCGCCGGTGGATGCTCCTGACGGCACGGCCGCACAGCCGTAGACTTGTGAAGACAAGGTGACGCACACTTGTAGAGTAGGATTACCACGCGAATCTAAAATTTCATGAGCATTAATATCAGTGATGGTCGCTGTCATGGCGATTACTATAACACCAAATCTCTCTTTTGATCGACTGGAATGGCTAATTTTGCGGGTCTTGTTAAGAACGAGGTGTATAAAGGGAGCTACTTGCCCGCGAATTAGGTGAATCTTTTGCGCGGACCGTGTTTTTTCTACGGAAATGCGAAAAACTTCATTCAAAGCTTCGTTCCAAAAACCTCGCACTCTTGACTGCCTTATCAAGTTCTTTCAAAATTTCTAGGAGGGGCTCCATTTTGGCTAGAGGCCAGGAGTTTTGGCCATCGCTTAAAGCCCGATCAGGGTCTGGATGAGTTTCCATAAAAATACCCTCAATGCCAGCAGCTGTTGCAGCGCGCGCTAACACGGGCACAAATTCCCGCTGCCCCCCCGAACTTGTGCCGTGTCTGCCCGGCAATTGAACGGAATGAGTGGCGTCAAATATTACGGGACAAGTGGTTTCGCGTAAAATCGCCAATGCACGCATATCAGAAATTAAATTGTTATATCCAAAAGAATAACCGCGCTCACAAACCATAATTTTTTTATTTCCCGTAGCCCACGCTTTGGCGACCACTTGTTTCATTTCCCATGGCGCCAAAAATTGCCCTTTTTTAATATTAACAGGTTTTCCGCAAGCAGCTACGCTGCGAATAAAATTACTTTGGCGGCATAAAAAAGCGGGGGTTTGTAATACGTCAACAACCGCTGACACTTCTTGCAAAGGAGTATCTTCATGAACGTCGGTCACTACCGGCAACTCGAGTGTTTTTTTAACTTTTTCGAGAATAGCTAACCCTTTTTCGATTCCCGGACCCCGATAACTTAAATGAGAGGAACGATTCGCTTTGTCAAAAGAAGCCTTAAAAATAAAAGGCATATCTAGCTGCCGAGTGATGGACTTTAGTTTGCCAGCCACATCCATCACCAGCGTTTCACTTTCGATGACGCAAGGCCCAGCGATTAAAAACAAGGGGTTGTTTAACCCTATTTCAAAATCCGCAATTTGCATGAGCACACTTTATTGAAGTTACTGGGATTTGTAAACAGCCACAACAATTAAACATCCCTAACTTTGAACAGCAGAGAATGCCCCCTTGTCACAAAAGAGACCGGGCTTTCATTAGAGGAAATCTAAGTCCTCGCCAAAGATGACAAGGAATAACGATAGACTTTATTTCGTGCTAATCAGGCCCTAACCTTTTAATTTCAAAGGCAGCGTCCAACTTACCCCATTCAACCCTCGAGAAAAACGGAAGCTGATGTGTTTAAGCAAGACTCTATATAATTAGGCTATTCTCATTACCTTCGTCTTTCTTTACCCAAAAAGTTGGGATAATAAATTCAGCATCGGGATATACCTCTTTAAAGAACGGTCAACTCGCGAACTACTGCTTCATGTAAAATTGTTTCCCCTTTGCCAAACTCATCGCTCGATCCAGCAGTGAATTATCAATATCAAAATAAAACTGTTTTTAAAAAACGATGCTTACTTAGTACAACTGAAAAGGCTGTGCACCTGGGTTCACCTTCTGAATAGAGCGCCACAGTATCATACCCTTGCTTCCTAAAATCAGCACGTAATTGACGATTGCTGGATAAGACTAAAACTTGTTATACTTCTTCGTATCGAATTTGGAGCATTCAAGGTCGTATTTATAGCCCTTATCTCTGTAAAATCACCCCTCCACTTTAAAAGAATAATTGTTTAACACCCGCATTACCACTCAATGGGGTAGAATAATGGTAAGAACTACACAAAATTCAAATTAAAGCCAGGATTTCGAACCCAATATGAATATAAAGAGCCCTCGGTCTTCTTTAAGCGTCAAAAGATCGTTAAGGTTAATGATGAGTATTTGGGGCATGGACGCATGTTATTATTTATTATTTATTTATAGAGATACAACCGTTATCAAATCACCCAATAATGCTGATTTTGAGTTTATCGTTCAATGACTAATCGACTTCGTGAGCTCCTGCATTTCTTTCCAAATCTCTTTTAATTCTTTTTCACTCAACATTTCTGCGATCTTTGGGAGGGGCAGATGCCATAATTTTTTCCCCATGGTTTCATCTCGAATAAGCATTGCAGAAAGCGTATCGGATAATTTTCGTTGAGTTTCCTACCGATCACTTTCATCTTTAATTTCCCTAAATGCGTTTCTAACTATTTTCATCTTCTTTGCTAAGAAAATCAATGGCGTCCATAAACTGCCCTCCTTGGCAAGGTTAGGAAATGAGTAAAATAGATTATATAGCTCTAGTACATAACTGCTAAAAATCAAGTCGAGAATATCACTCAAGGACAGAAAAATTTGATTATCCACATTGGAAAGAGAAGATTTAAAATTCGTCGATGAGAATTAAATAATAAGCTTTCCATAATGTCTTACTGGTTTGAAGAACCTTATAATCCTATAGTGAGCTGGAAGAGATTCATATAAAAATATCCGTGATCAGTCGGAAAGACGGTTTATCATTTAAGAATAACAAAGTCAGTCTGGTGGAACTGACGGAAATTGATTTTATTCATCGCCGCTGTGAATTTGCTATTATCATTTCTCCGGGCGAAGAAGGCAAAGGCTACACCACAGAAGCGACTGATTTTACTGTGGAATACGCTTTCAGCATCCTGAACCTTCAAAAATTTATCTTTTAGTATGATGAGGACAACCGTACCGAACTTCATATTTATCGAAAAAGTGGATTTACTGAAGATAGAAAACTCGTTGATGAATACTATAGAAAAGGGCTCTACCGTACGGCCATACGAATATATATTCTCAAAAAATTTTTGTAACTACTTCTTTTTCTTCAAATCTATCGGATTTAAATTAAATAATTTAAACACTTATTTTAATTAATTTGTAAGACTTGTTTTTATTTTTTATTCATTGAAATTAAATTCTTGTAGTAATTTCCTGTAATAAGCTATTCTAAAGTACATAGTGCGCTCCTAAAATTGAAGTTTAGGGGATTCTTTATAAATTTATTTTTATTAAAATCGCCATATTTGATTTCTCTCTATATTAGGAGGTAAAACATGACTATCAAGGACTTATATTTCATCATCTATGAAGAGTTAGAAGTTACCCTAAATCGTCTGCCAGAGAATCTCTCTCAGAAATATTTATTAAGTAGATAATAGTAGAAAAAAAGGATTGTTTATTTAGCTTCTAACGTTTGCAACGTTCCTGATGAAAGTTTAGAGAAAGAACAGAGTTACTTTTTAGCGCTAAGACAGCGGGGTCGTTTTATTAAGCCAAAGAAAAAGAAATATATAATCAATGAAGAGAAGCTCAAGAAAAACTTCTTTATTCTAAATATTATTTAGCTGATATCTTAGGAAAATTACGAAACGAACTTCCTGTAAAGAAGCCATTTCTAAGCTTCCTCTGGAATACTATTTATTCAACAAACTCCTCATCCATTTAATGTTGTTAACGGGGAATTCTGCTGAAGAACAACGAAATAATAAACCAAATTCATAAATAAATAATGTCGTACGAAAATTCATTGATAGCTTACAACAAACTTTAAAAAAGTCTAAATCTCCAATTTATGAATTCCTAAGTCCTTCGAGAAATCAAAGGAAGTGTAGGGAAAAATTAGTTAAGATTCATAAAAAACGATTTAGTTATTTGTCACTAGAAGAACTAGTTAAAAACAGAAATGAGTTCAAAAGCGAGTTCAATGAAAAGGAATTTCTGGATAAAATCTGGCACCTACAGACGGAGCTTTACAATCGAGGATTGAGAAGTTTGATAGATTCTTGGAATGATTTTCAATGACTAACATGGTCTGGAGCCTAGTTGTCCCCGCAATTTATGTTATTGCCGGTCCTTCATTAACTGAAGGACTCATACAGAGTATTGGCCCAACAAGAGCATCTTTTAAATGAATTTTTAATTATCTTCTTGTGTGTTTTACCTTTTTTTATTCGTCGTTTCCTCTTCCACTCTGATAATGGCAATCCACTACAGAGCTTAAGAAAGGAAATAGGATCGCGTTTAAAGCAGTGTGACACAAATAAGGCATTATTTCTATTCTATAGAAGAGCTTATCTCTAAAACACCTGGAAGAACTAATTGCTTCTTCTCAACGATTTATCAAAGAATTAACTGCCCCTTCTCGAGCGGTTTCTGCTCAATTAAAAGTTGGGTTGTTTACTGATTGTGAGCCGAGGTCTGCGCTGGCGGACACACAAGAGCATAACTCTTTGCTCTCATTTAATTAGAAGCTTAATACTATCGCTTTGAAGTGCGAGATTTCATTTTGTGCTATTAAATTAACCGAAGCCTTATTTTTAATTGCTTTAACTGTCGAAGGCCCGCTGGCTGGGGTTGTCGAGCAGTGTAAATGAGGCTGTCAGTGGTAGCAACTTTGTAGATCTTAGCTGATTCCTCCCGTCCATGGTTTGGTAAGTTTTAACTGTTGAAGATTCAATGCTGGTAAAAGAGGATTGAAAAACGGCAAAAACCGCTAATCTAATACAGTAAGATTGCGGAAAATACTCTTATAACCCTCATTGGCACCCTCCACTCACAATTTTTAAACTATATCTACATTATTTTTATAGAACTTTTAATCCGATTTTTCCTGCGAATGGACTGTCAAAACAGCTTTTTTTGCCTCTTTTGCTGTGCCAAACCGGCTTTAATGAAGCCAATAAAAAGAGGATGGCCTTTTCGCGGCGTGGATGTAAATTCGGGATGGAATTGACAACCGACAAACCAGGGATGATCAGCAAGCTCAATCATTTCCACTAAGCGGTCATCAATGGAGCGACCTGAAATCACAAGCCCCTTTTTTTCCAGCTCTCCAATCAAGTCATTGTTAACCTCGTAACGGTGGCGATGGCGTTCAATTACCCTATCTTCTCCATAAAGTCGCCTTGCCAGCGAGTCCACCTTTAGCCGACAAGGCTGCCCCCCTAGCCGCATTGTACCTCCTAAGTTGCCTCCCCATTCTCGTTTTTCAATGATCCCTTCTTTTGCCATCCATTCGCTGACTAGCGAAACCACAGAAAAGGGGGTTTTCGGATCGAACTCCGTGCTGTTGGCGTGCCCCATTTGGGCTTTATGCCGAGCAAATTCAATTATGGCAATCTGCATTCCCAAACAAATACCGAGATAAGGGATGCCATTTTCGCGGGCATATTGCGCTGCTAAAATTTTTCCTTCGATGCCTCGAGAACCAAATCCTCCCGGTACTAAAATCGCATCGACTTTCTTTAATAGTTCCGTACCATGCAATTCAATCGCTTCTGAATCCATATATTCAATCACCACCCGCGTCTCTGTGTGTATCCCGGCGTGAATTAAGGCTTCGCTTAATGATTTATAAGAATCTTCAAGATCCACGTATTTCCCAACCACTGCAACGGTCACCGTATGGTGAGGGTTCTTCTGAGCTTGGACCACCTTTTTCCAATCATCCAGATCAGCCGCTGTTGCTTCAATATTTAATTTTTCGCAGACGCGATTCCCCAAACCTTGGTCACGTAAAATTAACGGGATTTCGTAAATGGATTTCACATCCGATAAGGAAATCACACTCAGTTCAGGAACGTTCGTAAATAAAGCAATTTTCGCCCGCTCAGCCTCGGGTAAGGGCTTTTCTGAGCGACAAACCAAAATATCCGGTTGAATACCGATGGAACGCAATTCTTTTACGGAGTGCTGCGTCGGTTTTGTTTTAATTTCCCTCGCGACAGCTACACAAGGAACGAGGGTTAGATGAATAAACAAGGTCTGCTGATCACCAAGCTCAATACGCATCTGGCGAATTGCTTCTAGAAAGGGTAAAGATTCGATGTCTCCGACCGTGCCACCAATTTCGACGAGGGCCACATCAGCACCGTCCGTCCCTTCCCGGATCTTCAGCTTGATCTCATCGGTAATATGAGGAATGACCTGGATAGTCCCTCCCAAATAATCCCCGCGCCTTTCCTTACAGATTACATCAGCATACACACGACCCGTAGTGAAATTGTTTTTTCGGGTCATGGTTGCATTCACAAAGCGCTCGTAATGACCCAAATCCAGATCGGTTTCTGCCCCGTCCTCGGTGACAAACACTTCGCCGTGCTGAAAAGGACTCATGGTTCCAGGATCAACGTTGATGTACGGATCAAGCTTAAGGAGCATAACCGTGAGGCCTTGCGCTTCAAGGATGGCTCCTAATGAGGCAGATGTAATGCCCTTCCCTAAGGAAGAAACCACCCCGCCGGTGATGAAAATATATCGCGTCATAAGGCCGCCCGTTTTTTACGTTAAAAACGGGATATTATTTTAACAAAAGGAAGGGTAGGTGAGAACAGTATTTCAACAAAAAACGAACGCTGTTTAGACAACCTTCAATTGAGCTGATGTGCTGTGAATTGATTGGGTACAAAAGTCAGTTGTGTCAAAATATTCCCTAATGTTTTGTTCTCAAGGGATCTTTGCTATTAAAAAAATAGCAATTTAAAAAATTTATCAATTTATTTTTTAAAAAAATTAAATGTAAAAAAATAAAATTTTTCCCTTAAATCAATAAACCAAAAAAATATTTTTGTACTATAAATTTAAATCCTTAAGAAAATATTATTTTATTTTTTAAATATATTTATTTATATTGTGATTTTATCAATAAAAAATTAAAAAAAGTAGTTTTTTATGAGTAAAATAACCTCTAATATTTTGTAGATAACCCGTTGATACATGTGGCGACACTTTGATAAAGAATCAATAAAATTAGATGATAATTTACTTAACATAAACTCAGAGGCTAAATTAATATGAGGAGCTAATAATTTTAATCTCCTCAGAAAAATTAACAAAACCGATTTCGCTTCCAGAAATAATTGATAAGATATATGAATTAAAAAATTTTATATTGCTTAACAACTTATGCAGATCTATATAGATATTCAGAAGAAGAAAGCAATAGGACAAAGTCTACTCAAAAAGTTGGATTTTATTGAATTTTTAGTTAAAGAAATGGATTCTCCTGAATCGAAAAAACTGAACTTATTAGAGAAGTTAAAAATATTAGAAGATCTAAAAAAAACAGACAAAATTTTTATTAATGAGTTAAAAAGTACATTAGTCTAGTCTTACATAAGGTTATTAAACGCTAAAATTAAACTTTCAGATAAGAGAATATATTTAATTGTAAAGCAACTGAAATAAATTAGTGTAGTTCATTCTATAATTGATAAATGGAAATTAATATCACTATTTATATTTAACTTGGCTTTCCAAAATCTAATTACTGAGAAAACAGAGAAAACTTTAGTTAATGACAATGCTAGACTTCTTTCTACAGAAGTGTTTTTTTTCAACTTAAGAATTAAGCTTACAAGTTTCCGTATTCCTTATTAAATTGGAATTTCTAACTTATATGACTGAAACAGAACCAACTATTTGCCAACTTCTTTTTAAAGATTCCTTTGAAAAACTGAAAAAAACCGACTTATTGGCATTTGTCGTTATTCATTTTGGTAATACCGTGCAGATCAAAGATATATTAAATTTAAATTCCTCAGATTTACTTTTTAAACAGTAAAAATAAATCGAGTTTAATAAATTTAGAAAATTTAAAAATAATTTTTAGAGAGTGCAGATGAGCAGGTCACCAAACAGCTGATTTTTTATACTGAATATTTCCACCTTTTCCACTGTTTTATATCATCTAAACGGAATAAGAAACTATTGATGAAAACCTAACTATAGCTTTTTATTCCTCATATCCAAAAATCGCTCTGTTTAATTACATAAAAATACTTGAAACTTCTAAACATAAAAAACTATAAAACTTTTTTGAATCAACATCCCCTTTCAATCATTTTTTAGTGCCTCCAGAAAAGAAGAATTAAAGAAAATTTCCACTCTAAATAATCAATCTATTGATGAAGAAGTCGGCCTGGATATTCCTCCGATACCTCCTAATTTTGAAAATTTTAAAGCCTTTAATTTTCAAAAAATAAAAGTACAAGTCTATTTAATTTTTGATCGGCTCAGCATGAAATTTAATTTCTCTGAAAAATGGATCCATTTTATCAAGAATTTTTAGATATTAAAGAAGCTGTGAATCGATTTTTAACCGATAAAGATGTTTCATGGTATAAGTGAGATGAATTTTGTCAATCTTTTTAAGTAGCTACACTAGAGTATCCGTGGATGGGACATCGGAATACCAGAAGGAGGAGAAAGCCGATTTGGCAGTAAAATGTATAATGATAGCTATATGGTACGAATGCTGCGAACCTGACCAGAGCCAAAAAATGGTCTTGGAAATATAAGACTATTTACGATCTTTACAGAGAAGAAGTTTCGTAGACATTTTTTCTACAGAGTCTTCTTTAGCTAAAATCTTTTCTATGACTGTGGATGCTGTATTAAACCATATAACTAAAATAGTCTACAAAAAAGACTTCCTTGAATGCTCGTCTTAATCAAGGAATGTTTCATCGTATAATCATATAAAAAAGTTCTCAGAACATTATTCGTAATTTCCTATGGAAACTTAAATGTGGGGTATTCCTAGTGATCGCTGAAAATGACACTTTGTGATAAACCAATTGATATAAAGGGGTTCTGTATTTAGGAGAAGAATAAATTGTGACAATCATTTGTTTTAATGGAGTTATTTAGCATAACGGGGAGAAACTCCCAAGGGGAAAAATATTTTCCCATATAATAGGGGGGTTATGACGACGTATGTCAGCCTCCCAAATTCCGCCGGTAACATCGCCATAGCGAAAAGTGATGACGCCCAGCACTTAGCCATCTCCATCCTCTGTCAGAATTGACTAAGTAGCTCTGTTGCACAACATAACGCATGCGTTGAGACGATTGATGGCATCTTGCGCTTGCGTCATGCAATGAGCCTTAGAAAACTCATTATATAATTTACCAGTCCAATCGGTATCAAAAAACCACGAATTAAACGGGACTTGATAATTATGTCTTTTGAAGCCGATATTTCACTACTGACATCGAAAAACTGGAATTTAAAGTCCTCCCTATATTCAAGAAACCTTAAAAGAGACTTACCGTCTTGATTAATGATCGTATCATTTTAATAAAGAACCGAATTATGTTGGAATAATGCTGTTGACATTTTAAGTTCACTCAAAAGCTGAATTGAATTGTAAGAATCGCAAGGTGAAATTAGATAACTAGCTTTTATGGCTTGTTAGATAAAATTTTGTGTAACATCCCTAATGAGCGATCATCAAACCTGAGCTACGCACGACGAAAGTCTATCGATTTTAATTGTTGTAACATCCATGAGAAATCCCATTGTCACATTCTGAAACTGCTTTAATCGCATTGGCAAAAACAGATTGAATCAAATTTTTATTAAGGTCTCTTTTTCCGATAGAAAAAGCGACCTGATACCTTTTTCAGTAGCGAAATGGATTTTGGATTCAATTGCACTCCCGAGATTGCGATTGCTTATAATTAGAGAATGAACTTCAAGTAAAAAAACTCATGAGTTGTTCAAATTTATACTTATCCCAACGAGCCACCCAAGATTCTACTCTTAAGTATTTTATCACATCGTTATGACATTTTATTTTCCCTATATCAATGAGTTATTTAACTGCGTCAGAAGAAGAATTTAAAATATTAGTTGATATTATCTGTGATAATAATTGCCAGTTAACGTTAGCGGCGCCTACTGTTTCATCGTCCCATAAATAAATTGTGCTCCATATAGCTTTTGAATATCGGGAACTTTTCTTTGCTTCTGGTCGAACGTGACAAATTAATCTTTTTATTTTTTATCCGCTAAGTAAGTTTTCGAAATAGCCGTAACTGTAGGATTGGAAATTACTATGTGGTAATAGAAACGCTGAGCTGAGCCCTATTGAGTGAATTAAGATCGTACGCAATAATAGAGTAATAATTTATTGTTCTGTATACCGTACCAGAATTCTTTATTGATAGATATCATTTATAAATCGTCGAAAATTTTTGGTAGATGCTCCCAAGAATTGCATCGACAACCCTGCAGTACCTTCCTGCTTATCAGTAATCCAAAATTATTAACCAAATATTTTAAGCAAGTTTTATCCTCTGTCGGAATAACTTTTCCTTGGCCCATAACGGGAAGAACCAACGTTTGGGCTCCTGCACCAACAATAGGGAAAGCGACAGATTTTGGGGAAATGGTCGAAAAATCGGCAAGGAGGCTGCCATCCGGCTGAAAAGTGAAGTGGATATCAACGTCGTTCCGCGGAAAGTCCAGAGAATTAGGGGTGATTTTTACCTGATGGACAGGATTATTCGATTGAGGAGCGGAAACGACTGTATAATCATTAAGTTACCACCAATTTTTTCTGGTGAAATATAAAAATAATTTTTTTTCATTTAACCCCCTTAGGATCTGTTGATAATTCTATATGGTGGTTAGAATTCGTTGCAGTGCGCGACAATCAACGAATTCTAACCACCATATAGAATTATCAACAGATCCTAAGCTACTGGTAAGGTGACCCCTTTCTGCCCCTGATATTTTCCTCCGCGGTCTTTATAAGAAATATCACAAACTTCGTCGGACTCTAAAAATAACATTTGTGCAACACCTTCATTGGCATAAATTTTAGCCGGCAAATTCGTGGTATTTGAAAATTCGAGCGTTACATGCCCTTCCCATTCAGGTTCGAGTGGTGTTACATTTACGATAATCCCACACCGCGCGTACGTCGATTTGCCTAAACAAATCGTCAAGATATTCCGAGGAATTTTAAAATATTCTACCGTTCGCGCTAAGACAAATGAGTTCGGAGGTATAATACACACATTAGCTTTTAAATCAATAAATCCTTTAGGATCAAAATTTTTAGGGTCAACGATAGAAGTGTTAATATTCGTAAAAATTTTAAATTCGTCCGCACAACGCACATCATAGCCGTAACTGGACGTTCCATAGGAAATTACTTTTCCGCTCGGCGTTTCACGCACCTGTTTAGGCTCGAACGGATAAATCAGTTGGTGGGATTCTGCCATGCGACGAATCCATTTATCGGATTTAATTGGCATTATTTTCCTCCTTCGACGACGATAGTTGGAAATTTTCTAGCATAATTAATGGGCTGTAATGTTAATTGCTCGACTAAAGCAAATGCGATAGTGCGATAATGTGACGCAAGATCGCTCTCGGGTTCTGCCATCACGAGCGGCGTACCAGCGTCGGCGTTTTTACGGATGGCAATGTGCAACGGTAACCGACCTAATAAAGGGACGTTATCGGCCACCGCCATGGATTCACCACCACCGCTGCCAAAAATAGCTTCGGTGTGGCCGCACTGGGGACATGTGTACATTGCCATATTTTCAACGATTCCGAGCACAGCAATTCCTAGTTTTTTAAACATCGTAAGCGCCTTACCCGCATCCAGTAAAGAAATGTCCTGCGGAGTAGTGACGATCACCGCCCCCGCAATAGGGGTTTTTTTCGCTAACGTTAGCGAAATATCGCCCGTTCCGGGCGGCAAATCCAAAATCAGAAAATCCAGATCTTCCCACAGTGTACCGTAAAACAATTGTTGCAGCGCTTGGCTGACCATCGGGCCCCGCCAAATTACAGGGGTTTTAGGATCGATCAAATAACCCATCGAGATGGATTGAATGCCATACTTGCGAATCGGCATAAATTTCTTTGCCTGCATTTCAGGCTTTTTCTGTACTCCAAGCATTAACGGTTGGTTTGGTCCATGGATATCCGCATCCAACAAGCCCACTTCAGCCCCTGATTTAGCCAGTGCTAAGGCAATATTAACAGCAGTCGTCGACTTCCCAACACCACCCTTACCAGAGGCCACGGCGATAACATTTTTAATCGCCGACATCTCCTTCTGACCAGTCTGTACGGCCCGAGCCGCGATAGCACGCTTTTTTAATTGATCATAAATAGTTTGATATGGCATATATAAAATGAGTTTCGTTAAAAGGCGTCATTTTACCACAAGTTTGGCCATATCATTACCCAAGGGGTAAGACTAAGAAACTTAAAGCCAGCCATCTTCCCACGAGGCTTTCTGTTGTATTATTGAAGAATACAAAAACGCTTGTGGCCAAGTCGGGCCATGTGAAGGACTAAGAAAAACACTGATGCCCCTTTCCTCAACATCAGCCTGAATCAAC
>NZ_VFIV01000063.1 GCF_019425495.1 Coxiella endosymbiont of Ornithodoros amblus
GCAATAAATATCAACACCAAGTATTTTAATATCTTTCATCACCTGCTCTTTATTTAAAATAGAAATTCTGTGTTGGCGCATTATAACGCCCCCTTTAAAGAGCGCACTTTTCATTGGGTTGTTTTTATAAAAAAGCATTTAAAATACTAATTTTTCTTAATTTAAAAGAGGTAAACTCTTTACTAAAATGGAGGTTTTTGTGGGTAATTTATTGAATAAAAATCGTTATAAGTCTCAAACTAAACAATCGATATTTCGAATCCCTCGGTTGCCCATGTTTCTTTAATAGAAGCTGTTAGAGCACAGTTCCTGTCAGGAGTCATTGACTGATTATGGACTTGAGTTTGTCTTTGCATAGGACCTGAAAATAGGCAATAATATTTTACATGAAGCCATCTTAATTAAATATAAAGTTAAAATCACCGAACATTTAAAATTGCTTGATTAGAGAAGAGCTCTCGGAGCGTATGTGTGAATTACAAAACCATAGTGGTAAAAAACTATTTGGCACATAGCCGCTCAATCAGTGAAGCTTGAAACAATGATTAAATGGCTTTCTGAAGCGAGCGTAAAATTAAGGGACCACAGCGCCGTCCAACGATTTTAAGTCTGCGCCTGAAGAGATAAAACAAATCAATGCTTCATTTTCCAGTGATTTAACTTTTAATGTTGATTGCCCTGATGGAGAAGGAAAAACGCCATTCGATTCTCTAGAGTTACCCAAAGACTAAGACTTAATTATTTTATTTTATTTACATGGGAGCAAAATAGGTGATCAACAGCAAGTAGAAAATTATTGGAATTGGGCGCAGAGCTTATCGTGATGGATCCTGTTTACAAAGCTAAAGCAATATTATTGGCTATGTTTTACAGACAACTCGATTTCTTGAAGAATTATTGGCAGAAACAAAATGCAAAGGTGTGGAAAGCTTTCTTTGGATATTCCTTATGACGGAAATCAGATTGTAGATTATGAGCTGACTTTCATACTAGGAGCGAATACTGACGGATTGAAATGGCGGATGGATCAAGAGCTAATTCCTTCTATGAGCACAAAGAAGTGATGGAATATTTAAAAGATCAAGGTCTATCCTTACACGTGAGAAACAATGAAAAGGATAACGCCGTATTATTAGCATCGTCCCGAGGACATTTTGAAACGCTAGAATTTTTGGTAGAAACAGCAAAGCAATCGGTAAAAGTTTTTAATCAATACGGGACGTCCCCGATGCTGTTAGCCACATCCAAGGGCCATTTTGAGATTGTGAAATATCTTGTAGCGACACGGCCAATCTCTAGATATTCTTACCCAGCGAGGTCATATACCTGTCTCACTGGCAGCGCAGAATGGTCATCTAGAACTGTTTCAATGGTTAGTGAATGAAAAGAAACAGAGTTTAGATAGACCCCTAACAAGGGTTTCCTTTAAACCTTGCTATTGAAAAAACAGACTGCCTGTGTCAAATTTATATTTGAACATCACTTAAATAAAAGCTGATACAGATTGCCGGGGAAGGTGGGTTAGATTAATTATTGTTGATTGGGCCTATTCACGTCGCAGTATTAAAGAGCTTTCTTATTTGAAAAAGGTGCCTTATTTGAAGGATGTGCTTATTAATTGGGTTTACCACTAACTATTAATAGCTTCCAGCAAGAATGCGCCGATATATTATCAAAATGCAATTAACGGGTTAGTTCGATTTTATGATATTGAATTAATCTGAGGGATCGGCATTGGCCTCACTAGGTTGGGTGGCGATTATGAGCTAACCAAAAAGTTCTATAAAAAAGTTTTAGAATAAAGTCATATTTGAAAAAGGGAAGAGTCTATATTCAAGCGAAAAAATGAACGCTCCCAAATAATGAGTCTCTCCTCACTGGATAGCGAAGAAGAAATTTTATTAAAAATACGAAAAAATGTAGTATAAGCATATCACCTTCTTTGGGATAACGAAGCCAAAGGCCTCAAGAGTTATTACAAACTATTAATGCCACTTTATCAGAGTGGGGGAGGGGGAGGAATATGCGTTGTAAGCCAACAGTCAAAAACGGAAGCTGATTGGGAACAAAAGTCAGTAGAATTATTTTGCGACTATTATGGAAACGGAGGAAAAGTAGTCCTACCTCATGCTTGTTGGAAAGAGATATTAAGAGCGATTAACAAGAAACGAAAGGAGAAAAAAGAAAATTTGGAATTGCGTGGGCCTTTTACCTCTTTTCACCGAGATAATTTATAAAAAAGTAGCTCGCCCAGGTTATTAAAAGAGGTATTTCCCGGCTTTATTGATGAGTCTAGGACTTCTCTGCTTCCCTGTGGTTAGAATTTTTTTCGTGTTTTTATTGTTGATGTTTGACAACAACTTGCTCGTAGATTATCCAGGCTAATAATGAAGCCGCGATAATCACTATTGCAAGAGGTAGCTGATCAGTATGCCGTAAAATAAGCGATTAGCGACGCCATTACAGCGCCGCTGCTAAGCTGCATAAATCCATCGTTAAAAGCGCAAACAAGGTACAAATAGTCTAAAAAAATTGGTACGTCAATCAAAAAATACTGTAAAAATCTGCCTAAAACCGGTGCGAGAGGAGCGATAAACATAACGAGTATCCAAAATAAGAACCATATTTAGCCAATTCTTCGCTAGTAAACACATCTCTGAAAATAGACTGCCATAATCCCGCACATGCTCCCACCACGCAATCTTGAATAAATCGACCTAGAATTAAATAACTTAATGTTAGGAGCTAGCGTAGCGACAACGCTGACTGCGGCCATGATGCACAATCCGATGATCATCGGATTGTACGCCCCGTTGCGTTGGACAGCGGACCGTAAATCAACAAGGTTAGCGACGCCATTTATAGATAAATGAACGTGGTCCATTGAGTTAAATCAATGGTCTTGGCCTTATTAGGGTTTGAAACCACGGCTTAGCAGCAGTGAAGGCGCGTAATATCAGCTGAAAATTGCGTCAGAGAGGCAGCTAAGGCGATCATGAAAATGATGCTTATTAAATCATTGCATTAGCCTATTGACGACAGTACAGGTTATTAAAAGTTAACTAATTGGTCAATAAATTGGAGAATCTAGAGAGTGCTTTTCCGACAGGCGAGTGATCAGTGGTCATAAATATTATCGGGATTTTCGCCCCCACTTTTTTTCCTATACAATTAATAACCCTAAGAGATTAGGGAAGACTGATGACGAAAAACGTGAGGTTTCTGAAGAGATCGAATAAGCGTTGAAAAGCTTCATTTGGATGATGTGAATTGGGCTCGCGCTTTGTCGCCGAGTGAGATTTTGTATCTTTGTAGACGGCTGTCCTTTTTTTGCAAATCATTAGTACCAATGAAATAGAAGCCTTTTCCGAAACCGAATTCATTAATAGCCCCAAATCTGGCTGGACCATCCATCACTACGGTAAGGCCATGAGCAGTTCTCCAGGGCTGCTCTTATTTCAGGGCGGTGATTATCGCATTTTTGGAGATGATGACGATGGTGGCGGCGAGGGCAGCACTATCGTTAATCCAGGCAAAGGCACAATCATTAAACAAGCCTTTACGACAGCTACCGAGATGATTGTACTCGCTCAGAAATTGGGTTGGCACGGGATTCGAATTATCGACAGCCACCCTCTTATGCAATGGGCTGCCTGGATGTAGGCGACTGACGATGCGTTCCACCTAGAAGGCTATGAACCCGATGAAAAAGCGCGTAAAAAGCGCAAGCGACTGAAACGGTCTGAGATGGAGGATCAGCTTAAAATCAACGTTAAGCCAACCCATTGGTAAGCATCTCCATTATTTTCTGAGTCAATCGTGAAATATCTTTTTCCTCTTTAACATAGGCCTCAAATTTCGATCCCTGCAAAGTGAGTCGAGCGGTTTTATATAACTCCTGAAGTTCTTTTAAGTCGTTATTAACAGCTTTAGTTAGCCGGTTAATGTTACCACTGTCCTTCCCCTAAAGGGGTAGCCGATAAAGTTCATCTAAATGAGGTTTGAGAGGATTATTTAAATCTCATGTGGCTTTCCACATTTTAGATGAACCCAAAGGGCTTCAATCCTGAATTTTACCCTTGATGCCATTAGGGTTTTGTTAAGGACGCGCAGATTGGGTTCAGCTTCAGCAATAAGACTTTGAATATTCGTCCCGTTAGTTTGTCTATCGTTTTCTGCCCTCGGGCGAAGGCGTTGGGGGTGCTTGCATCCTATAAAAATGTGCTGTACCATGCTGTCCCTTCTTTATTTTTATTTGAGGTCTTGGATTCATGGCGACTTACATGGCGAATGCAAAAACAGTTAGCCCGCGTTGGTTGTTGGTTAATGCAGAAGGCAAAACACTGGGACGGCTGGCTAGTCGGATCGCTGAAATTTTGCGAGCTAAACATAAAGCTGAGTTTACGCCTCACGTCGACGCGGGTGATTTCGTCGTGGTGATTAATGTCGATAAACTTAAAGTAACAGGAAATAAAACTCAGGATAAGCAATATTATCACCATTCTGGGTATCCGGGCGGTTTGAAGACGATTAGCTTCGCTGACTTGCAAGCCAAAAAACCACACCGTATCCTGGAGTTAGCTATTAAAGGTATGCTGCCTAAGGGGCCTTTAGGTCGTCAACTGTATCGTAAATTGAAAATTTATGCGGGTGATTACCATCCCCACCAGGCTCAACAACCTGAATTAATTGACTTATAGTTAGAGGTTTAAATGCGTATGGCACAAGCGGAAAAAAATCAGAATTTGGGTACGGGACGGCGTAAGACATCTTCCGCACGGGTTTTTTTAAGGTCCGGCACTGGTCAAATTATCATTAACAGACTGCCTTTAGACGAATATTTTGGTCGAGAAACGGCTCGCATGCTTGTTCGCCAGCCCTTTGTGAAGCTTGATGTTTATTCTCGGTTTGACATTTACGCCACTGTTCAAGGCGGCGGCGACAGCGGGCAAGCCGGTGCAATTCGCCATGGTATTACCCGTGCTCTCATCAAGTACAGTGAAGAAGGCGGGGAAGGCGGAACGTGGCGCAGAACTCTGCGAAAAGCTGGGTTTGTCACACGAGATCCCAGAATGGTTGAACGCAAAAAAGTGGGGCTGCATGGAGCACGGCGAGGCACGCAATTTTCCAAACGATAAGAATTAGTAATCCCTCTCTTCATCATACCAATGACGGTGGTTATTTATAAGCTAGGAATGACTATGTTAAAACGCTCGATTATGACGTTGTATTCTGCTCCTTTGGACATATACAGCCATCAGGTTCGCATTGTTTTGGCAGAAAAAGGCGTTACTGTCGACATTCACAATGTAGATGCCAACCATCCTAGCGAAGATTTAATCGAATTGAATCCTTATACCACTTTGCCAACTTTAGTGGACCGTGATTTGGTTTTATTTGAATCGAGGGTCATCATGGAATATTTAGACGAACGATTCCCTCATCCTCCTTTGCTCCCTGTCTACCCAGTCGCTCGCAGCCGGTGTCGCTTGTTAATGTATCGTATCGAACGGAATTTTTACCATTCCATGAAAATTATTGAAGAAGGGGCTTCCAAGCAAGCCGAAACAGAGCGAGAGTTTCTTACCAAAGAATTGATTGAGCTTGATCCAGTGTTTAGGGAGAAGACTTATTTCATGAATGACAATTTTACGTTAGTCGATTGCGTGATGGCGCCGTTGTTATGGCGTTTGCCGCACCTTGGTATTCATGTCCCGCCACGGGCTGCAAAATCAATGTATAAATACAAAAAGCTCATTTTCGAACGTGAGTCTTTCAAAGCCAGTTTAAGTGAGTTTGAATCAGAACTTAGAGAAGTCGATGGCATTTGAAATAAATTCAAGCCGCCCTTATCTAGTGCGGGCTATTTATGACTGGGTTGTTGATAACCAATTAACACCCTATATCAGGGTGGATGCACTGATACCGGATGTGGAAGTCCCTGAGCGTTTTGTAGAAAACGGTAAAATAGTATTAAACATTGAACCGCAAGCTGTCGGACGTCTGCGAATGGGTAATGACGCCGTTGAATTTGATACTCGCTTTTCAGGAGTTGCTCATCATATTTTCATTCCCGTTCGAGCAATTAAAGCAATTTATGCTTTTGAAAATGGTTGTGGAATGGTATTTACGGAAGATGAAGATGGCGGCAACGATGGAAAAACCTCGCCTCCTAGCAATAGCAGCGTTGATAAGTTCGTAAAAAAAGTCAGGCCAAATTTGAAGATTGTGAAATAATCCAGTGGCCACCTATACGAAGAGACATATGGATTGCTTTCCAGGTATTTTTATTTCTACTTTCGATTAATGTTATACTGAGGTGATATGAGTTTCAACAATATCGTCCATATCATTGCTGTTGTCGTTCTGCCATTATTGTTTGGGATTACCGTTCACGAAGCGGCGCATGGCTGGGTGGCAAATAAATTAGGCGATAAAACGGCCTTGATGATGGGTCGCGTCACGCTTAATCCGCTAAAACACATCGACCCCTTTGGTACCCTCATTCTTCCTATTTTAATTTTAATTCTCAGTAAATTAACCTTCGCTTTTGGATGGGCAAAACCGGTTTCAGTTACGTGGCAAAATTTAAGAAAACCTCGTCGAGATGTGGCGCTGGTAGCAATTGCGGGTCCCCTTTCTAATTTATTTATGGCTTTGTTGTGGGCTGCTATTGCAAAGTTAAGTGTGACTTTTGGTGTGAATGCTGTTAATCCAGTGGTTAAGACTGTTACGCTTTTTTTCTACCACGCCGGGCTTTTCGGAATATTAATTAATCTTGTTTTAATGTTATTAAATTTAATTCCCATCTCGCCATTGGATGGAAACCGTGTAGTCTCAGCAATTTTGCCGCCCAAAGCGGCTTATGCGTATTCAAAAATAGAACCTTATGGAATTTGGATTCTTTTAGGATTGCTTATTTTTGGTTTGTTGGGTCGGCTGCTTTTCCCGATGGTTTTATATTTGATGAATTTTATCCGTTCAATTTTTGGGCTTCCGGGAAATTTCCTTTTTTAAAAAAGAGAAATTATGCTCATGCTCGAGAAAAAAACACCGATTTTGAATTGCTGTGAGCAAGTTTGAAAACCGGCTAATAAATAATCATTTTATACACCTTATTCACAGTTTCGCAGCAATGCCGCAGTTAATGAACATTTACCAATATCGATACCGATAAAATTATTGTATGATCTCATCTCATCCTCGAGAATTTTGTTTAGGATTGTAAGTGGAAGTAGTGGAATGACTTCCCAGTCAACTATTCAAACGTCTC
>NZ_VFIV01000027.1 GCF_019425495.1 Coxiella endosymbiont of Ornithodoros amblus
AACGAAACCATAGTTATTGACATAAAGATACTGAAGAGTAGAAAACAATATCAATTCAAATAATACTGCAAATCCACGGCAGATCCCGTGAGCCGGAGCCGGCCTAACCTACACTTTTAATTGCAGCCCAACATTTAAAGTACAATTCTACTTTTGAGTTTGTTATTTTCACACAACAGCCGGAACTGACAGAACTGTAGAGTCAAAATTAGAATACTCTTAGCCAACACAAAGCGAGGAAATGGTGCTTGAAACTTCAGTAAACGTAGTACGCGAGCGATGGTCTTCAAAACTAGCTTTCATTTTAGCGGCCACACCGGTGCCGTAGTGGGTTTAGGGAAGAACATTTGGTGGTTCCCCCCTATGGCGGGAATGTATGGTGATAGTGCCTTTCTCTTATATTTTATTTAAATTTGTTTTTATTATTGGACTCTCTATATTACTCTATATTATGATAGAGGTTCTCGCAAGAATCCTGTCGATGCTTTAATTACGCTGGCACAAGAATCTAACCACAGCCATAAATGGGGCTTACTGGGCTGGCTAGAGCACTAGCCTTATTACTCATCTGTCTTTCTATAACGTGGTTGCCAGCTGGAGCGTTGCTTATCTTACTTAAAAGTTTTTCCAATGAATTTTATCAACTAAATCCTGTGCAAATAACCGGTATGTGGAAGGGCTTTTTAGCTAATCCTTGGCATCTGCTCGGTTGGCATTCTACTTTTATGTTTTTAACTGTGGTTATGGTTGCAAAAGGCGTCAAGAACGGGCTAGAAAAGGCCACAAAATATGATGCCAGCGTTATACGTTATTCTATTTATTTTAGTTAGTTATGCCTCTTCTTATGGAAATTTTAATAAAGGCTTTCTTTTTTATTTGATTTTAATCATTCAAAAATAACCATTCAAAAATAACGGCCCCTGTGGTTATAGCCGCATTAGGACATACCTTTTTATATTAGCGCTTGGTGCCGGTGCAATGGCCATGTATGGTGCTTATGTTCCAAGAGATTATTAATTTGGGTAAAACCGTTTTAATCGTTGCGAGCTTAGATGTGTTAGTAGCCATATTATCGGGACTTGCGATATCTCCTATTATTTTTACTTATCATTTACCGCCAATACCGCCAAATTCTGGACCGGGTTTATATGTTACTTTGCCTATTATCTTGGGTCATTTGTCCTCCGGCTGGTTCATCGGCGGTTTATTTTTTTATTGTTGCTTTGTGCCCGCCTGAACTTCATCAATTAACCTCGCAGAACCCTTTGTCGTTATTTTAACGCAGCGTTTTGGGCTAAAACGTTATATATTATTGGTAACGGGCCTGGTTATTGGTATCGGTTCTGTGTTGTCGTTTAATTGCTGGCAGAGTATTAAACTTCACGGGTTAACTATTTTTGATATTTCCACCAACCGCCAACCGATATTATTTTACTTTTACCGCTAGGCGGGCTAGGGTTTGCTATTTTTGCTGGTTGGGTGATGAAAAAACAATAACCAAAAAAGAAGTTCATTCAGAAATCTATAGATTTCTTTTTTTTAAATTTAACGCAAAAATAACTTTACATTAAAGCCAGTTGCGTGGTGAATTCAATCAACGGTCTTAAAATAAGAATAGAGATTAATTGTAGTAAAATTAAAAGGACGATAGGCGAGAAATCAAATTCTGCAATAGATGGTATTAATTGCCGTATCGGTCTCATTAAAGGTTCAGTGATTAGAAAAATAATTTCCGTGATAGGATTATGTTGTAAAGATGCAATCCAACTCATAACTACTCGAAGGATGATGGCATAGAAATATAATTTTAGGAATTTATTACCCAATCTGGCAATAACAATAATTACTAATCCGCTAAATTTGGGCAGATACCCCGCCCCCAACCAGAACAATAATAACGCTTGGATAAATTCTAATAATATTAACAATAAGATGATCGCGAGATCGAACCCCTTAAATCCTGGAATGATACGTTGCAGTGGAGAAACAAAAATGTTAGTTAACCGAATAACCATTTGGGAAATGGGATTGTGATAACTCACTCGCAATTTTTGCATCAAGAGGCGCAACATGAGAATAATAACGTAAAGATTAAAAATAAGGCCGACTAAAAATATTCCGGCATTAGTGAATGCTGTCATCATTGATCTACCGTTTTCGATAATTCTTTAGCGCAATTAATCGCGGCTGTTAACGCTTTAGTAAATAATTTACGAAGATTTCCTGATTCCAATACTTTGATCGCTTGCTCCGTGGTGCCACCCGGCGACGTTACAGATTGACGTAATTGTACTACACTTTGCTTCGTTTCAAGTGCCATACGAGCCGCGCCTAAAACTGTTTGTTCCGTAAGTAATTCCGCTGTTTCCTTCGTTAAACCTAATTGCTCCCCGGCCTCCTGAAGTGCCTCCATAATTAAAAAAATATAAGCAGGGCCCGAACCCGAAAGCGCACCTATTTTTTCAATTTGGTCTTCAGACGAAACCAAAATTACCAACCCCACCGCACGCATGATCGATTCCGCTAGATTTTTTTGGTCTTTGCTCACAGTCTCGTTTGCAAATAAACCTGTAGCACCAGCTCTTATCGAGGAAGGTGTATTGGGCATAACACGCACAATACGTGAAGGCTTTCCTAACCATTTTTCAATGAGCATTGTGGTAACGCCTACTGCTAAGGAAATTACAAGAATTTTCGTTTCGCTTAAAATATCTTTTAATTCCTCGCAAACCATTTTAATTTGATGAGGTTTAACGGCTAACACAACCACATCAGCGTTCAAAGCTCCTTGACGATTATCTTGAGTAGTATGGACTCCACACTTTTCCTTAAAGAAATCTAATTTATCCAAACTTCGATTAGTGACACAAATACGGTTTGGCTTGTAACCGTTGGTAATCAATCCTAACACGATATTGCGCGCCATATTTCCGCCGCCAATAAAAGTAATATTGGAAGTATTCATCTATTTTCCCGAGGACCAAAAATTCTTGTTCCGATACGAACCATCGTGCTTCCCACTGCGATAGCCGCGCAAAAGTCGTGCGACATTCCTAATGACAAGACATCCAATGGTAACCCTTTCTTTATTAATTCCCGTTGTGCTTCTTTCAACGTTTCAAATATGGCCTGTTGCGCATTAAAATCTTTGTGATAAGCTGGTATCGTCATTAAACCCCGCAATCTCAGGCGATCAAACTGATTAACTGCTTTTGCAAATTCTGATAAATGCGTTAAGTCTATGCCGCTTTTAGTTTTTTCTTCACCGATGTTTACCTGAATACAAATAGACAATGGTCCCAATTCCACAGGTCGATAACGATTTAATGCTGAAGCAACTTCCAAACGAGAAACGCTTTGCACCCAATCAAAATTTGCGGAAATGAGGCGCGTCTTATTAGTTTGAATTACGCCTATAAAATGCCATTTCAATCGATGAGCGCGCAACGCTTTTATTTTCACCAACGCTTCTTGCAAATAATTTTCACCAAACTGTCTTTGTCCTGCTGCAATAGCCTCTTTTATCTTATCAAGAGATTGCGACTTACTCACCGCTAAAAGCGAAACCGAATTGGGAGAGCGGCTAAATTCTTTTTCTGCTTGGCGGATTTCGCTAGTAATTCTTTTAATATTTTCGCTAATGGACATCAGACGGTCCGGCTTCCTGAATGGCAGCAGGCACTTTAAATTTTTTAAAATTTTCACGGAATTTTTGGATTAATAGCTGGGCTCTTGCAGCATAGGCGCTAACGTTTTCCCAGGTCTTCTGGGGATTTAATAGATGATCGTCCACACCTAAAGCAGATTTTGGAATGGTGAGGTTAAATCTGCTCAACACTTCTGTTGGCCCCTCTTTGAGTTTTCCGCTTAGAACAGCGTTAACAAGCGCTCGTGTCGTTGGAATGGAAAAACGCTTACCTCCTTCACCATAAGCGCCCCCTGTCCAGCCAGTATTAACGAGGTAAACTTGACAGCCCGTTGCTTTAATACGTTTCATTAATAATTCAGCATAGACTGTTGGAGGGCGTGGAAAAAATGGTGCGCCAAAGCAAGTACTGAAGATGGAGGTGACGCCCTTTGCGCTGCCCACTTCCGTACTGCCAACTAAAGCGGTATACCCGCTTAAAAAATAATAAGCTGCTTGTTCTTTCGTGAGCAGCGCTACGGGCGGCAAAACTCCATCGAGATCGCAAGTTAGAAATAAGACGGCATCGGGGGGATGCCCTCTATTATTTTCCACCCGAAATGGAATGTGCTCACGCGGATAAGCGGCACGCGAATTTTGGGTTAGCCGCGCATCCGCATAATCGGGAACACCATTCTCATCTAAAACCACATTTTCCATAATAGCGCCGTGCCGAATCGCATTCCAAATCATCGGCTCTCGTTCTTGTGACAAATCAATGCACTTAGCATAACATCCACCCTCAAAATTAAAAACGCTTGTGGTGCTCCAACCGTGTTCGTCGTCACCGATTAAAAATCGATGAGGGTCAGCCGACAAAGTGGTCTTACCCGTTCCTGATAATCCGAAGAATAGTGCAACATCGCCCGACTGGCCAGCATTAGCGGCGCAATGCATCGGTAAAACATCGTGCGGTGGCAAAAGATAATTCAGCACAGAAAACATGGCTTTTTTCATTTCACCCGCATATGGCATGCCCACCAATAACACACGGCGCCGTGATAAATTAATCATTACCGCACCATCACTGTTCACGCCGTCTCGCTCAGGATCGGTTTTCAACCCGGGGGCACTTAAAATAACCCAGGACGGTTTCTTATTCGCATGATCGCGAGAAGGACGGATAAAAAGATCACACGCAAATAAATTGTGCCACGCAAACTCGGTGACCACCTTAAGTGGCAGAAAATGATTATCGTCCGCCCCTACTTGCAAATACGAAATATAAACAGCACGTTCAGAAAGATACCGCAGCGTTTTCTCCCACAACTGGTCAAAGGTACATTGTTCAACAGGCTGATTGATATTGCCCCACGCCACTTGATCGGCAGTTTGCTCATCTTTGACAATAAAACGATCTTTCGGTGATCGACCCGTGCGTTTCCCAGTAGTAACCGCTAAAGCTCCACTGGAACTTAACACGCCCTCGCTATTTTTTACGGCGTGTTGAATCAACTCATTAGGAGAAAGGTTAATATAGGTAACTCGCGCAGCAATTTTCTCCATAGCTGTTCCTTTATCTCATTTTAATGAGGGACCATTATGGCAAATTATCGCCGTATTGAATAGCCGCTTTGGCAGAAGTAATTGGAATCGAGAGTTGCTACTCTCGGGAGATCCGCGCATACTTAGCGTCATTATGGTAAAGACAAATATCCTGTCCCATCATTTTCTCGTCGCTATGCCCCAATTAAATGATTTTACTTTTACTAAAGCGGTGATTTATGTCTCCCAACACGATGCGAAAGGCGCGTTGGGAATAATTATTAATAGACCGTTGGCGTTGACTTTAGGAAAAGTTTTAGAGCACTTAAATATTGAAATCGTCCAACCGCAAATTGCCAATCACCCTGTTTTGATGGGAGGACCTATTGGTCAGGAACATGGTTTTATTGTTTATGAACAGGAATCAGCTCAAGGGGCGGAAATTTTGCTTTCGGCATCGAAAGATATGTTGGGTGACATTGCTAAAAATAAAGGCCCGGATGATTTTTTAATCACCCTTGGCTATGCCGGCTGGGAAGCAGGGCAGTTGGAAAATGAGATTGTCCGTAATGATTGGCTAGTGGTGCCCTTTAATCGCAAGATTCTTTTTGAAACTCCTTTAAAAAGTCGTTGGCAAAAAGCAGCAGCGCTCATCGGAATTGATATTAATCAGCTTTCTGGCCAGATTGGGCATGCCTAATCAAAATCTCATCGCATTCGGATTTGATTTCGGGATGAAACGTATCGGTGTTGCCGTTGGCCAAAACGTAACGCATTCTGCGAATGCGATTGCAATTTTGAAGGCTCAAGATGGCGTTCCCGACTGGGAGAAAATTAAAATTCTCATTGAGACTTGGCACACGAACGTGCTCGTTGTTGGCATTCCCTACAATATGGATGGCTCTGAACAAACACTTACATTCCCTGCGCACAAATTTGCGCGCAAATTGCAAACGCGGTTTGACCTACCCGTCTATATAGTTGATGAACGACTCACAACGATCGAAGCGAAAAGGCAATGGTACGAGCAGGGACTGACAAAACGACCCCAACATTTCGATAATTATGCCGCTAAACTTATTCTAGAACAGTGGTTACAGGAACAAAAAAATGAATGAATTTCCTTTACATTTATTAGATATGCGTTCACTCACACGTGACCATATTGAAAAGCTTATCCAACGGGCGAATTATTTTTTAACTCAAGGCGTGGAAAAAAATTCGGTCTTTGAAACATTAAAAGGGCACATAGTCGCCAATTTATTTTTTGAACCAAGCACGCGAACGCGTAACTCCTTTGAAATTGCGTCTAAACGTTTGGGCGCCATTGTTCTTAACCCTAATCTTAAAATTTCGGCAATAAGTAAAGGTGAAGCTCTTTTTGATACGATTAAAACTTTGGAAGCGATGGGTGTTTGTTTTTTCATTGTGCGCCATTCTGAAAATAAAAAACTGGAGCAGATAGCAAAACGATTATCCTCAGGTGTCGTCATCAACGCGGGTGACGGTAATCATCAACATCCATCACAAGCTTTAATTGATCTAATGACAATAAAGCAACACAAACCACATTGGAATAAATTGTGTGTCACGATTATTGGCGATATTCGTCATTCTCGCGTGGCAAACTCATTAATGGACGGGTTAATCACGATGGGTGTTCCGGAAATTCGATTAGTAGGCCCATTGTCATTATTGCCTGACAAGGTCAAGAAGGATTCGATTAGAAAATTCACCGAATTAAAACTAAGTCTCTTTAACAGCGACGTTATTGTCACCCTTCGTTTGCAAAAGGAACGGCATGATAATTCTGTCGATATCGACGCTTTTCGCGAATCTTTTCGATTGACATCTGAAAAATTATATTCCGCAAAACCCGATGCCATTGTTATGCATCCGGGTCCCGTCAACCGCGAAGTCGAAATTAATTCTGATGTCGCAGATAACCAACAATCTGTCATCCTTCAACAAGTACGTAACGGCGTCGCTATGCGGATGGCCTTGTTGGAGTTTTTATTGTTGCAAGATTTTCGTTTCCTTGATCTTCAATAGCAGCCCATATGAGCGAAGCGAAATACGGAGACGATAGACGAGATCATTATTTTCCCGTATTCTGCTTTGCTCCATACGTATATTGTGAGTCCGTATTCTTAACAACAACCCCGAATCTCAGTGATCGGCGTCCTGCCGGCTTTTGACTAAACATTCGGCGCATCTTTTTAACAGCGGAACGTTTTGTTGTTCCACCGTCTTACCCCGCACAAACCGCATCTGGGCCCGGGAAGCCGCTTGATCTATCGTCTGCGCATCGTTACCGCCATTCTTGTTACTTTTGACATACGGTTTTCTGACACTTCGAGCGAATTATCGGTTAAGGCAGGGCCGCCCAGCTTTCCAATTGAAAGCTAACAATCTCATATTGAACAACGTTAAAATGCGCTGCAATCTTTTCTGCGGCCACTAATTCAGAGAGATGCTTTTGACCATAATCAAAGCTCAAAGCATAACAAGCAAAACCCTTACTCTTAACAACGGTCATATAAGTCGTAGAATCTAAACCACCAGATATTAAAATAACTACTTGTTTCATATAAGTTCTCTATTAAATCCTTCGCTTCGGCTGAAGTCTAGGAACAATTTTTTACTCTCCTAGCCTTTCCCACAGGGGAGAAGAATTATGCATAGCGGTACTGAAATTTATACATCTTTTTCTTAATGTAATCCACGGTGTTTTTATAAAAGGGTATGATTGAATTTTAACAAGTAATAAGATCAGTCACCGGGCATAGACTGGGATTTGGAGTAAAAAATTATTAGTGTGTACGAATAACTGTGAAGAGTGTGCCGCCGTCTAGATTTAATGCGTTGGAACAGCCCAGTTTTTGCAGGAGGATCGCTAATTGTGTGGCGCTGAGTAGTAAATTATTATCCGTTATTGCAATAATAATATCTCCTGTTGGAGTGACGCCTAGCGCGGATCATTGTGCTGATCCAACGCGTAATTTAGGTATTTGGCCATCTATAATTAAAATTAATCTGGGACTAGCTTGAATGGTGAAATTAATTTCAGGCGAGTAGCGATAATTTTGCGGACTTGTAATGGCCGCACGGTTATTTTTAATCATAAAATTCCCCACCAGCTTATCCTCTTTAAAGAGGATAAAGCTTTATTATTGCTAATCCGGAGGCTAACATTTTCCATCGAATACTTGGATTTGCATATGCTGATTTAATAATCAGTGTAAAGAGGAAAAAAATAAAATAGTGCAGCAGAGTTCACTTCATAATTAAATAGTTGTTAAATTTAAAGCCTTTCGGTAACAATCCAAAGCAGAATCTTTTTGACCTTTTTCTTCATAAACCCGTCCCAATTCTCGGTAAGCAGCAGACGAGGGCATTAATTTGATAGTGGTTTGTAAATAGTCGTGTGCTTTCCCTAAAAATTTTTCCTGCCGGCTTAAACGTCCGAGGCAGAGAAATAATTCGGGTTCTTTAGGATATTTCTTTAACCACGTTTCAGCAGTAGTCAATTGATCGGTTTTCTTTTCGCCCCATGCTAGCCCGTAAGTAGATATTAAATGGGAGTTCCACTGTTTTTTAAGTGCAGATTCAATTAAGGGAATAGCCTTATCCGGCTCATCATATTTAATGAGCGAACGTGTATAAAAATCAATCAGTTCTATTGCTTGAGTTGAACGGTGAGGTAAAGAATTCCACATCTCAATTAAGGCTTGTTTACCTTTGCGGTCCGCGGCCTTTAGTAAATTTACGTAAATAGTTTTTTCAAGAACATCGAGCACCTCAACGGACTCCACTCTTTGTTTGCGTAAATGAGGAAGGAGATGACGTAATTTCTCCCAATTTTGTAAACGAACATAAACTTGCTTTAATAATTGCAAGGTGCACGCGTGATTAGGGTTCGTCTGATTTAACCGCTCCAAGGTCGCCAGCGCTTGTCCCCATTGATTTTTACCAATTTGTAACCTTGCCCGAGTGAGATCGACAGCAATGTCAGAACCTTTTGCTTTGGCATGAGCCAGGCGTAAATAATTATCGCGTCGTTCGTAGGATTGTTGGGCATTAGCTGCTTGGGCAGCCGCTAAATAATTAACTAGAGGATTCTTAGTACTCTTAGCTCCTTTCACGAGCTTTTGTTCGGCTGAAGGCCATCGGCCTTCCGCAAGTTCACAAAGTCCTGCGCTGGTGAGTTGACGAGCACGACGATATTGTTTCATCTTCCGCCAATGATGGATGTTTTTTGAGATGCGAGTAGCACGCCCGAGAAGTCGAAAAATAATATAAAAAAGAATAAAAAGAATAAGAAGAGAAACAATAGCCGCCCACAAAGTGGTTTCGATACTCCAATGCTGATAGATAATTAATAAATAGCCAGTATCACGAGTCATTTCCAAACCAAGCAAGATCGATAATATCAAGAGGATAAAGAGTATGATCAAATATCGCATTAGATTAGCCCCCGACATTTTTGGTCAGTAAAGTTTTTACGATAGACCATGATTGGAGTTGGGGGGTGTGCGGCTTAATATTGATGATGGCAATGGCTTGAATTTTCTTGATAATATTATCCGCTTCGGGTTGATTATGATCGTAGTTGGATAGCCATTGAACGGCTCTATTTAGACTACTTTGGTAAGCCTCAGGCTCCCGATTAAGTAGCGCCCATTGTGCTTGAACTAATTGCAATTGCAAATTTTCCTTTAAAAATAAAGTTTGACCCGGCTCAGTTAAAGGGGAGGTAGGATGATCCACCCGACGAATAACGAAGAGGTTGCTTAGAGCTTTACTAAAACTGTGCTTGATTTTTTCCCACCACGTTTTTAATTCGGGCGCGGATGCCGTCAGTGGTTCAGGGGCGCTCCGATGAGGCTGCATGGATAAAGCCGCAATTTCAGTTTTTAAATAATCTAATCGCTCAAAAATCTTAATAGGATCAATTTTCGGAACGGTTGACAGTGCTATGATATCTTGATCAACCGCTTGTTTTAATGGAGTTAAAGCATCAGAGGAAACCGGCTGTAATTGCTGTTGAACCATTTTTAATATCTGGATGGCCGCCAGGGTATTATTTTTGATTGTTAAATGAAGATGAGCCAATTGAACTAAATAGGCTATTTCTGCAACTGTTTGTCTTCCCGACGGATGGGTCATCTCATGCGTTAACTGATCAATATTTTTTCGGTTAGTCGCAATGGCCGTTTGCAACTCCGCCTGGGATTGTTGTAAATCACCCTGAAATCGACCTAACGATTGTTCCAATTGAGAACTGTTAAGTCGGTGCCAAATAGCGATACCAAAGGTAATGCCGCCGAGAGCTAAAATAAAACCAGTAATGCCCAACAATAAGAGGATAGTTTGTATGGGCATTGATTTAGTTTTTGTAGGAGGCTGTTCGAGCGAAGACATTTCAGGCACGGTTTTCCCTTTTAAAAAGTTGATTTAAATCATTGTACCTTCATTGTTCTTCGCGGGAAAGACAGAGTTTATGGATGTTTAGCCGCGACCATTCCCGTCTCTGATTTGCTTTTATTGTAAATACAATACGTTCCCGTTGAGTCTATGATAATCCTCTCGTTTGGATGATGAGAACTTGATTTATATGGACACACTACTTCCCGTTCACCAGCGACATATAAGACAAAAACCAGAAGCTTTTTCTAGAGAAGTAGGCTGAACAGTGAAATCGCAAATGTATACTAACTATATTTTCTCAGAAGCCGGGAATGGAGAGTTGTCTTCGATGGGTACATTAATGCACGTTAAAAACTTTATCATTAGTTTATGACGAGCGCTTTTACTTTTATTACCCATGCTGCTGCTAAAACAATTTCTTTATTAACTAAGGTTGCGCAAACGAACGATCACGAAGGACTAGTTTGCGCACCATTTCAAAGTAGACTGTATTTTAGCACCATCCGAGATTTTAAGAAGAGAATAGGAACATCCATAAATTACCTCGATTTAAAGTCTAACAAAATATATATCTTCCTTCCTAAAAAAAAACAAATATGGCTAGCAGTATGTGGCTTTCGAACGATGGCAAGTTGTTATTAGTTGTCGAGTAGGGAATGAAACCAACACCGGGGTATTAACAAAATTGATTTAATCAACAATCAAAGGAAATTTTTTGTTAACTCTTAGTTAAGGCGCGCCATTTAATTCGCCCAATAAAGTGATTTAAGCTAAATCAGGAATTATTTATTTTAGCAATCCCAATTATGGATATAACCAAGACTTTAAACGGAAGCCCAGCTGCCCCAATGCAATTTATGTTTTTGACCTGAAATTAAATAAGTTGCAAAGATTATCCCCTTAATTTTGATACTGTGTTGTAAGATGGCTTTTGTTTAGGCCGCTACCAATGGCTTCACAGGTGAGCTAATCATCGCCGAGGGCAAGGTCTTTGTTGCGAATAAAAATGGAGACGCACGAAAACTTCCGAAAAGTACAAAGACACCCTTTTCTGAGGTGGTTAAATTTTACCCGACTCAAATATTTAAAAATGTTAGCGTCTTCTCCATGTCAGAATTAGAAAAATACGTTACAAACTAATTTGGAGACAAAAACGCAATGTATGCGGTTAAAATACTACATGTCACATGTAAAAGGATTGTCGCTCCTTCATTCCCAACGGTGCCTCCGGATGTACTTGCCAATAAGTGGGTGAAGAAAATGCAGAAAGTACAGCGTTTAAATACTATTCTTGGAACGGCTTTTGGCTTTATTACACCCGATTATTTAGGTCCATTATTAGAGAAGCAGGTCCTTATATCGATTTTATTACTGATGATCATGCGAAATTTTTATCTTTATAATTTTCGATTTGAAAATGTTAAAATGAAAGTAATGAAACTTAAGAAATTAGAAATTAATTCGGATATTTAGTGGATAAAATTTCTATAATAGCCTTTTCTCCGGCATTGTCCGCTAGAAGCACCGAGTGGAATCCTTGAGATTTTGATAAGTTTTCCATTTTATTGTTAATAACAACGAGCGGGATAGATTGTAACCAGTGCTGGTGTGATTCGAATAATGAGCAGAGATTTTGGAGGCTTTCGGCGCTAGTAGAGACAATTGCATGAATCGTGTGGTGAGTGAGAGCGGCAATCGTTTTCTAAATAAGGGTGAGAGTTTTCCCGCAAAAATAGCAATCGTTTTTCTAGTCACTTGATGGAGTAAAGGCAAATCTAAAAGGCTTTCACTACTGAAATGTTCGGAAATGACATCAACAGAAAGGTCGCATTGAAATAAAGCCGTGGCGGTCCCTGCGCCAATAGCAACTAATTTTTGTTGTGCTTTAAAATTTAAAATAGGAGAGTATTTTACAGCATTTGCACTTAAAAAAATTAGGATGTCGCTTGAATTCAGAAATCTAGCCTAATTCATTTTATCATCTGGGCTCCCACTTTCGCAGGAAGGTGGAAAACTTGCGGATTCGAAGAACGAGTAGTTGCATTTATTAATTGGTTTTATAATGAAGGTTGGAAATAAAATAACGGTGCCACCCCTGCGTTCAATAGCTTTTTTAATAATTCTCCATGCCCTTCAGGGCGAGTAATCATAATGGTTTTATTTTTTAAGAATTTATTTTCCATGGTGCTCGATTTTCCAAGCTGCATAAGCTGGGGTTTCGTAAGGGTGCACTTGGAGCAGTTCTTCCAGCACTGTTTTTAAATACTTATCATCACAGACCATTTCTACTAAATATTCTTTTACCGTTTCAATTTGACCTTCAGAACCCAAATGAGGCTGGCTGCCGCTTAAAGGACGGTATTGCCCCGCCCCTAAAGTTTGCCAAGAACAGCAATCATACTTACCCACTTTACCTGCGCCTTTGGCAAATAACGCATTTTTTACGTTTTCTAAATGAGTTTCGGGAATATAAAAAGTAAGTTTGTACATTAACCCCTCCTTAATCTTCTCCCTTGAGCGATGATAAAATTTTGTAAAAGCATTGATAAAAATTTTGCATGGTTTTTAGAATCAATTTGGCCTGGAGCAGAGATGACATCGTTTACCGATGAAAAGGTTAAATACCCTCCTAATAGAGGGGAAAATAAACGGATTATTTTTCCTTGTTTGTCAATTCCGAGCACAATCATATTTTCATTAATTTTTTTATTGATAAGTAGCTTAAATAAAGTCTTAATATCTTCACATTGCTCAGACTTCGTTGCAAATTTAAAAACATCCGGATTAAATAATCGCATATTCTCTAAAAGAGAGTTAAGTTCAGTTATCGGGGGCGTATGAAGAAAATTGTGGTAGGAAATAATAATTTTTGCTTTTTTTTCGCGAATGCTGATTTTATTTGCAACGGAGAGATCAATACCAAGATAATTTCCCGTTTGTAAGATTTCTTGTTGGGCTTCGGACGTTCCTATAAAATTCCCGCCGTCTGCTCGTACCTGACAGTAAAGGATGGCTTTCTTGTGGGTATGATTTTTAATAATTCGCACCCACTGCGAGTTTATTTGTTCGAGATAATAGATGCGTAACTCGACAAAATCCACCGCGGTTTGCGCTGCTTCAAGGTGAAATAAAAATTCCTCGAGCGTTTTGCCGATAACCACAACACGGATACGGACTGTATTTAACATTATTTTTTAACTCACGCAGTAGAGAATCACCGCCCTATTCTAATAATTGCGATGCTACTTTAAAACCTATTTTTTAGCCCCCTCTGAATTTCCAATCCCCGTCGCACGGATTATAACGCGACCGTCTATTTTTCCGAGCATCGCAAACAGAGAGAGTTGATCATTTTTAATGATGGCATGCGCTGAAATGGGTGTAAAACAATCGCCGCCGAGTTTGTCATTAACAGCGCGTTCCGCAGTCACGCAAAGTCGAGTTCCCCGATGGTTCAATGACTTTAGGAGCGTTTGCATTTTATGATCATCAGAACGACATTCAACACCAATTGCTCCTTGTCCAATGGCGGGTATAAATTCGTGAGGATAAAAATAATAATGGATTCAGTTTTCTAAGCCTAAACGTTTTAATCCTGCGGTCGCTAAAACAATAGCGTTGTAATGCCCAGCGTCGAGCTTAGCTAATCGCGTACTGACATTGCCTCGAATTCTTAATTTTGAAACCTGGCTGAATTTTTTCAATTGACATTGGCGACGTGGACTTGAGGTTCCGATAACGGCGTGGGGAGGTAAAGTGGATAATTCACCTTTTGCTATTCAAAGCGTCGCGTGGATCTTCGCGACGAATAAAAGCGCCGATCATTAATTCAGGACCATAACCCATCACAAGCCGACATATCTTTTATAGAATGTATGGTAACAGCATCGCGATTTAGCAACGCTTTCTGCAAATCTTTAACAAAAAAGTCCTTGCCGCCGCTGTCGACTAATTTTTCCGTGGTAAGACGATTGCCTTGAGTGGTGTAACCCAAGATTTGACAGACCAGATGAGGGTGTATATTTTAAATTGTTGTTTTACGAATTCAGCTTACCATAATACTAGCGGACTTTTTCGCGTGACAATTAAAATACTACGTTTTTTGATCATTCGAGCTTAATTCATCAAGGAGTAGATCTTTTTGTTGCCATATGGCATTTAACCAGTGTTGGAAATGACGGCGAAATTCTCGGTCTTCGTAATAGTCACCAATCAAATCTGGAGTCAACGGCAATAATTCGTAATGGACGGTTATTTTGAAGCCCCCCCCCTGAAAATAATTCCAAAATGAAAGTGGACGAGAATAGTAGAGAGTAACATTCAAAATTCCGCTCAACTTTTCTTGGAGTTCTTTTATCACAATGGCGGTGCCGCCGGCTTTAGGTTTGAGTAAATGTAGATAAGGGGAATGTTGACGTTGGTGTTTTTCGGGAGTAAACCGAGTACCTTCCACAAAATTGACCACCGTCGTTAGAAACTCTTTGAATTTTTCACATGCCTTTTTGGAGGTATGAATATCCATGTACTTCAAATGAGGTCGCTTTCGCATTTTTTTTCGAGAATAGCGTTGAACAAAGGGGTAATCCAATAACCAACAGCTTAGGCCTAATATCGGGAGATCCCATAATAATTCTTGTTTCATAAAGAATTTGATTACCGGGATTTTGCGGTTAAATACATAACCCAGTACCAATATATCCAGCCAACTTCGGTGATTGCTGATTAGCATGTACCAATGGTTGGTGTCCAGCGGGGCTTTTCCTTCGACCCTCCACTCATGGTTGGATGGTAATTTCAAAAATTGATTTGAAATACTGGCCCAAACTACAGGAACTTGAAGCGCCATTTTCATCATAGCTCGATGCCATGATTTTATAGGCATTAATTTTGCCAAACCACCAAAAGTAATTGCAAAAAGAGCCGTTATGACCGAAAGGATGACATAAATAAAAGCGGCGAGAGTGATGAATAAAAATTTAAAGACGCGATGCATAGGCAACCCTCCCTTTAATTTCTTAAAAAGCCTATTAAAATCCAATTTCTTGTTGAGTGATACGTTTTAGGTGACCGACTTCCTGGTATGAGGTTACCGGCTTTGGCTTGAATTTGAGGTTTAAAAATACACTGTTTTTTGTCGTGTGACACGCAATTCATATAGGCACTCAAATTTTCTCCACTTTCCACCAACGGGCATATAGACTAGCAAATTGTATGCCAAGCTCACTGGAAATATCATTTTTTCATCGGATTGATAAAGACAAGTAATATTACCTACATTAACGCCCTACCATTGAGCCCAAGAAATTTATTCAAATGACTGAAAAGGAAGGTGAATAACTCTTCCGGCCACGCTTCGCCGACCAAATCATCTTGTGGATCTTTTTGCAGTTTACTGATCTCTGGACACGTGAGATAGCCTTTAGGAACTGGAGAAACAAGCGTTGCGGGGTCGCCTATGCTTTCCGTTGCCAGCAAAGGGAGAACAATAAAAGAGATTAAACTTAATTTTTGGTAACGCATTATCATTATGTTAAGTAGATATTTTTAAGTAATTGTTAATTTGACGTACAATTTTACTATAAAAAACCTCCGTTTTCACTAGTACCCTGTCAAATAAATTTTTCTAAGGGGCTCTCTCGTAGAAGAAGTACCCCCTATGAGCGCAGCGAAATACGGGGGCGATAGACGAGATCATTATTTTCCCGTATTCTGCTTTGCTCCATACGTATAGGCCCTGGGTTGTTGTGTCAACAATCAGTTTTGACGAAAAG
>NZ_VFIV01000028.1 GCF_019425495.1 Coxiella endosymbiont of Ornithodoros amblus
TTGCAATAAATATCAACACCAAGTATTTTAATATCTTTCATCACCTGCTCTTTATTTAAAATAGAAATTCTGTGTTGGCGCATTATAACGCCCCCTTTAAAGAGCGCACTTTTCATTGGGTTGTTTACTAGCAAAGTGGCGGAACCGTATATAATGGCAAGGCGATATTACTATCCTTTGGAGCCATCAGCATCTCAAGATCCCCATTGGCAGTTTGCTGTAAATGCAGACGCTTTTCGAGTGCCTCAGGCGACAAAAATTAGTTTACAACAAAGTATCCGCCCTTAGAACGTTACCGTTAACGTACGCAAATTGAAGTTCGTTTTTATCATCCATCTGAAAAAATGCCTGCTTTGGAGAAGAAGAAGGTCAGTAAACTAAACAGCAAAAGTTTTCTTTAATTTCTTTTCAACCAACTGGTTTTTTAGGGTGACGTAATCAGGGACCCCATTTTTATAAGGGGGGTAGCTTTCCCCCTCAATCAGAGGTTTGAGATGCGTATAGCAAGCTTCTGTGATGCTAAATCCGTCTTGGCTGATATAATTGCTTGGCATTTTGTGCTCCACATTAGCGACTTCGCACAAGGGAGCCGTACCGATATGCCACTTATAACCAGGACCTAGTTCGCGTTGGATGGTTAGCATCACATCGGATTTTCCAGCAAGCGCGAATTCTACGGCGATTTTTCCTAGAGCGTACGCTTGATCAAGATCCGTTTGAGAGGCAATGTGACGGGCCGCTCGTTGTAAATAATCCGCAACGGCCCAGTGACATTTAAAACCAAGTTGTTTCTTGATCAACCTTGCTAAAATAGGTGCCACCCCTCCTAATTGTTCATGGTCAAAAGCGTCGTGCAATCCTGATTCGGCTAGAAATCGTCCGTCGGGATGACGGATACCCTCAGAAGCCACAATGACACAATATCCATTTTTTTCAACGGATCTGCTTGCTTTTGTTAGGAATTGTTCGCTTTGGAAGGGAACCTCGGGAAATAGAATCAGTTGTGGCGCGTCGTCAGGTTGAGATTTTCCCAATGCAGACGCCGCCGCAATCCAGCCGGCGTGGCGTCCCATGACCTCCAGAACAAAAATCTTGGTCGAGGTCGCACACATAGCGCGTACATCCAAAGCCGCTTCTTGAGTGGAAACAGCAATATATTTAGCAACAGAACCAAAGCCTGGACAATTATCAGTAAAAGGGAGATCGTTATCGATGGTTTTGGGTAGACCAATACAAACCAGGGGATAATCCATTATTTGGCTCAACTGCGAAATTTTATGCGTGGTATCTTGAGAATCCCCACCACCATTGTAAAACACGTAGCCAATATCATGCGCTTTAAAAACTTCGACAAGCCGTTCATATTGACGACGATCGTGATGGATATTGTTAAGTTTATAGCGGCAGGATCCAAAAGCGCTCGAAGGAGCGTGCCGCAAAGCAGCGATATTTTCAAGAGACTCCAGACTGGTATCAATGAGCTCCTCTTTAAGAGCACCAATAATTCCGTTACGCCCCGCCAGAACTTTTCCAATTTTAGCGGGATATTGAGCGGCTGTTTGGATAACTCCGCAGGCTGTCGCGTTAATCACCGCCGTAGCACCGCCAGATTGGGCGTAGAAGACGTTTTTTTTGCTCATGCTTTTTTTCCATTCAGTTCAACACACTGTGCTCCGAGAGCAGATAAATTTATGCCATGGAATCCATAAGATGTCAAAGTTAAGCTAGCGCCTTCATTCCTCGAATAGCTCACCGGAAATGTACTAGTGACCTTCCGTCGAAAGCAGGTGGTGGTCGTAATCGATAAGGGACCATGAATAACCTGTGGTCGGGGTTGGACTTTATTTTTAGCACAATGTGAGGAAAATCGGCCGAAACCAAAACGGGTTTATTAGGATCGGTAAACTCGGTTTCTGGTGCAGCGAGAGACGCGGTTACTAAAAACAGTAAAAAAGGATTAGTAGAATATTTTCCATCGTTTTTTCTCTTTTCAGTTCCTCACAATATCCCAAACAAAGGATTTCTTACCAATTATACATAGTTCCATCTAACTTGCGATTAATAGGCAGATAAGCTCGCTCATAAGGGTATTTTGCGGCGAGTTTCTCATCGAAATCTACACCTAACCCCGGCTCGTCTTTTACGTTGAGATAGCCGTTTTCAAAATAATAATGATGAGGAAAAACTTCTTTAGTTTCAGAAGTATGACGCATAAACTCCTGAATGCCAAAATTGTTAATCGTCGTTTCAAAATGCAAAGCCGCTGCCATCGTAACGGGGGAGACATCCGTTGGGCCATGGCAACTGGTTCGAACGTGGTAAGTATTGGCAAATGAAGCGATTTTCATCATAGGCGTCAGGCCCCCACCGTGCAAAATTGACATACGAATATAATCGATTAATTGTTCCACAATTAAGGTGGTGCAATCATAAATCACATTAAATACTTCACCAACGGCCAGCGGTGTGGTGGTGTGGTTGCGAATAATACGAAAACCTTCTTGTAATTCAGCGGGCACTGTGTCTTCTAACCAAAATAAATGGTAAGGCTCTAATTCTTTCCCGAAACGGCCCGCTTGAACCAGATGGCGCGTAAGTTGACGGAATTTTAGATTCCCAATTTCCTGAAAATCCTTGGTTTTCTTTAATTTTGCTTTCATTTGCTGTTAGCGTCCATCCCACATTGAGTTGATTAACGCGAATACCTTCCTTACTCAACGAATTTCCTAAATTAAGTGTCATCGTCATTAATCCACCTTTTGTCATCGAATAAGCTAATAAAACAGCCTCACCACAATAAGCATTAATCGAACCGATGTTAACTACTGTACCCCCTTCGGTTTGTTTTCTAAACACTTTCACAACCGCTTGCGTTAAAAAAATGGTGCACGAAGATTAAGGCGCACAATCCAATCAAACTCTTCCACCGTCACACTGTCGATATCATTGCGCGGGGATTTGGCTGCATTGTTAATCAAGCTATCCACGCGACCGAAATGCTCCAAAGTCGCCTCGACTAACCCAAAACTGCTTTGAATACCTTCATCGGAAAGCTCCGACAGATAATAGGCGGATTTTTCCTTACCTAATTTTTGAACCATTTTGCGGGATCGCAATTCATCGCGACCGTGGATCATTACTTTGGCTCCTTGAGCCACGCAAGCTGTCGCAATGGCAACGCCGATTCCTGTCGTGGAACCTGTTACGATAACAACCTTATCTTTTAGAAGCATGCCACCCTTACCCTAATTGATGGGATTATGAGTATACGCGAACTTTACGCGTGTACCAATGAGTGATAGGGTTTAGGGTTTTTTTCCATTCTTGACGTTCTGTGCAAACCAGAACGGATAACGAAAGTCTATTAGGGAAATGGACATACATAATATTCTTAAAAAAACCACTATCCTTCCTGTCGTCGTACTTGACAAGTGTGAACATGCTTTACCGCTTGCCAATGCTTTAATGGAAGGCGGAATAACCACGTTTGAAATCACTTTAAGGACGCCGGTTGCGCTCGGGGCGATCAAACTATTAAAAAGCAAAATGCCTGAATGTACCGTCGGAGCCGGAACGGTTATAACAGCGACGCAATTTTTTGAAATCAAACAGGCAGGCGTCGATTTTGCAGTAAGTCCTTTGCAGTAAGTCCTTGGATTTCGACTGAATTGATTGAAATGGCGGAAAAAGAAAATATTCCTTATTTACCTGCCATCGCTACGCCCTCTGAGATATTATTAGCAATTCAACACACAAGCTCTCTTTTTTGAAATTCTTTCCCGCCGAATTAAGCGGATGGCTTGCAGCATTGCGCAATTTTATGAGTGTTTTTCCTGCTATCCGTTTTTTCCCCACCGGTGGGGTTGACCAAGGAAATATGATAAACTATTTCTCGTTAAAAAATGTCATTTGCGTTGGAGGCTCTTGGCTTGCCCCCAAAAATCTCGTTGAAAGCCAACAATGGAATGCTATTACCGAATTAATGCTAAAAGCAATTAAAATCTTGATTACTTAAGGAGAAAATCGATGGTCCTAACGCCTTCTAAAATGATTCCGCTCGGCACCAAAGCCCCGGATTTTAATTTGCCTGACGCTGTCAGCGGTAAAAAAATGTCACTCACTCAATTAAAATCAAGTAAAGCGACAGTTATTATGTTCATTTGTAATCATTGCCCTTTTGTGCAACATATCCAAGAAAAATTAGTGGAAGTGGCAAAAAAATACCAAGCTAAAGGCATTCAGTTTATTGCTATTAATTCTAACGATATCGAAAACTATCCTGAAGATTCTCCAGAAAAAATGAAAATAACGGCTGAAAAACTTGATTATCCTTTTCCCTATCTATTTGATGAAAATCAAGAAATTGCAAAAGCCTACCAGGCGGAATGTACCCCTGATTTTTATATTTTTGATAAAAATCTCGCTTGCGTTTACCGTGGACGATTCGACAATGCCACCCCCGGTCGGGACACCCCAGTCACCGGAAAAGACCTTGGTAGCGCGCTGGATAATATATTAGCTGGAAACCTTGTCGATCCCAACCAAAAACCCAGCCAGGGCTGTAACATTAAATGGAAGAAATAAATCATGCCAGGCGTTCCTCTAATATTTTGAGAGAAATTCCTTAGCATAAGCCTAATGGAAAAATAACTTATCATGTGAACTGGTGTTATTGTTTTTCGCATTGCCGAGTGCCTTACCGTGGTTACCCAAATTTATTGCTTAATGCGCAATTCCTTACGAGAAGGTTCAAAAATTATTCATAAGGTATCCTTTGTTAGTTAAAGTTAAAATAAGCGTCTTTTAAAACCAAGACCTTACTTCATGACGAAAGGCTTCATGAAAATTCAGTCTTGGACTTATAGAAAAAGACAGGCTTTTTTCATCCTCGGGTATATGTAAACGGTTCTTTATATAAATTTCATGTATGTATTTATTTTTGGAGCGATTAAAGCACTTTTCTAACGAGACAATAGTTGCCCGCTATCTACCCTATCTATATCATTAGCCACAAGTCACAGCAATTTCATTTTTTTGGTGATCCTGCGTAGACGGGAATCTAACGCGATTTTAGAGCGTTGTGCAGCTAGTGGGCTAGGATGACGGGGGGATCTCGGTTTAAGTTTTTATCTTTAGTACTCGCGGATAATAATATGCTACTGAAGATATTCCACGCCCACGATTTCGTATTCAACCGGCCCTTCAGGAGCTGTCACTTCAATGATGTCTTCGATGTACTTACCAATCATCGCACGAGCGGTGGGGGAAGAAATTGAAATTTTATTTTCTTTGAGGTTAGCTTCGTCTACGCCAACGATCTGGTAAGTCACTTCGGTTTTTGTCTTTAAATTTAATAAAGTCACTGTTGCCCCAAAAATCACTTTACCTTCATTCGGGATTTGGGAAATATCAATAATCTGACAATTAGCAAGTTTCGATTCAATTTCCAAAATACGACCTTCAATAAAACCTTGGTGCTCTCGTGCGGCGTGGTATTCGGCATTTTCTTTAAGATCACCGTGCGCCCGTGCCTCCGCAATAGCGGCAATCACTTTCGGCCGCTCCACAGTTTTAAGTGTTTCAAGTTCGGCTCGCAATTTGGTAACACCATTAACAGTAATTGGAATAATTATTTGCATTGTTGTCATTTCACCACCAACCTAAAAAAGTAAGTGTAACATAATGTGCGATTTGCATAAAATACCGGGACAGCTATACTTATTCTATAGCTTTTAAGCAAAAGGCGGATAATTAAAATTTTAGTTATTTCAATTTGTTATGTCATATTTATGTTTTTTAGTATAGAGGAATGTAAAGTAACAAGACAGTGTTAGTGGGTGAAAAGAAAGTGATCAGTGCTACCAAATCTGTCGCATTTAAAGTACATATTGCCAGATTGTGCGTCACTTAACTAAAGAGAACCTAAATATAAGCATCTATAACTTTAACGATAGACGGCCCATCCCATCAGGCTGTCTTTTTTATAAATCCTGTAACCGATGGATTTCTCCCGAATGAGTAGACTGCAAAGCAGAAACGGCTGCTTCCCCTCCCGCTAAGGTCGTCGTATAGCACACCTTGTGCTGCACGGCGCTGGTTCGGATGGTATGAGAATCTTCTATCGCCTGCTCTCCTTCAGTGGTATTGATAATAAAGCTAATTTGATCATTTTTAATCATATCAATGATGTGAGGACGACCTTCGTTGACTTTATTTACCACGATGCACGGGATTCCGGCCACTTTGAGGGCTTTGGCGGTGCCACGCGTTGACACGATTTCAAAACCCAAATCTACAAGGGACTGAGCAACATTAAGCACCCGCTTTTTATCTGCATCACGCACACTGACAAAAGCCCGTCCACTCGTTGGCATAACGTCCCCCCCTGCCAATTGTCCTTTGGCAAAGGCTTGTCCAAAACTCTCCGCAATGCCCATCGCTTCGCCGGTGGATCGCATTTCTGGGCCTAAGATAGGGTCCACTCCTAAAAACTTATTGAAAGGGAAAACCGGTTTTTTCACAGCAAAATAACGTGGTCGAAACTCTCCCGTTAACTTTTGGTCTGCTAGGGAGACGCCAACCATCGCGCGCGCGGCAATTTTAGCAAGCGGCATCCCCGTAGCCTTAGCCAAAAAAGGAACGGTGCGCGAAGCTCGCGGATTAACCTCAAGCACATAAATTTCATTTTTCTGGATAGCAAATTGGGTGTTGATAAGTCCCACTACCCCTAATTCTTTAGCAATTAGCCGGACTTGCTCGCGCAATTGTTCCTGGATTTCAAGACTTAAACTGTGCGGGGGAAATGCGCAAGAGGAATCTCCGGAATGAACTCCAGCTTGTTCAATATGTTCCAAGATACCCCCAATTAACACATTTTCACCATCGCAAATCGCATCCACGTCCACCTCAATAGCGTCGTCTAAAAATCGATCCAGTAATAAAGGTTCGCCATCAGAAACAATTAGATCTTTTGTCATGTGGCGCATTAATTCTTTTTCACTGTAAATCACTTTCATCGCACGACCGCCCAACACATAAGAAGGACGAACAATCAAAGGATACGCAAATACTTTTGCTAACCGCAGTCCTTCTTCGACGTTTCGTACAGTTCCGTTAGGCGGTTGTCGTAATCCTAATCCTTGAATTAAAGCTTGAAAACGTTCCCGATCTTCTGCACGGTCAATAGCGTCTGGAGTTGTTCCTACAATAGGAACGCGTGCTTTAGCCAAAGCGCTGGCTAATTTCAATGGAGTTTGTCCGCCAAATTGCACAATAATTCCTTTTGGTTTTTCGATCACCACGATTTCTAAAACGTCTTCCAATGTTAACGGTTCAAAATACAATCGGTCTGAAATATCAAAATCTGTAGAAACTGTTTCAGGGTTACAATTAACCATAATACTTTCATAACCTAGCTCCCGCATAACCAATGCTGCATGAACGCAACAATAATCAAACTCGATTCCTTGGCCAATACGATTGGGGCCGCTGCCCAAGACCATAATTTTATTTCGCTTGGTCGTGGCGCACTCATTTTCTTCTTCGTAAGTCGAATAAAGATAGACGGTATCCGTCGCAAATTCAGCAGCGCAAGTATCGACCCGTTTATAAACTGGACGAATTTTGAATTTGTGACGAAAGCGGCGAACGCGCTCTTCAGTGGTCTGTAACAACTGCGCCAAGCGTTGATCGGAAAAACCTTTACGCTTTAAATAAAATAATTCATCTCGTGATAATTTTTTTAAGGATTTATCCGCAAGGGATTTCTCCAGCTGAACAAGCTCTTCGATTTGAACTAAAAACCAGCGGTCAATTTTACTGTAATCGTAAATTTCATCACAACTTAAACCGATGCGAAAAGCATCTGCCAGGTACCATAAGCGTTCGGGACCTGCAAAACATAATTCTTTTTTTATTTTTTCGCGTATTTTTACATCGTCTGCTGATAGCTCTTCCTCAAGTTTTATTTTAGACTCTAAGCCGTAAACGCCCACTTCTAAACCGCGAATGGCTTTTTGTAGCGATTCCTGAAAAGTTCGCCCGATTGCCATGACTTCACCGACAGACTTCATTTGAGTACTCAATCTGGGTTCGGCCTCTGGGAATTTTTCAAAATTAAAACGGGGAATTTTGGTGACGACATAATCAATTGTCGGTTCAAAGGAAGCCGGCGTTCGGCCACCGGTAATTTCATTTTTTAATTCATCTAAAGTGTAACCAACTGCTAATTTTGCAGCGATTTTTGCGATTGGAAAGCCCGTGGCTTTGGAGGCGAGTGCCGAAGAGCGCGACACCCGCGGGTTCATTTCTATGACGATCATGCGTCCGTCATCGGGATTAATCCCAAATTGTACATTAGAACCCCCTGTCTCCACCCCGATTTCACGCAAAATGGCAATGGCAGCATCTCGCATGCGTTGGTATTCTTTATCCGTTAATGTTTGTGCAGGTGCTACCGTGATTGAATCACCCGTGTGAATGCCCATGGGGTCGAAATTTTCAATGCTACAAACAATGATGCAATTATCATTTTTATCCCGCACGGCTTCTAATTCAAATTCTTTCCAGCCGGCAATTGATTCGTCGATTAATATTTCGGTGGTGGGCGATAATTCCAAGCCGCGCGTACAAATATCTAAAAACTCATCCCGGTTATATGCGATACCACCTCCGCTACCACCGAGTGTAAAAGAAGGGCGAATAATGGCAGGAAAACCAACCTGCTCCAATATTTTCCAAGCATCTTCCATGGAATGTGCCAATCCCGAGACTGGCGTTTGCAAGCCAATTTTCAACATAGCTTTTTGAAATAACAAGCGGTCTTCTGCTTTATCAATAGCTTCGCGGGAGGCACCGATTAATTCTACTCCATATTTTTCCAAAATGTCTTCGCGCACTAAATCTAATGCACAATTTAGACCGGTTTGTCCCCCCATGGTGGGTAGTAACGCATCAGGTTTTTCTTTTTCGATGATCTTTGCGATCACTTCCCAATGAACGGGTTCGATATAAGTTGCATCCGCCAAATCGGGGTCGGTCATAATAGTGGCTGGGTTGGAATTGACTAAAATAACGCGATAACCTTCCTCGCGTAATGCGCGACATGCTTGAGTGCCTGAATAATCAAATTCACAGGCTTGACCAATAATGATTGGGCCTGCACCGATTATTAAAATACTTTTTATGTCGTTTCTTTTTGGCATTGTTTTTTATTTCAATTTTAGGCTTCCTTATTCCCACGTAGGCGGGAATGACAAGTTTTAAGTTTTTAATCTTTACCACTTGGCCTAAGTGGAGTTTCTCATTAATTTAACAAACTCCTCGAAGATCTCCCGCATGTCACGCGGTCCAGGGCTGGCTTCGGGATGTCCTTGAAAAGCAATCGCCGGTTTCGTTTTATGAGCAATCCCTTGCAATGTCCCATCAAACAACGAACGGTGCGTAACGCGTAAAGTAGCTGGCAAACTATTCTCATTCACTGCAAAACTATGATTTTGACTTGTAATAAACACACGCCGCGTTTCCGCCGCTTGAACTGGATGATTCGCTCCGTGATGACCGAACTTCATTTTTTCGGTCTTAGCGCCACATGCTAATGCCAACAATTGAAATCCCAAACAAATGCCTAATAAAGGAACGCCTTTTTCCAGGAATTGTCGAACCGTTTCAATGGCATAAGCGCAAGCCGCGGGATCACCAGGTCCGTTAGAAAGAACAACCCCATTTGGCTTCAAGGCAATCACTTCTTCAACATTGGTTTCGGCCGGTACGATTGTGACCAAACAACCCTGATCGACTAAAAGTCGCAAAATTTGTTGTTTTAAACCAAAATCATAAACGACCACTTGGTAATCTCGAGAAGATGCGTTGGGAACAGATGTCTGATTCCAACTTCTTTCCTGCCAAGTTTGTGCCTTTGTCGTTGAAACAGCCCTTGCTAGATCTCTTCCTTTCAAGCCCTTATAAATGCGCGCTTTTTTAAGTGCTTGCTCTGCTTGTGCGCCATCTCCTGCAATAATACATCCGTGTAACGCTCCTTTTTCACGGATCAATCGTACAAGACTTCGGGTATCAATGCCTGCAATACCTATTATTTCTTCGGATCTTAAATAATCACTTAATGCTTGTTGAGCGCGCCAATTACTTACGATCGGTGACAATTCTCGGATAATCAATCCGGCTGCCCAAATCCGCCGCGATTCTTGATCGTCCATATTGACACCTACATTGCCAATATGGGGGTAGGTAAAAGTTATGATTTGTTCCACATACGAGGGGTCCATCAAAATCTCTTGATAACCGGTGAGAGTAGTGTTGAAAATGACCTCTCCGACCGTCTGCCCATCCGCTCCGATAGAATATCCACATAAAACCCTACCATCGGCTAATGCCAAAATCGCCGGCTTTCGTCCATTGAGCAAATCGAAATCGCCCATCGTGGCAGCACCCTCTTACTCATGTGAAAACAAAACTTGCAAAAGGATAAGCGATGCAAAGGGGAATGGGAAGGAAGAATTCATGGTGGTAGCTTAATCTGAAAATTGTTTGACCAAGCCGTGAAGTTTGAGTTACTTTAGAGTCTTTTTCGATTTCGAATACCTTAAAGGTAATCATGCTCAAGATCACTGAAAAAAATCGCAAGTGGTGGATTTTCGTTGCCATGTCAGGCGGGTTATCAGTTGCATTTTTAGATCAAACTGCCATTTCCATCATCCTACCTCCTATTCAAAAAGATTTAGGCCTGAGTAACGTTATGATTCAATGGGTCATTAATGCTTATTTATTATCATTGGCTGCATTAGTTATTTTCGGCGGTAAATTAGGTGATATTTTGGGTCATAAGCGCACCTTTTTGGCAGGAATAATTATTTTTGTTTTAGCCTCTATCTTTTGTGCCGCTGCACAAACCAGTTATTGGCTGCTAATCAGTCGGATTATTCAAGGGGTCGGAGGCGCATTTATGATTCCGGTGACAAGCGTGATGATGGCGCACGCTTTTTCGGAAAGTGAACGAGGAAAAGTTATGGGATTATATGTTGCCGTTGCCTCTGTCTTTCTTTCTTTGGGCCCGTTATTAAGCGGATTACTCACTCATTATTTTAACTGGCGTTGGGTATTTTGGATAAATGTTCCGATTTCTTTACTCAGCATTGGTTTAACCATTGTTGCCGTTCCTGCGCGGGAAAATCAGCGGGATACCCTAAAGCCTTTAGATTGGCTGGGATTCCTTACCCTTAGCCTCTTTATTGCAACGCTAGTCGTTGGCCTTATGGAGGCCGTTAACTTGGGCTGGAGTTCTAAAGAGATTATTTTCCTTTTTGTTATTGCCACATTTTCTGCGATCGCTTTTATTTTTGTTGAAAGAAAAGCGCCTGACCCAATCGTTTCTTTCTCTTTATTTACTCAAAAAACTTTTTTAAGCGCCAATTTATGCTTGTTTTTCTTTACTTGTGCTTTTAGTTCTTCTGTTTTTTGGGCAATTCTGCTACAGAAAGTGATGGGATATTCACCGGCGACCACAGGTTTGTTTTATTTACCTGTGACGATTCCGGTTATGTTTATGGCGCCGCTCGGAGGTATGTTACGGGATAAATACGGTCCTCGCCTTCCTGTCCTGATGGGATCAGGAGTGGTTGCCGTGGGGTCTTTCTGGATCGCGTTGTCGGCACTTAAAGGTCACTACTCAGCGATGTTTCCAGGGTTTTTATTATTTGGTTTAGGCCCAGCTTTGGTTTATTCAGCTGTAATGGCCACCAACATCAGTAGCATGCCGTTGTCGCAAATGGGAATGGCATCGGGAATTTCCAATGGCATACGCCAGTTAGGCCGAGTTTTAGGAGTGGCGATGATCGGTTCTGTCATAAGCAACATCGAACACTCTCGTTTGATCCATTCTCATTTCGATACGACAGGAAAACTCTCTCAAGTGAGCGATCAACAACTCACTCATTTGCTATCAAACCCTGCGCCAGCAAAACATATTTTATCAGGGCTTTCACTTTCCGAAATAAATCATATTCATCTGGCTCTAAAATCGCTTTTCACATTTGCTTTTTCAATGGGTATGGTCCTTGCGGGTTTTTTACTAATTTCAACACTCGGCATCAGTTTTTTCTTGCCTAACAAACCACTACGACTTTTGCGGGATGAAAAAATCAAAATTGGTTTGGTAAAGAAAAGTGAAGTCCCGGCCGGAAAACCAAAGACTGACCCTATCTCACTGGACAAATTTGTCTAGTGATGATCTTGACCTCCACTTACGCGAATTATCCGGATTGCGTTACCAATACTCTCCCCACTGCTGGGAACCTATCACGCCAAACACACCTGGAATTTATATTTTGACGGGCGGGAAGCTAAGTGGGCAAGTCAACCTCTTACAAGTTTACTCATTCGTGATTGGCTCGAAAAAAAATGTTACAATTTTTTTGACGAAGCATCGGATCAGTCTTTTTTACTCATTATTGATCAAATTACCTTCGCGGATGAAGGCCATTTTAATAAGGTTTTGCGTCTTAACAGGTTCCGATACTCTGAGGCCGACGAGAAAAAGCAAGTCAAACTGATTTTCATATTTATCCTTCACTTTTTTTACAATATGTTAATTTACTTTATCCTTAAAAAGAACCGACGATCGAAATGCTCGCTACTTTCTTCAAGAATTATCTTAACCCGGTGGCTACTTGCGAGGGATCAATGATCTTACAGAATACAATGAAATCACGACAGTGACCTATGTAACCTATGAGCAATGGATTCTAGATGATTTTTTAAAACAAGATAAAAATGAAGATACTTCGCTTTTTCTCTTTACGTTCTTTGCTATAAATCCAGACCTCGAATTATCTTTTTTTGATAAAAAGTGGTTTCTCAGAAGGTCTTGGCATTAGTATTTTCTCCATTCGTACAATAGTTATTAAGGATTGGTAATAACCATAATGGTCTTTTCTTAGAAGAAAGTTAGGAAGCCCTGCTGATGCAGGCTTTTTTTATTTGGAAGTGAAGAAATCTTTCACGCTGTCAAACCAGTTTCGCGCGCGTGGACTATGGTTTTTTTCATCTTTTTTTAGGAGCTCAGCGAATTGTTTGAGGTAATCTTTTTGCTCAGGGCTTAGTTTTACAGGAGTTTCGACAACGATGTGGCAAATTAAATCGCCGACAGCACCACTGCGCAAAGCCTTGACGCCCTTTCCTCGCAAGCGAAATTGTTTTCCACCTTGGGTTTCAGGAGGGATCGTTAATCGGACACTTCCATCAAGAGTAGGAATTTCCATTTCGCCGCCTAACGCAGCGGTAGTAAAATCAATTGGCACTTCGGAATGTAAGTCATTGCCCTCGCGATGGAAAAGAGGATGAGGTTTGACACGAACTTGGACGTAGAGATCACCAGGGGGCGCTCCAAATAATCCAGCTTCGCCTTCGCCCGCTAGACGAATACGATCGCCCGTGTCGATGCCAGGAGGAATTTTTACCGATAAGGTTTTTGTTTGCTGCTGGCGGCCTTGGCCGTGACAATCCGTGCAGGGATCTTTAATCACCTGGCCCCTACCCCGACAAACGGAACAAGTTTGTTGAACTTGCAGAAAACCGTGCTGCATTCGCATTTGGCCAGACCCATTACAGCGCGAACAAGTAGCAGGGCTGGTGCCTTTTTTCGCACCACTGCCATTGCAAATTTTACAGTTGACCCAAGTCGATACTTTAATCGTTCGGCTAATAGCATGAACAGCTTCTTCCAAGCTCAAGACAAGTTCATAGGCAAGATCAGAACCGCGCTGTTCGCGTGCCTGGCCGCCGCGACCGCCGCCAAAAATATCTCCAAAGATGTCGCCAAAAATATCTCCAAGATCGCCAAAACCGAAACCGCCAGCGCTAGCATCATCAAACGTTTGTTGCTCGACACCCGCATGGCCGAACTGATCGTAGAAAGCACGTTTGCGCGAATCACAAAGGACCTCATAGGCTTCTCGTGCTTCTTTAAATTTTACCTCGGCGCCTTTATTGCCGGGGTTGCGATCTGGATGGTATTTCATCGCCAAACGGCGAAAGGCCTTTTTAACTTCAGCTTCTGTCGCGTTTCGATTGATATCAAGGACTTCGTAATAATCGCGTTTTGCCATGAGGTATTTTATTTTCCAAGTTTTGCTTTTTGCTCTTTATCCCGCCATAGCCAGTATGATGCTTTCTTTAGTCTATTTATCTTCGTCCTTTTTCTTTTCGTCTTTGACTTCTTCAAACTCAGCATCAACGACATCTTCTTTTTTGCCGCCAGCTTGGGTTTGAGGGTCACCCTTACCTCCGCCTCCCGAAGGAGAGCCAGCAGCGCCGCCTTTTTTAGCATATACACGCTCCGCCAGTTTTGAGGAATGTTCCGTTAGCGCTTTTGTTTTAGCTTCAATAGTGTCTTTATCATTTCCTTTCATGGCTTCCTTAAGCTCATTGACCGCTTTTTCAATACCACTCTTTTCGTCGGCTGATACTTCATTACCGAGGTCTTTCATCGATTTTTCAGCAGCGTGAATCATCGCGTCCGCTTGGTTTCGCGCATCCACCAATTCATGGAACCTCCGATCAGAATCACGATGGGCTTCCGCGTCTTTCAGCATTTTTTCCACTTCCTCATCGGAAAGTCCACTGGACGCCTTAATTACAATGGATTGTTCTTTGCCTGTGGCTTTATCTTTCGCCGATACGTGAAGAATACCATTAGCATCGATATCAAAAGTAACTTCGATTTGCGGCACACCACGCGGCGCAGGCGGGATATCGGAAAGGTCAAAACGACCCAACGACTTATTGGCGGAAGCCATTTCACGTTCCCCTTGCAACACATGGACGGTTACCGCCGTTTGATTGTCATCTGCAGTTGAAAATACTTGGTTTGCTTTAGTTGGGATGGTGGTATTTTTCTCAATGAGCTTCGTCATCACGCCGCCCAAGGTCTCAATACCCAAAGAAAGCGGAGTAACGTCTAACAGCAACACATCCTTAACATCACCGGACAATACAGCACCTTGAATAGCAGCGCCGATAGCAACGGCTTCATCGGGATTTACATCTTTACGCACCTCTTTGCTAAAGAAATTTTTCACCGCTTCTTGGACCTTTGGCATCCGGGTTTGCCCGCCCACTAAAACCACATCATCGATTTCAGAGACTTTAAGGCCGGCATCTTTAATCGCTACTTTGCATGGTTCAATGGTGCGCTCCACTAAATCCTCGACAAGGGATTCTAATTTTGCGCGTGTGAGGCGAATATTTAAGTGTTTGGGACCCGAGGCATCCGCCGTGATATAAGGCAAATTAACATCCGTTTGCTGGCTCGATGAAAGCTCAATTTTTGCTTTTTCAGCCGCTTCTTTCAATCGTTGTAACGCCAGTGGATCGTTGTGCAAATCAACTCCCTCGTCTTTTTTAAACGCGCCAGCCAAATAATCAATTAAACGAAGATCGAAATCTTCACCGCCTAAGAAAGTGTCTCCATTTGTTGCCAATACTTCAAATTGGTGTTCGCCATCTACTTCCGCAATTTCGATGATGGAAATATCGAAGGTACCGCCACCCAAGTCATAAACAGCAATTTTACGATCACCTTTTTTCTTGTCCATCCCGTAAGCCAAAGCTGCTGCAGTAGGTTCGTTGATGATCCGTTTAACATTAAGGCCGGCAATTTTACCCGCGTCTTTAGTCGCCTGACGCTGGGAATCGTTGAAGTAAGCAGGAACGGTAATGACGGCGTCTTTCACTTCGTGGCCCAGATAATCTTCCGCCGTCTTTTTCATTTTTATCAAAACTTGAGCGGAAATTTGGGGTGGCGCCAATTTTTGAAATTTACCCTCTTTATCTTTGACTTCTACCCACGCGTCGCCATTATCCGCTTTTATAATCTTGTAAGGCACCATTTTAATATCTTTTTGAACCACATCGTCGTCGAAACGACGCCCAATTAATCGCTTGATGGCGTACAAGGTTCTGTCCGCATTGGTAACGGCTTGACGCTTGGCGGAAGCGCCGACCAATACTTCCCCATCTTTTGTATAGGCCACAATCGACGGCGTCGTGCGGGAACCTTCGGCGTTTTCAATCACCCGCACCTTATTAGCACCCTCCATAACTGCAACGCAGGAGTTGGTGGTGCCTAAATCGATACCAATAATTTCAGCCATATTCTCTTCCTCTCAAAAAAACTGGGTTCGTATTCGTATAATAGTTATCTGGGGACAGCAAAGGGAATTTCAAGGGACCTCCATACACGAAGGAAAGCGATGAGTTTGTTTCCTGAGCAGGTGGAATTAATGGAAAGGCTTGTTTTAATTGAAGCAATTGATTATTGGGTTGAAAATAATTTCCCTTACATTTTCTAAGCCG
>NZ_VFIV01000064.1 GCF_019425495.1 Coxiella endosymbiont of Ornithodoros amblus
CGTATCTGACAGCGGTGAATTTTTACATGGCTTTCAAAGCAAGCGATTCCATATTTATAATGTGATAATGTGATATTAAAGAAGGTCTTTGACATGGCGGTTTGGGTGTTTGACTAAAAGGTTTTTTTCTCTAACGACTTCATTGTGAAAACCTGCTCCACCCTACTTGCATCGCTCCAACAAGCCCTGCTATTTTAACAACAAAAGAGAAATTACCATGTCAAAATTTTTACATCGTTTATGGGAAGGAATGATGCCAATTGTGGGCATGATCATTTTCGTTATTCTTTTTATCGTTGGGATATTTATTTTTTCCTATCTTCTAATCGTCGCTGCCGTTATTGTATTAATACTTTTTATCATCGCCTTTATTCAGGTAAAAGTAGCACAACGTAAACGACCAAAAAACCACCCTTCTGGTAGAATCATTGAGCACAATAACGATAGAAAGAATAAATCTTGATTATAAAAGCGCCAATGGCTCGTTGAACTCTTGCTGTAAGCCTTGAGCTACCCCTTTATGGGTTATTTTTCCGCAATAGACATTGAGACCGTTCAGAAAATGAGGGTCATCTAAAAAAGTTTGGCGGTAACCTTTATCCGCCAATGCGATTACGTAAGGCAATGTTGCGTTATTAAGTGCCAATGTAGAAGTTCTCGGGACTGCGCCCGGCATATTCGTTACACAATAATGGACAATCCCGTCAATTACGTAAGTTGGTTTCTTATGCGTAGTCGATTTACTGGTTTCAAAGCAGCCTCCTTGGTCGATGGCGACGTCCACCATAACCGATCCTGGGCGCATTTTTTTCAAAACATCTTGGCCTACCAGTTTCGGCGCTGAATGACCTGGAACCAAAACAGCACCGACGACGAGGTCGGCATCGATAACGTAATATTCAATGCTGCTTTCAGTAGAATACGCCGTATTTAATCGCCCGCCAAATTGGAAATCGAGTTCTTGTAAGCGGCGTAAGGACTTGTCTAAGACAGTCACTTGCGTTTTTTTCCCCATGGCCATTCGCACTGCATTACTTCCTACCACGCCACCGCCAATAACTGTCACTTTCCCCGCATAAACGCCTGGAACACCGCCTAAGAGGATACCGCTTCCTCCTTCAGATTTTTCCAAACAGTGAGCCCCTGCCTGGATAGCTAAGCGACCCGCTACTTGGCTCATGGGAGAAAGGAGGGGAAGCCCACCCTCGTTGTCAGTCACCGTTTCATAAGCAATGGCAATACAACCGGATTTTATTAATGCCTGCGCTTGTTGAGGATCTGGCGCTAAATGTAAGTAAGCAAATAAAATTTGCCCTTCACGAATCAACGCATATTCGCTTGGTTGCGGCTCTTTTACTTTGACAACCATCTCAGCCTGGTAAGCTTCTTCAGGCGTATCAACAATTTTCGCGCCTGCAGCAAGATAAGTTTCATCAGTGAAATTGATTGCATTCCCTGCATCGCGCTCCACAATGACTTGGTGACCATGGAGAACGAGCTCACGAACGCTGTAAGGAGTTAATCCGACTCGGTATTCTTCTATTTTTAATTCTCTTGGAATGCCTATTAACATCTTTTTCTCCGAAACTTAAAAACCTCCCTCAATAACCTATTTCCTGAAGTGCTTCTTCCCATTGTACGAGTATTTTGTTTAAGTCCCCCACCAACCCATAATCCGCAACTTGAAAAATGGGAGCCTCGGGGTCTTTGTTGATGGCTACAATAATTTTACTATTCCTCATCCCAGCCAGATGTTGAACAGCTCCCGATATGCCAATGGCAAAATAGAGTTTAGGTGCGACGACTTGACCGGTTTGCCCTACTTGGCAATCATTAGGGGCAAGGCCGGCGTCTACCGCTGCTCGAGAAGCTCCCATGGCGGCTCCCATCCGCTCTGCAATTCTTATTAACCGCTCAAAATTCTCTTTACTTTGCAACCCTCGTCCTCCGGAAATAACGATTTCAGCCGACGATAATTCGGGACGGTATTGCCCTTGGCGTTCTTCATTAACAAAAACTGAATGCAGATTTTCGACTGTAAATTGAATTTCACGAATTGGCGCGGAATAATCCGCCAAAGCAGCTGGATTAAATGCAGTGCTTCTTACCGTGATGATCTGCTTTTTATCTTTCGATTGAACGGTAGCAATCGCATTGCCGGCATAAATAGGGCGGCAGTATGTTTTTTCATTGACAATTTTAATGACATCACTGATTTGCGAAGCGCCTAATTTCGCCGCCGCACGGGGGAGAATATTTTTTCCAAAGGTTGTCGCAGGAGCCATGACATAATTAAATTCAGAGGAACAATGCAGAACTAACGGAGCAATGCTTTCTGCTAAAAAATGCTCATAAATTTTGTCATCTGTTAATAAGATAGCGTCGATCCCTTCTAATTTCGTGAGTTTTTCTGCCACAGCTTGGCAATGGTAGCCGGCCACTAAAATAGAGATTGGCTGCTTCAATTCACGCGCAGCCGTAATTGTGCATAATGTCGACAAGCGCACTTCTTGATTATCGTGCTCAGCTAGAACTAATACACTCATGCCAAAACTTTATCCTTTTGTTTTAATAAGTTCAATAATTCATTAATATTATTTATTTTAATACCAGGCGCCCTTTGGGGCGGGCTTTCGATTTTAAGCATTGTAAGATGAGGTGTTAACGTTACCCCAAGCTCTTCTGGCGTTAAAATAGTTAGCGGCCTGTTTTTGGCTTTCATAATGTTCGGCAAAGTGAGATAACGCGGTTTGTTTAATCGTAAATCGGCAGTAATTACCGCGGGCAATTGAAGAAGCAGTGTCTCTAACCCCGTATCTACTTCACGCGCAATGCGCAATTGATCGCCTTCGATATCACATTTAGAAACGAACGTCCCCTGCCCCCAATCCAAGAGTGCTGCCAATGTCTGGCCTGCTTGATTGCAATCGTCATCAATAGCTTGCTTACCTAAAATAACGAGAGTTGGCGATTCTTTTTCAATTAATACTTTAAGTAAGTGAGCGACATGAATCGGTTCTTGCGCTTGATCTGTTTTTATCAATAGGGCTCGATCAGCCCCCATAGCCAGTGCATTGAGTAGTATCTCGCGGCAAGGCTCAAGGCCAATGGAAACGACAATCACTTCGGAAGCCAATCCTTTCTCTTTAATGCGGATGGCTTCTTCTAGTGCAATTTCATCGAACGGATTCATTGACATTTTTATTTGATCCGTTTCAATACCTGAGCCATCGGCTTTTACACGGATTTTAACTTTAAAATCAACGACCCTTTTTACGCCAACAAGAATTTTCACTTAAAAATTTCCTCAAAAAAAAGTTTCATTTCAAGCCAAGAACGTTTGTCCGCAATGGGATTATAGACAGTTCCGAAATCAGGATCATTTGCGGAAGGGTTAGTAAAAGCATGCATCGTGTTGCTAAAGACGTGTATTTGCCAATCAACTTTTGCCTTTGTCATCTCTTTTTCAAATTCAAAAACGGCCTCGGGTGGAACCATTGGATCGTCGTGCCCATGTAAAGCTAGTATTTTTGCCGGTATTGTTTCGCTTGGCAAATTATCAACGGGCTTCAATAATCCATGGAAACTCACTACCCCTTTTAAATCCGCGCCGATTCGCGCCAGATCGAGCACGCAAAGTCCCCCAAAACAATAACCCATAGCTGCTATTTTATTTTCATCAGCAACAGCTAAGGTTTTTGCTGTTTCTAAAGCAACTAGCAAACGGCGGTGAAGCATTTTTCGATCGTCCATAAAAGGTTCCATTAACCGGCCGTTTTCTTCCTTACTCGCGCCCAACACACCTTTCCCATAAATGTCCATTGCAAAACCGACATAGCTCAATTCCGCTAGCTGCCGAGCTTTTTCTTCAACAAACTCATCTCGACCCGCCCAAGCGTGCGCAATTAAAACTAGCGGCCGTTTTTCTTTTTTGGTTTTATCGTAGGCGACGTAAGCTTGCAAGACGGAATCTCCGTCTCGATAATCAATTGTTTCAGTGTACATACAAAACCTCCCTTTGATTGGGAGTAGATAGTACACCGCTTTTAGATGAGCTACAAATAACAACTTCTCTCACGAGAGAACGCGCAGGACAGTGCTTTCTTCTCACAATTAAATGGCTTAAGCTCTTAGTTCATGGAAAAAATTTTTCAACGAGAATCATTAGAATTTGACGCCTTGATCGTAGGCGCAGGGCCGGCAGGTTTGAGCGCGGCGATTCGACTAGCTCAAAAAAACCGTTCGCTTTCCATTGCCGTTCTTGAAAAAGGCGCCTCCGTTGGAGCTCATATTTTATCTGGGGCCATTTTAGAACCTCGTGCTTTAAACGAGCTCATTCCTGATTGGAGTAAACACAATGCCCCCGTTCATGTGCCTGTTCAAGAAGACCAATTTTATTTACTCACTGCGAAAAAGTCTTTTCGTTTACCAACCCCAATTACCATGAGAAACTCTGGAAATTATATCATTAGCTTAGGACGATTTTGTCAATGGTTAGGCGAACAAGGGGAAAGTTTTGGGGTTAATGTTTTTCCCGGATTTGCAGCTGCTGAAGTTCTTTTCAACCCAGATGGAGCTGTAATTGGCGTACAAACAGGAGATATGGGGTTAGACAAAGAAGGCCGACCGACCGACAGCTACCAACCCGGACTTAATTTATATGCGAAACAAACTTTATTTGCTGAGGGATGCCGAGGTTCACTGACGGAAGAACTGATCCGTCATTTCAACTTGCGAAAAAATTCAGACCCACAAATTTATGGAATTGGAATAAAAGAATTATGGAAAATTTCTCCTGAAAAACATAAAAATGGACTCGTCCTCCACACTGTCGGTTGGCCATTGAATTCCAAAACCTATGGTGGTTCTTTTGTTTATCATTATGAAGATAATCTTTTGGCCATTGGCCTTGTTGTTGGGCTGGATTATCAAAACCCTTACCTTGACCCTTTTAAAGAGTTTCAACGTTTTAAAACCCACCCACTCATTCGTCACTTACTTGAGGATGGCGAATGCATTGGCTACGGAGCGCGCGCTTTAAACGAAGGGGGTTTTCAATCCGTCCCCGCGCTTACTTTTCCCGGTGGAATGCTCATCGGGTGTTCTGCAGGATTTTTAAACGTAGGTAAAATAAAAGGTTCTCATACCGCTATGAAATCGGGTATGCTCGCAGCAGAAACGCTTTTGCAAATAAAGACTTTAGAACCGGCCCAAGAATTAAAAAATTATTCTACTGCTCTTAAGCGCTCATGGGTTTACAAGGAATTAAATCGCGTTCGCAATCTCCGACCCTCTTTTCGAAAAGGGTTATGGCTGGGATTGTTGTATTCCGCTTTTGACCAATTTATTTTGCGCGGAAAAGCGCCGTGGACTTTTCACCACAAACCTGATTATCGCGCTTTAAAACCCGCAAAAAGCTGCCCCAAAATTGCCTATTCCAAACCGGACGGTAAATTGACTTTTGATAAATTAACACAACTCTATTTAACCGGGACGCAACATCGCGAAAATGAGCCCTGCCATCTATGGGTCAAAAATCAAAAAATAGAAATGGATGTCACCATCCCCATCTATGCCGCTCCTGAACAGCGCTATTGTCCTGCTAATGTTTATAAACTTATTGAAAAAAATGGAAAACCCTGTTTGCATATTAATGCTTCTAACTGCATTCATTGCAAAACTTGCGATATTAAAGATCCTTCACAAAATATTTGCTGGCTGGTGCCCGAAGGTAGCGACGGACCGAATTATTCTAACTTATGAAATCCCATCTCCCGTAAATGCTTTATTGCCGCTGTGTATTGATTAAGGTACCTGAGTGGAGAATAACATCGTCTGTATAATAATAGAGAGTTAGTAAATAATGACTATGGTGGGTGGAAATACATGTTGGAAAATCAGGAGTGATTGAGTCATTTTTTACTTTTGATTTTCAAAACGCTCCAGTGTTCGCAAGCGCTGCTCTAAATACTCAATTTTATCTAGCAAATCGAGTGCAATGGCGATCCCTGGCATATTGATTTCTAAATCGCGATAAAAACTCGCCGCAATTTTCGCCCGCTTTAGGCAAACATTATCAAACTCCCAAGAAGTCGGCGAACTTCCCTCCGGTTCGATTAAATGATGTTCAACCATTTCAATAATGATTTCACGTCGAAGGTGTACGGCTTGTGAAAGTTCATCTATTTTAAGTGGCGACGATCGCTCGATAATAATACCTTTTATAATTTGTTTTGTCATGATTGCCTCAATAATTCTTTACGCGGATCAAATGACATTTGTTCTGCCATTTGCTGATACAATTCTTTTTGTTGATCGTTTTTGGGTTCAGGAATGTAAATTTTTATCAATACATATTGATCTCCCGGCGTTCCTCCGGGAAGTCCTCGACCTTTGATGCGTAGCTTTTGTCCGGTTTGAAATCCTGGAGGAAGTGTGAGATCGACAGAGCCGCCTAAAGTGGGGATTGAAACTTTAACGCCCAGCGCCGCTTCCCATGGCGTGACCGGCAAATTTAAATACACATCTTTTCCCTCGACAGTAAAAAGAGAATGAGGCGCTAAATGGATTTCTAAATATAGATCACCATTGGGTGCACCGCTAATCCCTGGAAATCCCTGACCTTGCAAACGAATCTGTTGACCCTCCGTGACGCCAGCAGGAATCTTTACTCGAAGTTGACGGGTTTTGGAAGTTACTTGTCCCGTTTGATAATCAACAATGGGTTCTTGTAAAGTAAATAGACGCGTTGAACCATTAAAAGCTTCTTCCAAACTAACCGTTATTCGACTGTGTTGATCCTTGCCACGCTGTTTGAATTCTTCTCTTATCCATTGCGTTTCTTGTCCTAGACCACCAAATAACGATTGAAAAAAATCACTAAAGCCTTCTCGAAATTCGGGCCGAACTCTCTCACTACTAGGACGAGATTCCCAACCTGGTGGCGGTGTAAATCCTTGTCCCTGTTTCCACCCTGAACCTATGGCATCGTAAGCTTTGCGTTTTTCGACGTCTTTGAGAACTTCGTAAGCTTCTTTAACTTGCTTGAATTTTTCTTCGGCATTAGGTTCGTTGCTGACGTCAGGATGATATTTGCGTGCTAGTTTTCGATAACTTTTTTTAATTTCATCTGCCGTCGCATCACGCGAGGCACCTAGAATTTTATAATAATCTTGATATTCCATGGTGTTAAATGATAGCGAACTTATGGA
>NZ_VFIV01000065.1 GCF_019425495.1 Coxiella endosymbiont of Ornithodoros amblus
GTGTTGGCGCATTATAACGCCCCCTTTAAAGAGCGCACTTTTCATTGGGTTGTTTGTTGAAAATCTATACATAATCGTATCCTTAATCCACCGTTAACTTGATTTAATTGAATATGTTTTGTATTTTTCAGTCAAACATAGCCTGAGCTGGAAAGTCTTCTATTCCAAAGAGGGTTATACATTAGCAATAATGTCCCTTTTCTTTTCATGGAGTCGTAGCAGCTAGGGTCTAGACTTAAAGTCAGCCCATCATAACAAACAGAAAGATCAACCGAATGGATTTGTTCCCAACTGGTTAGCCGGACACGTTGGCATCTTCCCGGCTGAATCTGAAACTGCTCTACCTAAAACGTAAGGTTGTAAAAAGGGCGGCATCACCACCATCCAGCCTTCGATAATCACTTGGATGTCGGGTCCGTTGTAAATAAGTTTTTGAGCAGCAAGTGATTTTTGGACTTCTTGATAGAAGATGCGCATTTTTTGGCGTTCTTTTTCACTTATTCCTTGCCACTGTTACTTTGACAACCCCAATTGTTCAGGTCCTGCAACACAACCCATTAATAACAAAGTGCTTAACGTAATTACTATTTATCGCAAAATTATTTTCTCCCTTCACGCCCCTTCCACACGCGGGAAAATGAGTTATGGGATACATCATAGGCTGCTAGATTAAAAGAGCGCAAGTTTATGCCTTTTCGAAAATATGAAGAGGTTGGGGCGGTGAAATATTATAATTTGGTGTTATCACTAAGCACCATGAAAGCAAAGATTATCGAGCTGCCTTATTTTGAGGATGGTGCTGAATGTTTTTCGCATTTTACGCATTTGCCTTTTAAAATCGGCGCTATCGGGTATTATTTAGGTTACGATTCAACGCGACATTTTTTACTTAAAGGCACAAACTAAAAACGATATCACGCTTCCTTCATCGATCATGGGGATATACGATTGGAGCTTAGTCATCGACCATCATGATCAAAAAACATGGGCAATCACACTTTCGGATGAACAGTTACGCTATATCCAAACGCAATTAATTATGCCAGCACACATTGACTCCTTCCACCTGCTTAACGATTTTCATTTGACCATTTCAAACGATCCAACCGCGCATAGCGAAATCGTCACTATCTGAGAAGCTTTTCAAAAACTCAATACGTTTGATTTAACGGGATACTATTTATACGTTAATTGTGAACCTTGTCCCATGTGTTTGGGAGCTTGTTATTGGGCTCGGATCGATAAAACATTTTTTCTTTAACTAAAAAAGACGCTGAGAATATCGGTTTCAAGGACGATTATTGTTACGAACAAATGTGCAAACCTCTATCCCAACGTGATTTAGTTATGGTTCAGTGCTTGCGTGAAGAGGCTTTGCCTTTGTTTGAAGCGTGGGATAAGAAAAAAGATAAAGTCATATACTTAGGTCCCTGCGGGGATGACGAGTTGTTGAATAACATTAACGTCTTCTTTTTAGAAAAAATATCGGGCAACTGTTGCAAACGTTTAATAATTTTCTCAAGGGCTTCTAAATTTTTAATTTCAATGGTGAGATGAATGTAATATCGGTTTTCGAGTTTATCCACCCGGCTATTTAATCCCAAAATGGATTTTTTCATCAGAAATACAATTACTAATGTCACGAATAACGCTAGAGCGATCCTGAGCAACGATATCGACTGGGTATTTTTTAGGAAAAGAATCTCCCAATTGAACGGTCGTCACTCGCTGGGACCGATATTTAATGGCTTGTTGAATATTAATACACGCTTGATGGTGAATGGTGATGCCACGACCCTTGGTTATATAACCAATAATAGGATCACCGGGTATTAGCTGACAACAACGAGCTAGTTGGGTAAGTAAATTCCCTACCCCTTCTTACTAACAAAGGCGCATGCTTTGGGGGAAACCGAGGCTATTCCACGAACGGGAGGTTCCAGAGGTGTTTTTTGTCACCAATTTTTATGGCACGTAACCAATTAAAATGGTTTGAATACCAATATTGCCTGAACCTATAGCCGCCAATAAATCTGTTACGGAACTGAAATTAAGGCCTGAATAAATTTGATTAAGATCGTTTTTTAATAAACCCGCTTTGGTATAGGTTTTTCCCCAAATGGATTCTCCAACTGCTACTTGCTTTTCTCTGTCTTTTTTATGAAACCAATGGCGAACTTTGTTTTGCGCCTGACGGGTTTTTAAATAGCCTAACGTTAACCAATCTCGACTGGGATTGCTTTCTTTTGCCATTAAAATCTCGACACAATCCCCCGTTTTTAAAGTACGCGTCAAAGGGAGCATTTTGCCATTCACTCGAGCACCACGGCAGCAGTGTCCTATTTCCGTGTGGATGCGATACACAAAATCAAGAGGCGTCGCTTCAGCTTCAAGATCAATAACACCTCCGTTGGGTGTAAAAACGTAAATATGATCTTCAAATATTTGACGCCATTTGACATCCGGACTGACCTCCTTTTGACAATACATCACTTCGCGAAGCCAGTTTATTTTTTCCTCATAATCCGAAGTCACCTTTTTACCTTCATTTCCAGTGGGCCGCGACCCCTAATTCAGCTTCTTCGTGCATCCCATAAGTTCTAATTTGAATTTCAACATTGTGCCCCTCTGGACCGATAACAGCGGTATGAATGGATCGGTACCCATTGTCTTTAGGTTTCGTAATATAATCATCGAATTCTTTCACGATAGGTTCCCAGAGCGTATGAACAATACTTAACGCGGTATAACAATCCTCTAAGCTAGAAACTAAAATGCGAACGGCGCTGGTATCGTAGATTTCACTAAAATCCACTTGATTGCGTTGAATTTTTCGAAAAATACTGTAAATATGTTTCGCCCGCCCAGAAATATTATATTTTTCAATATCGCTTTCGCGGAATATGCCCTCTAAATACTTAATCAATTTTTCGATATATTTTTCCCGCTCAACTCGACGCATGTTTAACGATTTAGAAATTAGGCTGTACTCATTTGGATTGAGATAACGAAAAGCCCAATCTTCCATCTGCTATTTAAACTAGCCCACACCCAAACGGTTTGCTAAAGGGATATAGAGGTCCATTATTTTGCGCGATATCTTTTTGCTCTGAGATGGGCTGATAGAGCGAATAACGCAGCGTGGTCAGCCGTTCGGATAATTTAATTAAAACAATGCGAGCATCGTCTACCATCACCAACAACATTTTTCGCAAATTATCAACAAAATTTTGTTGTTGAGAAAATCCACTGGTGCGTATGAGCATATCATCGATTGTTTCCATACGTTTTGTACCCATCAATAATTTGGCGACTGATTTGCCGATTTGATCGTTAAGCGCTTCCTGCGAAATGCCAGACTGGGTAATGGTAGAATACAATAAAGCGGCGGCTAACGTTTCGCTGCTACAGCGCAAGGGTTGTAACAACGAGGCAATCGTCAAACCCTTTTCATACTTTATGGGCAGGCGTTTCATAAGTTGAAGCTAATTTTTCGGCAAGCACAGAAGCCCGCTTCAGCAAATCTGTGTTCTGCTGGGGTTCAGTAGTAGCTAACCATTCTTCCGCTTTTTCTAACATCGTGCTAATAATGCTATTACCTCAATTTCTTCTCATAAGCTGGACACTTTACCTCGAGGAGGGCACAATAGGTGCTCTATGAGCCTAGCTGTTGCTATTATCGGCCCCATTATAGCCATTTTCGGTATCATCATTTTGCATGAATTAGGGCATTTTGTCGTCGCCCGAGCCTGTAGTATTAAAATATTGCGTTTTTCTATTGGTTTTGGCAAGGCATTGTGGCGATGGAAAAGTAAAAGCGGGTCAGAGTACGTTCTCGCTATGTTACCACTCGGCGGTTATGTCAAAATGCTTGGCGAAGGTGAAGAAGCCACCACCTCCAAGGATGCTCGCCGGGCTTATAATCAAAAACCCTTACTAGTGAGAATGATGGTCGTCTTTGCTGGTCCTTTCACTAATCTTTTACTGGCAATTATCGCCTTTTGGGGCGTTTACTTGATGGGCGTTACTCATACGCGGCCTGTTATTGGCAGAGTAATTCCTCACTCGATTGCAGCACAAGCCGGCGTGAAAGTAGGCGACGAATTAATTCAAATAGACAAAATACCCGTTAAGAACTGGCAGCAAGCGTTGATGGCCACTATTAAACGCATGGGTGACCACTCTAAAATGGAATTGAAAGTCAAGCCGCTGTATTCTGATCGATTGGAAGCTCACGAGATGGATCTTTCCACATGGATGCTGGACCGTCGTAGTCCTGATGTTTTCAAAAGTTTGGGCCTAACACCTTATCAGCCAAAAGTCCCTCCTGTAGTAGTATCTATTGCTAAAGATTCCCCGGCTGAAAAAGCAAAATTACAATTGGGCGATCGAATCGTGGCTATCAACGGGCAGCCAATTAAGGATTGGCTACAAATCGTCAACATAGTTCACAATAAACCCAATAAAGAAATTCAATTAACAATTATGCGCGATCATGAAGTTCGTAGAATTCCATTAAAAGTGGCTAGAATGAAAGAAGACGGGAAAGCTTTGGGTTATTTAGGTATACTGTCGCGTCTCCCGCAGTGGCTGCCCCACTTTACTTATCAAGAGAAATACACGGTATTGAGCGCCTGGCTACCTGCTGTGGAACAAAGCTGGCGTCTCTTCACCTTCAATTTAATTGTTATGGCCAAGATGGTTATTGGCAAAGTCTCCATTCACACACTAAGGGGACCAATTACAGTATTTCAAGCGGCGGGTAAAGCGACGCAAGCGGGCTTGAAAGCGTATTTAGAGTTTATTGGATTCATCAATCTAACTATCGGGTTTATTAATTTGCTGCCCATTCCTGGCTTAGATGGAGGGCACCTTTTATTTCAAGTAATTGAAGGCCTCTTCCGCCGTCCCGTCCCGGAACGTATTCAATTAATTGCTTTGACTATCGGTATGATATTTCTTATCTTCCTGATGCTCCAAGCGACTATTAATGATTTGGTGTGTCTATTTTTCAGCTCCTAATCCAATTCCAGCCAGCCAGCCGAGTTCCAAAAGAGCCATAATCATTTCCCACAAAAAGTAAAGATTTTTTCCCCCTCATTTAATTAAAAACAATAGTTTTAATTATTAACTGATTGAAATTCCTGAAAAAGGGGAACGCTATCTGGATGGCCTCAGAACCGCCGGTATTTTTTCAATTCCCCTGCCCTTGTTACCCCCCCCTGAGATAAGATGGAAACTCGCCTTAGTCTCAGAAAAAGATCGTAGTTTTACAGGACGTTAGACTACGATACACATAACTAGACATCAGGTGTAACCAAACAATCACGGTTGTAATTATATTTGCATGCTTACTTTGCACCAGTTTACTAACCATTTTTACGAGCAACTCATCGAGTAAGCATTACAGCAGGCAATCATTGTAATATCCATGTTACATGTCTTATTGATTATTCCCCCAGCCTAGTCTGTTTGTTGTAAAACAGCAGCTAGGCTGCTTTCATTCCAGAAAGGTTTAGATTCTGTTCGTCTAGTCCTTTCAGCCATTTTCCGTTCTGGGATTCTGACTAGAGATAAGTCCATTATATTTTCAGCATCGATTTTAATTCTGAATAAGTTTCCGAAGTTATGTCTCTATTTACTGGACTGGGATGGCATAAATACACATGTAAAGCATCTAAAATTTTTTCTAATTTCCCCAAGGCAACAGGATCACCTTTCTTTAATAAGCGTGTTTCCAAATACATTAATTAAAGAACTATCGGTTTTATTCAAAAATGTTAAAATGGAATGCCCTAATCTCATGCAGACCGTTGAAATGAGGATTTCGAAATGAGATTAATCAAAAGTAACATCCAAACTAAGCGTTCGTTTTAATCGAGATAAATAATAACAATTGATGCCGCCAGATTCCTTACTTAAAAAATAATCGATTTTTTGCATTTTTTTGCATTAAACCTGAATAATTATCTTAACTACATGAATATTAAAATATTTTCTGATTCTAAGTCTTCTATAATGTGAAATTTGATCAGCGTACTCTCGATGAAGGAAAGTTGAAAACTCAAAATATTCGTCATTTAGATTTTTCTAGATCACAAAATTTATCTTTACCAAAACCTCGACATAATTGTTAAAAATAGGGACGATACTTTTCTGCTGTCTTAACGCCTCTCGTTAATTTAACATCTAAACCACCTGGTTTAAACACGACCGATTGTATTTTAGCAAGTAGCATCATAAAAGGATCATCAGGAAGAAAGTTGGCACGATAATAGTCATTGTTCTCAATAGCAGGTGAAAATCTTTTCTTTAACCCTTTGAAAAAACAGCACGCTCTTCCAACCTGTCACAAAAAAATTTGCTTTCTTTAATTTAAGTAATCGACGTTATTTTTTATTTTCTATATCAGAAATATGTAGGTGCCCCCTCCCCAGGTAAACAAGAACGTTAAAAGTTTTAAATCATGGTGAACTAGTTTATTCTTGTGCAGCCTCCACATCAAAGACTAGCTGAGCAAATAAAATTTGTATGTCCAGATATCTTGGATAAAATTTTAGACTAGTAAGATTTTCCACATTGCCATTCTTTCAATAAGCTTCTAAGTCCCCATCTTCTGAAAAATTGCTAAAAGAAGCAGCTTGTTCTTCACTCCAGATAAGATAGTAGGGCAGGGCGAGAACGAGTATCGATCTTCAACTCATCCACCGCTTATTCAAGTGCAGAAGAAAAGTATAGGTGTAGTAGATTTTTCCAAAAAAGAACGTTTGGCTAAACCATCAAATTCTTCAATTTACGCAGAAGCACTGGCTCCAACGCGATGTAGATTAGAGCTGTTTGTCACCCTTTCGTTAAAAAGAGGAGTAATTCAATCTAAAATCTTTTTAATTGAGAGATAAGCCGGGGTTGACGACGACATTTTTCACCTAGCATCTAAACCAGTTTAATCATGGTCAGGTACCCCCTATGAGCGCAGCGAAATACGGGGGCGATAGACGAGATCATTATTTTCCCGTATTCTGCTTTGCTCCATACGTATAGGCCCTGGGTTGTTGTGTCAACAATCAGTTTTGACGAAAAGAAC
>NZ_VFIV01000029.1 GCF_019425495.1 Coxiella endosymbiont of Ornithodoros amblus
CAAGTATTTTAATATCTTTCATCACCTGCTCTTTATTTAAAATAGAAATTCTGTGTTGGCGCATTATAACGCCCCCTTTAAAGAGCGCACTTTTCATTGGGTTGTTTTTTATTATTTTTTGACTTGTTAAATACCAATCAGGCCGTAAAGGCGACCTGATTGGTAACGTGGGTGAGAGTATTATATCTAAGGTCTTTTTAATTATTCATCCCATTTGAGCCTGCCCCCCGCCTGGTATTCAATGACGCGGGTTTCAAAGAAATTCTTTTCTTTTTTGATATCCATCATTTCACTCATCCAGGGGAATGTGTTTTTCGCCCCAGGGAATTGCTCCGGTAAGCCGATTTGCACACAACGTCGATTGGCAATGTATTGCAAATAATCTTTGAACATGTTGGCGTTTAAGCCTAAAATGCCGCGAGATATAGTGTCTTTCGCGTATTGGTATTCCAGTTCAGTGCCTTCAAGGATCATCTCAATCACTTCTTTTTGAAAATCCTTTTTCCATAAATGCGGGTTTTCAATTTTAATTTGATTAATTAGGTCGATACCGAAGTTTACATGCATGGATTCATCGCGCAAAATATATTGAAATTGTTCGGACGTTCCTGTCATTTTACCACGGCGACTCATAGCGAGGATTTGTGTGAATCCCACGTAAAAGAATAACCCTTCAAAAACGACATAGAATGCGATTAAATCGCGTAATAAACGACGGTCATCTTTTGGCGTTCCAGTTTTAAAATTAGGTTCGGCCAAACTTTGGGTATAAGGTAATGCCCATACGGCTTTTTTGGAAACCGCTGGTAGTTCCCGATACATATTAAAAACTTCCGCTTCATTCAATCCGAGACTCTCGATAATGTATTGGTAAGCGTGTGTGTGTAGGGCTTCTTCAAACGCTTGGCGCAATAAATATTGGCGGCATTCAGGATTAGTAATATGCCGATAAATCGCGAGCACTAGATTATTAGCGACTAATGAGTCGGCAGTCGAAAAGAAACCGAGGCTGCGTTTTACGATGGTTCGTTCATCGGCGGTTAAGCCATTTGGGTCCTTCCAAAGAGCGATGTCTGCAGTCATGTTAATTTCATTGGGCATCCAATGATTGGCGCAGCTGGATAAGTATTTTTGCCAAGCCCAGGTGTATTTAAAAGGGACTAGTTGGTTAAGGTCGGCGTGACAATTAATAATTTTTTTGTCGTCAACGCGAATTCGGGCAGCGCCCATTTCGAGTTTTTCTAGGCCTGTAGCGCCACTTTGCACAGTTGTACCGCTACCAGTTTCCTCCTCATCAGATTCTTCGTTTTTTGGGGAGAATTTTTTTTTGGGCATAGCTTTAATGGCCTCGGGGTCATTATAATCATCCCAATCAAGTAAACTGCTTATTTCTTGATGAGTTTGCATCGATTCTCCTTTTTATTTATAAGTGGTTCAGAACCATAACTTTTTAAAGGATTTATTGACATGCTTCGCAGTCGGGATTATCAATAGTGCAAGAGTTAGGATTATTTTCCCCCGTTACTGCATTTAACGTTGTGTCATGAATAGTGGCTTTTTCGGTTCCTGTGGCTCCCATACTGCGCAGATAATAAGTCGTTTTCAATCCGCGCAGCCAGGCCATGCGATACAAGACATCCAATTTTTTTCCCGAGGGTTCAGCCATGTACAAATTCAATGATTGAGCTTGGTCGATCCATTTTTGTCGACGTGAAGCGGCTTCAACCAGCCAGCGTGGTTCAACCTCGAAAGCCGTGGCATATAATTTTTTAAGCTCCGCCGGAATACGATCAATTTTTTGAATGCTGCCGTTGTAATATTTAAGGTCATGTACCATTACGTTATCCCATAGTTGGCGACTTTTAAGTTCGCGAACTAAATAAGGATTGATCACGGTGAATTCTCCCGACAAATTCGACTTCACAAATAAATTTTGATACGTCGGTTCAATCGATTGAGAAATACCACAAATATTCGAGATCGTTGCTGTGGGCGCGATGGCCATGACGTTGGAATTGCGCATACCGTGTGCAACAACTTGCTTTCGCAACGCATTCCAATCAAAGGTTTGGTCGGTATTTTGTTCGAAATATTTTCCGCGACTTCTTTTCAATAATTGAATGGAATCGATAGGTAAAACACCCTGGCTCCATAAAGAACCTCTAAAAGTTTGATAGGGACCGCGTTCTTTAGCTAATTCCATCGATGCTTGGATAGCGTAATAACTAATTGTCTCCATGCTTTGATCGGCAAATTGCACGGCGGCTTCTGAAGCGTAGGGAATATTTTGCAAATATAACGCGTCCTGAAATCCCATCAATCCAAGTCCAATTGGACGGTGTTTGAGATTGGAAGTGCGTGCTTGTGGGACGCTGTAATAATTAATGTCGATGACATTGTCCAGCATTCGGATCGCCGTTTTTGTTGTTCGTGCTAATTTTTCAGTATCGAGTTTGCCATCTTTCATGTGATTGACGAGATTAATACTGCCGAGATTGCAGACAGCAATTTCCTCGCGGGAGGTATTTAATGTAATTTCCGTGCATAAATTCGAGCTATGAATAACGCCAACGTGTTGTTGCGGCGAGCGAATATTGCAAGCATCTTTGAAAGTCACCCAGGGATGTCCCGTCTCAAACAGCATGCTTAAAATCTTTCGCCACAGTGAAATCGCGGAAATAGTTTTTGAGCGAATTTCACCGCGATGTGCTTTTTCTTCGTAGGTGACGTAGGCGGTTTCAAATGTTTCTCCAAATTTATCGTGTAAATCAGGTACCTCGTCTGGAGAAAATAAAGTCCACTGCCCATCCTCAAATACCCGCTTCATAAATAAATCTGGAATCCAATTAGCTGTATTCATATCGTGGGTTCGGCGGCGGTCATCGCCTGTATTTTTACGCAAATCCAAAAATTCTTCGATGTCCATGTGCCATATTTCTAAATAAGCACAAACAGCGCCTTTGCGTTTACCGCCTTGGTTTACGGCAATCGCCGTTGCATCCGCCACGTTGAGAAATGGCACAACGCCTAATGATTTTCCATTGGTGCCTTTAATATAAGCGCCCAGCGCTCGCACCGGAGTCCAATCGTTGCCTAATCCACCCGCGTATTTTGAAAGCAAAGCATTGTCTTTAAGCGCGCCGTAAATTCCATCTAAACTGTCTGGGACCGTCGTTAAAAAACAACTGGAAAGTTGAGGAAAAACGGTGCCTGAATTAAATAAGGTTGGGGTTGAGCTCATAAAGTCAAACGAAGAAAGAACATTGTAAAACTCAACCGCACGTTCGTTGCGCGCTTCGCCTTCACTTTGAGCTAAGCCCATAGCGACTCGCATGAAAAAAACTTGGGGCAATTCAATGCGCACCTGCTGGTGATGAATTAAATAACGATCATAAAGCGTTTGCAGGCTTAAATAAGTAAATTGTTGATCGTGTTCGGATTTTAGTGCTTGCGCCAAATAATTCAAATCAAAAGTTTGTAAATTGGGATGCAGATGTTCAGTCTTGATACCGTGGTGGATAAAGTTTTTGAATGCCTCGGGGTAATAACGGGCAATATCTTCATGCATTAAATCCTGCGGGAGATTAAGTCCATTTAGCACTTCGCGGTATAAATCATGGAGCAATAAACGTGCGGTCACATAAGTGTAATTCGGTTCGCTTTCCACCAAGGTGCGGACCGTCATGACGAGCCCTTTGTAAACATCTTTTAAAGCGACTCCGTCGAATAAATTATTTTTCGTTTCTTCAAGGATTTTAATGGCGTCGACACCTTCTAAATCGCTGCAAGCGGAGCGCACCATGCGCGCAAGCCAAGATTGGTCCAGCAGGGTGGTAGCGCCATCGTCGAGAGTGACGTGAATGGTATTTTCGGCTTCGTTCGCTTTTTGTTTTTCACGTTGTTTACGGCGCTCTTCTCGATAGAGCACGTAAGCGCGAGCGGCTTCGTGCAAGCCGGCGTACATGAGTGCCAGTTCGACCTTGTCTTGAATCATTTCAATATGGAGGGCACCGCCGGATGGCCAGCGTTTGTGGAAAAGATCGGTAATCTGATTGGTTAACCGCGACACGATTTCTTGAACACGGCCTGATTCAGCCGCTGTTTCCCCCTCAACGGCTAAAAAGGCTTTTTTCATGGCGATCGTGATCCGGTTAGCGTCATATTTCACGATCCGTCCATCGCGTTTGATCACTCGCAATTGGCCAGGTTGAATGATTTCGATTAGATTCCCCTCGGAGTTGCCGCCACCGAGCGTTGATCTGTTTTCTTTTATATTAGTTTCCATGAGAGAATATCCGGGTTTTTTCATTGGTTTTTGGGTAAATAATTGATTTTAGGATTTACAACCTCTCCGATGGGGTCCTCCTTGAGCCACAATATATAGGCATTTTTTAAGTTGTCAAACACAAGATAATGTGTTTTAGTGTGAATTGCAAGTAGAGTAAGACGGGGAAAAGCTGTGGATAAAATGGGGATATATTCTTACTCACAACACTTTCAATTTTAAGCTTCGTCATTTAGGCACGCTGCGCACTTAGTGTGGTGGGTCCTCCCCTATGCGGGGATGACGGGCTTTAGGTTTTTTGGTCTTTACCCTTTATGGGTAGTTAATATTATTTAAGATAAATAATTTACGCAGGCGAAGATAGTAGTTCTGATTTTGAGAGTCTGCCTAGGGGAGAATAAAAGCTATCCGCTTTGTCTTGGTCCATGCCGCTGGAAGAATTGCCGGAAATATCCACCTCTCCCTTTCTAGTGCGATACTTGTGTATCCCCATGCGCCTCATGGTTGGTAAAGCCATTGGAATCAAGTTCATGACTATCTGCTTTTTCAAAGGAATAACCATCATCATCACCTTCTTTATTTTCGCCCTTGCCTGCGGCCTGGGTCTTGCTCTTCTTCCGGAAGCAACCCTGCTTCAGGCAACGCTCCTTTTTCAGGGGGTTCTGTTTCTGAAGACGTTTCTTCGTCAGGAGGAGCCGTTAATGGCAACTCACCTGTTGAGGGAAGATTGGTTTCTTTGAACCACTTCTTCAAGTGGAGTAGCTACCAAAGACGCGTCTTCTGGTAAACTGGTTTCAGTAGAAGAAGGGACTGGCGCCTTTTCTACTATTAACCCTGAAGTGTTTTGAGCAGAAATATTCTCATCAACGACAGAAGTTCCCGGAGCCACGGCTCCCGAGAGCAAGCCGCTTGTGGGAGGGCTTCGGCGAATTCGAGCAAAGATTCGGCTTCCTTCTCGGACGGTTTAACGAGGTGATTAACAACGTTATCGGTATGCTAAAAAAATGAGTCTAGACTGCTGTGTAATGCATCGGAACTAGAAAATGCCCTATTGGATATTAAAAAATTTACATCTTCCGGGATGTGGGCGGGTAAACCTCCACCGAGGCCCCACAATTAGGAACAACAACGCTCCCTAAATGAACATTGACGTTTTCCCTCACGAAAGATTGCACATTTATTTCATCGGCGTGTTTCTCGTATTCTTTAGGTCTGAGCCCTTGTTTCAAAAGAGAACCCACGCCGGCTTTTCATGAGTAACCATAAACGTGACCACTTGGGTGAGTTAACTGAAACTTCCCTCCCCCTTTTATCTCTATACCTCAATTCATAGCATAGTTATTAGCTTTACTTCGTTAACCAAATAATTAGAAAAGAAAATCTCGGTTTTGATAAATATTGAAAGCCGTCCTAGAATAAAAATATATTTAAAAATCTAGGCTATTTACTACGTTGCTTATCGATATACATGGCTTCGTCGGCTTTGGAGATTAGCATTTTGATGTCTTTTATAGGGCCTGTTTGCTATCCGATGGAAAAATGCCCCGTTTTAGGTTCCAATTCTCTCAAAATGGATTCAAGCTTTTTAAGTAGACTTTGTTCGGCTTCTTTTATCGAGGAGGCATCGTTATGGAAAGCAAGATAAAGGAATTCGTCGCCTCCAATTCGAAAAAACAGATCCCTTTTTCAGGCTGAGGAAGTGATGAGGCGGGTGGTTTTTTGAGTAATTGATCGCCGGCACGATGGCCATAGTCATTGTTAACAGCTTTGAAATTGTTTAAATCAAGTAGGAAAACGCTAATTTTCTTTTCGGTATAAACAGTGAAGGCTTTCTTAAAAGTTCCTCCAGTTTAGTAGAGTTGTAGGCCCCTGTTAGCGGATCGCGTTGGGAAGGGGGGTGGTATCAAGTTTTCAAAAAGTGAGCCGCTAATGAGGGCCACGGCTGAGAAATTAGCGACAAAATAAAAAACAATCCTCTTCAGAAAAGTGAACATTATTTTCCAGATTAACGAGTTCGAGAACGACCTAATAATACATCTTTGAGTTTAATTGGGACAGCAATGATCGAACAGGTTTTTTTAAAGAATTCATCCATCTTTTTGCTAAAGCGAGGATCATTTTAGCAATCTCTAATAAAAGGAGATTTTCCAGTTTCGCCGACGATGCCCGCAATACCTCCGCCCACTTTTTAGGCGAATGCCTTTAATTACCTCTTCATCTAAACCTTTAGTTATAGAAAAAAATAACTCATCATCCACTGAGTCATAACGCAAGAGACTCAATTAGTAGAGGTAAAAATTTCTACCTCTTGCATGATTTTTCAATAACGGTATCTCCCGCAGGGAGAGATAATTAATTCGCTTATGTGTGAAAATAGTAACCATAATTTCTTTTGTTGAATGGAAACCATAAATAAAGACGTAAAAAATCCCTATTTTAGTAGCGGTAATGTTCCGATTTAAAAGGTCCTTCGGGATCAACTCCGATATAGTCGGCTTGTTTTTCAGTCAATTTTGTTAATTTTGCGCCTACCCGTTCTAAGTGAAGTCGAGCGACTTCTTCGTCAAGTTGTTTGGGTAAAACGTAAACCCCGATAGGATATTTTTCAGGGTGTTGCCACAATTCTATTTGCGCGAGCACTTGGTTAGTAAAGGAGTTGGACATAACAAAACTAGGGTGTCCCGTTGCACAACCCAAGTTGACTAAACGACCCTGAGCTAATACCGTAAGACGTTTTCCGTCACGGAAAATAACTTGATCCACTTGGGGTTTGATATTCATCCATTGGTAATCTTGTAAGGAAGCAATATCGATTTCGTTGTCGAAATGACCAATATTACAAACGATAGCTTGATCTTTCATTTTCAGCATATGCTCATGAGTGATAATATCGATATTCCCCGTTGCTGTTACAAAAATATCAGCGCTGTGAGCCATTTCATCCATGGTAACAACGTGGTAACCTTCCATCGCTGCTTGTAAAGCGCAAATAGGATCGATTTCTGTAATATAAACGGTAGCTCCATAAGCGCGTAATGATTCGGCGCAACCCTTGCCGACATCCCCATAACCACAAACCACCACGCGCTTACCAGCGATCATAACGTCTGTAGCGCGCTTGATAGAGTCGATTAATGACTCACGGCAGCCGTAAAGATTGTCGAATTTAGATTTGGTGACAGAATCGTTGACGTTTATGGCGGGGAATTTTAATACGCCTTCCTTTAACATTTTGTAAAGACGGTGTACTCCCGTGGTCGTTTCTTCAGAAACACCCCGTATGTTTTGGCATAATTCAGGGTGTTTTTGGAGAGTGTAAGTGGTTAAGTCGCCGCCATCATCAAGCAGTAAATTGGGCGTCCAACCTTTGGGCCCTTCTAGAGTAGACGCAATGCAACGCCAATATTCTTCTTCGGTCTCTCCTTTCCAGGCGAAAACGGGAATGCCTTTTTGAGCGAGGGCAGCAGCAGCGTGATCCTGGGTGGAAAAGATATTACAGGAAGACCAGCGCACCTCGGCGCCTAATAATATCAGAGTTTCAATTAAGACGGCCGTCTGAACGGTCATGTGAATACAGCCGGAAATGCGTGCGTCCTTTAAGGGCTTTGCATTTTTATATTTTTTGCATAATGCCATTAACCCTGGCATTTCCGTTTCAGCAATTTCGATTTCTTTACGGCCCCAATCAGCCAGGTTGATATTGGCGATATGGTAGTCTTGTGTCATTGTTGCTGTTTGCATGTCATTTTCCATTTCAATTGGTTACGTTTGCAGCGGCTAAACCGGCGGCTTCGCGGAGCATTTCGGCTTTATCGGTTCGCTCCCACGTAAACTCAGGTTCTTCTCGACCGAAATGTCCATAGGTGACGGTTGCCTTATAAATGGGCCTCAATAAGTTCAATTCTTCGATAATTTTGCCAGGGCGAAGATCAAAATGTTCTTTAATTAATTGCTGAATGCGGGCTTCGTCAATTTTCCCCGTGCCGAAAGTTTCGACACTGATTGAAGTGGGGTCAGTAACGCCAATTGCATAGGAAACTTGTATTTCACACCGATCAGCGAGGCCGCCAGCCACGATATTTTTGGCTACATAACGGGCAGCATAAGCGCCTGAACGATCCACTTTGGAAGGATCTTTTCCAGAGAAACACCCACCACCGTGGCGTGCCATTCCGCCGTAGGTATCGACGATAATTTTTCGACCGGTTAATCCGCAATCCCCCACCGGGCCGCCAATAATGAAGCGTCCTGTCGGGTTAATAAGGAAGCGTGTGTGCTTATCGAGCCAATGTGGGGGAATAATGGGTTTGATAATTTCATCGATGACCGCTTCCCTCAAGCTTTCTTGGTTGATTTCGGGGCTATGTTGAGTGGAAAGGACGATACAGTCGGCGGCGACGGGTTTTCCGTTTTCGTAACGCAAGGTTACCTGGGATTTCGCATCGGGACACAGCCAAGGGAGCCGACCATTTTTGCGTAACAGCGCTTGTTGGCGTACAAGGCGGTGGGCATAGGTGATGGGAGCCGGCATAAAAACATCGGTTTCTCGGGAAGCGTACCCAAACATTAACCCTTGGTCGCCTGCCCCTAATTCTTGGTCTTCACGGCCATCGACACCCATAACGATATCGGGCGATTGTTTTCCAATGGCAGTGACAACAGCGCAAGTTTCTCCGTCAAAGCCAAGGCGGGGGTCGTTATACCCGATTTGTAAAACAGTGTTTCGGATAATTTGTTCTACGTCCGCCCAGGCGTTTGTAGTAATTTCCCCAGCCACAAAAACCATTCCAGATTTTACGACTGCTTCGCAAGCCACTCGACAGTTAGGGTCTTGGCCAATCAGGGCATCAAGAATGGCATCCGAAATTTGGTCAGCTACTTTGTCCGGGTGACCTTCGGAAACGGATTCTGAGGTAAATAAGGTCGTGTGCGTCATTAAAGCATCCCTAAATTAATGTTTCAAAAACATAGAGTAAGTTGTGCCAACATGGTAATAAAAAATTATTTGAATTGCATCCGATTTTTTGGAGTGATATGTTAGATCACGCTCACAAACAAAAATAGGAGATAAAAATGCGACGTTTACTCATCAGTCTCAGCATATTTTTGTGCATCTTGAGCGGAAGTACCACTTACGCAACAACGCAGCAATCCCAACAGTCAAGTCCTCCAGTTAATCTTTACGAAAAACCGCAATTCAACGCGAAAATTTTAAAAACACTCTCACCAACTGTGCGCTTTATTCCTATCTATCATCAAAAAGATTGGGTTAAAGTAGGCGATCCGTGTAATGGCGAGATAGGTTGGGTGAATCAAGCACAATATCAAAAAGCGCTTAAAGCGTATTATCAGTCCAATGTTCAAACTGTACTTATTTGGACGGAGCATAACGAACAAGGAAAGCCTGCGATGGATATTGTGGCTTATAAGGACGGCAAAAAATTAACTGACAAGGAAAGTCAGAAATTGTACGATCAAATTAAAGCGCAACAAGCTAAAGAATTCCATTATATGCAGCGTGTTTTCTGGCACATGGATGATTTAATGGCGCAGGCAAATGCCGGCTTTTTCTCATTGGATGACCGTAGACCTTGGGATGATGATTTTATTGGTTTCGGGCCAACGGTGGTGCAACCGCTAATTATCCTCAAGCCTTCGCACAACGTTTCTCACCCCGTGTCGAGTGATACGAAGTCGAATAAAGTTGAGCAATCTAAAGCAAGTTAAGCGACCCTCATATGGCATTAGACAATGTTCTCGGAATGACGGCGCTTATCTTTAAATTTTTGTCGTGCGCTAAGCCGAATGATTTTAAGTCAATGAAAATGGTTTATTTTGGCCTATGGCAGTTAGGTGACCTTAGAATCCTTGCAAATTAACACCTTATGTTAGATTTGCAAGGATCTTACCTCGCTTACTGACTTTCAAAGCTTTTAACGGCGTTGGAAAATAATCCAGCAGTGGCTATCCTTGGAGCACGACAAGTGGGAAAGACAACGCTCGCACTTGAAGTTGCTAAAAAATCTTCTGTTTACCTGGATTTAGAAGAAGCGCCTCCTGACGTGGCGAAACTACAAGACCCAACCGCTTACTTTAGTAATCAAATGGGAAAGCTTGTTGTTTTGGATAAAAATCTAGCGCATGCCAGAACTCTTTTAAAGTACTGCGTGGAATCATCGATCAACGTCGACAGCCCGGAATGGGTAATTGGCAATTTTTAATACTCGGTTCAGCTTCTCGGGATCTCTTGAGGCAATCTTCCGAAAGTCTAGCAGAGGTCGCATCGCTTACCTTGAAACTCACGGGTTTAACTCCTCTTGAAACAAACGCAGTGACGCCTTCTGCATTGAACCAGCTTTGGTTGAGAGGAGATTTCCAAAACAGTTATACAGCCATTTCGGATCACGTGAGTGCAACGTGGCGAGAGAACTTCATACAAACTTATCTAGAAAGAGATATCCCGCAGTTTGGGCTTCGGCATTCCTTTTCGGTTACTTTGCGACGGTTTTTGACCATGCTTGCCCATTTTCAAGCTACTACGGTGAATATTTCCAAGCTAGCGACTAACCTTGATCTCAGCAGTACGACTATCAAGCGTTACCTTGATTTGTTGGTTGATCTTTTGTTAGTGCATCTATTGGAACCCTGGTATGCCAACAATGGTAAGCAACTGATTAAATGGCCTAAAATTTATATCCGTGATAGTGGCTTGCTTCATCAATTATTGAACATTCCCGATTTTGACGCACTCTTGGCTCACCCTGTAGTGGGTGCGGGCTGGGAAGGTTTTTTGGTAGAGAACCTTAGCCATGGCCCCCGATCATACCGAGACTTCTTTTTATCGAACTGCTGGGGTGCTGAAATCGATGTATTGCCGCACATGCCTGGACAAGAATGTTTGGGCCATTGAAATTAAGCGAACAACGGCGTCCAAAGTAAGAATGCGGATTTTACCAGGGCTGTAAAGACTTAAACCCGACCCGACGCTTTGTGGTCTACAGTGGCGAAGAAAGATTTCCACTCTCGCATCAAGTGGAAGCTATTCCTTGTTGGATTTGACGCTGGAGCTTCGCAACTTTAGCTAAAGTTATCCTGACTTCCAGATTTTTTGTGGACGCCAAGAAGGTTTGATATTTTCAAATAGTTAGAATGATTCTTTTGCGAAAATACGTACTAAATCTGAAAGTCAGAAAAACTTAAAACCCGACAACCCCCGCTAATTCGTCCTCCCCGCCTTCCCCGCCTATGCGCGCACAGAGTACACGCTGCGCGCTAAAAGCGCGCCTGGACTCCCGCTACACGAGATCATGCAGTTTAAAATGGAAATAGCTATGATTTCTCGGTAATGAGATGGTACGGACTTAGGGCTTCTGCAATACTAATTCCAAAGCTTTTTAAAAAGCACTAAGTCTATACCAACTCCGGTTCTCCCGCCCTTGTCATCGCCGTTTCGTCGAAGGCATCTACATAACTGGCGCAATTCAAAAACCGCGCCGCCCATGTCATCAGCCGAGTAAATACTAAAAAGTATCACAGAATCGCCTGTCCGTGGATGCTTATTTGCTCGTTGTGGTTTACGCCCCTCAGAATTTTAGCCTGGAAAACTGAATAAAATAAATGAATCTGTGGGAATGAGGGGCTTTAAGTTTTTTTAAAGAGCTGCTTCTAGATCGTGGCGCAAATCAGTTATCGCTTCGATACCGACGGAGAGATAAATAAAACCATCGCGTTATGCCCAGTTTTTGGCGTTCTGCTTGTGGAATGGAGGCGTTGGTCATTATGGCGGGGTGTTCGATGAGGCTTTTAATTTCGAATAGCATCCGGCAAAATAACTAAACGTCGTTCGCCTTCTTTCAATCGTTGAACCGCTTCGCAAGCCGCCAAAACAGCTGATCCGGAAGAACCGCCCAACTAACAACAGCCCCCCCTTCACGAATTAAACGGCGCGCCGTTAAATAAAGAATCTTCGTCGTTAATTTTGACGTATTCATCGATTAGGTTGTTGTCTAGCACGTCGGGGATAAAATCATAACCATACTTTCTACAAGGTAAGGTTTAATTTCATCCCCGCCCCCTAGAATAGATCCAATGGGGTCTACGCCGATGATTTGAATCGAAGGATGCACTTTTAGTTTTTTTCGCGACTCCGATGACGGCCCCTGTGCCAACGCCCATTACCACTATGGAAAGATTTTCGCCCATGTCCTCCAAAATCTCTTAGGGCTGTGGTTTGGTAATGGATATCGGGATTTTCACTATTGCTGTATTGATCGAGAATGTAAGAATTAGGAATTTTCTGCTTTAAACGTTTAGCGAGTGAAATATGGCTTTCGGGATCATCATAGGCTGCTTTTGTAGACGTTCGATAAATGGTTGCGCCCTGCGCTTTTGTAAAATGACTTGTTTTTCGTGGCTTATTTTTTCTGGCATCGTGATGATAACTCGATAGCCTTTGACGGCTCCGGCTAAAGCAATACCGATCCTCGCATTGCCAGAGGTTGGTTCGATTAGTCGTATCCGCCCGGTTTAATTTTTCCCCTGTTCTTCGGCCGATTCAATCATAGCAACGCCAATTCAATCTTTAACGGAACCGCTTGGATTGAGGAATTCGCATTTGCCATAGAGTTCGTAAGGAAGAGATTAGCCAATTCGATGCAAGCGCACAACCGGCGTTTTGCCGATAACTTGAAGTATATTGTCAAGAACCATGAATGGCCTAAACTAGGATATTGTGTTTAATACACGCAGCATATGATAGTTTATAATAGAAACAAAAAGGAAGCGTTATGTTTGACCCAAGACAGATTAATGACATTGTCAACCGATTATTGGGTTCGATACCGCCTGGGGTTAAGAATTTGCCAAAAGATCTTGAAAAAAATTTTAAAAGCATATTGCAACAATCATTTAGCAAAATGGATTTAGTGACGCGCGAAGAATTTGATGCCCAGGTTAAGGTGTTGGAACGCACGCGAGGAAAATTGGAAGCACTCGAAAAAAAGTTAAGTGAATTAGAAAATCTTCAATCGTAGTCTTCAATGTCGCTTGCTATTGTGCATAGTTGGTAGCACAGAGGTTGACTCCTCCTGTAAGCGTGGGGGGTTCATATATCGAATGGCATGCCAGTATTTTTATTGTTTAGGCTTACTGGAAACTCCTGTTTAAGGAAAGCCATCATCGCATTCGTAGTGCCATTATCAGGCTATATTTTGCTTATAATAACTTTACATAATTAGGATATAAATAAATGTGATTTTCTTGAAACTTTTTAGAAGAAGCCTTTATTGTTACCTTGGAAGCCCGCAAGGGAACGCTGCGGTAATATCAATTTCCACAAGCCCGTAATTATAATTAAAGTTGCCATTGGCTTGCGGCAATGAGGTAATCCTATTTTCTTTACCAAATCATCAATGGGTTTTTGGATCAGGCGTTTCTAAAGAGCAAATTCTGCTACTTAATTTTGAAGACGATTGGCTACTGCCTATCGAGGTCAAAGCAATTGGAAGATTATTATACGTTTTTATAGTTTATATCCCGAAAATCACAATCGCTTGCGTTATCTGTTTTTAAACGAAGTTCAAAATGTGAAAGATTGGCATTTAGCGGCGTATAGCTATTTTAAACGTAAAAAAACGCAACTTTATTTGATAGACTTGTCAGAGAAATTTCTCAGTAAAGAAATTAACACCGCGCCGCGAGGCGGTTCATTATCGCTCGAAATTCGGCCATATTCTTTTCAAGAATATTTAGGGGCGCATCAGATGGAAATAGATAGCGGTAGACCCTTTAGACAAAAAACCCTCGATATCCTCTATCAATCAATATTTAATTTACCCAATTATTTTTCGCGTGGTGGATTTCCGGCTGTGCAGCACATGCCTATTATCAATGAATAGCGGGAAACGCTGCAGGGATACATAGATATGGTGATTTTAAGAGATATTATTGAGTGTTATAATGTGACCAATGTTGCGTTGTTAAAATATCTCACAACGACTTTATTGAAAAATACGGCCACTGTTTTTTCAGTGAATAAATTTTATAACGATATAAAAAACCAAGGTTACAAAGTGAGTAAAGATACAATTCATACTTATTTGGATTAGTTTGAAGACGCTTTTTTAATTTTTACTGTGCCTATTTATTCCGAATAGGGGGATAAAATAGAAAAAACCCAAAAAGATTTATGCAATTGACAACAGTCTGATTAATGCTATTTCAATTGGTTTGAATAATAATTATGAATTATGGAAGATTGTCGGAAAATTTAATTTATTTGAGCTCCAGGCGACGAAACAAAAGTATTTATTTCTACGACAGCCAATAAGGGTACGAAATTAACTTTGTGACCGTGGATAAGACGGGTTATCGTGAGTTAATCCAAGTGAGATGGGATACATTAGAGACGAAAACCTTAGAAAGGGAAAAGCGCGCCATTCGGGAAGCCAAAAAAGAGTTGGGTATTAAAGGCAGGATAATCACGGCAAGGGAATATTAAAAGAGATTTGTACTTCTTACTAATGATGCTGGTAGTTTTAAACACCCTCCTTATTGAAATCCTGCTAGAAATCATCAGCATATTGTGATTAACTGTGTTTCAATGTTGAACAATTCAAAAAAGCGGGTTTTAAGTGTTTTCGGTCTGATAATGATCAACGTCATTGCTATCGACAGTTTGCGCAATTTTCCGACAAATGCAGACAATGGACTGACTATCCTTTTATTTTATCTCATTGCGGGCTCCCTTTTTTGGTTCCCAGTGTCTTAGTAACGGCTGAATTGGCGACGCATCGGCCTAAAACCGGGGGAGTTTATGTTTTGGTACGAGAGGCATTTAGACTGCAATTGGCCTTTTTCACGATTTAGTTGCGGTGGATTTATAACGTTTTCTGGTACCTCACGATTTTTTTATCCTTTATCCCTGTCAATGCTGCTTATTTTTTTAATCCAGCGCTAGTCGCCGATAAAGCATTTATGTTGCCGATGATTTTCGGTATGTTTGTGTTGGCGACGATTGTAGGCACCATTATTCCAACGAATGGCCTTGATTATTCTATTGGGTGCTGTTTGGTTGTTGATGAAAAAACCGTTAGCCATCAGTTTAAACTGGCATAATTTTATTCCTCATTTTAGTCATATTCCTAATTTGGCTTTTTTAGTAGTGGTGTTTTTTTAGTTTGATGGGAATTGAAGTGTCAGCGGTTCATGCCGAAGAAGTGAAAAACCCTGAACGAGATTATCCGCGCGCCCTTGGGTATTTTATTGATGCAAGTTATTTTAGTTGTTTTTCTATGTTTGTTATTTTTATTAATTCTTTCTTTTAATACTTCTTATTGGATTTTAAGCAATTTAACAGCACAGTTGACCTTAATTTTTATATTCCATTTTTTGCTGCAGCGATTCGATTACGCTTTAAAATTGAAAGAAAAGAAAAATGTTTTCGAATTCCGGGAGGGAATTTTGGTATTTGGTTGGTAGAGTGCATGGAAATAATCGCCTGTATCGCTGCTATTTTAGTTGGCTTTATTTCGCCAGCAGGTGTAAAATTTATGAAGCGATCCTAGTGAGTGGTCTTATTCTTTTTTCGCTACCCCCATTTGTTATATATGCGATTCAAATACGAAAATTAAGCGTCACCACTATCTCTCAGTAAAGCCCGTCATCTTCGTGCGTAGGCCGCCTACCGATAGATAAAGAATGGAGGCTTCACACACACAGCCGAAGTCGCGGGGATTGTGGGTCTCCATCATGATATATAAATAGCGTTAAGAGAAATCC
>NZ_VFIV01000008.1 GCF_019425495.1 Coxiella endosymbiont of Ornithodoros amblus
TAACCCACTGATGTCTTTCATCAAGAACCCCTTATCCTTCAATAACATCAGGAATTCTACTGAATACTCAGCAGCTTTTCTGACCATTTCATCAACTTAACTGCTTTTGTTATGTATAGAGATAGTTAAAAATTTTCTTAAAATTTTAATATTTCTTTAATTTTTCAGCGCTACTTCTTATTCTTCATTAATTTTTTTGAGAAATCCTATGCATCCAGAATATAAAAAAACTACTTCAAGCGAACAGTCGACGTCGAAGTTTATAAATCAGCTTCAATAAATATACCAGAGTCTATTCCTTCTAAAAAAGAGGTTAACGAAGAACCGTAGCCTTCCAGATTGGTCGCGAAAGAGAAAAAAAGAAGTTGTTGTTAATCTTGATGTCGTCCAAGATGCACCTAGTCCATCAACGAATCTATTGGAATCTATTTTTTCTTATGGAACAATTAATGAGGAGGCAGAGACTTCATAAAATGCAGCAGAAAAGCCGACGGAAATTATTTTAGACGTTTCTCATTTTACTGAATAACTTCGTTCAGCGTTAACACCTTTAAGCACGTGCCAATACAATTCTAACAATTATTTTAAAATCGTCAATATTGATGAGTCTTTCTTTAAGTGTGGGTCCTGCTTTTCTTTTTTAGGGTTTTCCCTCAAGATGATAATTTGCCTTCGAGTCCAGCACGATTGGTTTTCGCTCTTCTATGCGGCCTCTTTAGTAGCCTGCAATCTGGTATAATTTCACATACGACATAAACATTATCTCAGCCAACTCATACTCCTTACTCACACCCTAAAGAAATATGAACTTTCTAAAAATAGATTAGAAGAAGGAATTGAAGCGCGTGCCAACGTAAAAATTTATAAAAACTATTAAAAAACCTCATTCTCTTTTGTTTATAGCTTATATGAAAGATCAAAATGGACAGCACTCTATTTGCTTTGTATTACCGACCTCATTAGCTGGACAAAGAATAGCTCTTTCAATCACTATCTTCGTGCTAGCACAATGATTGTAGGGTATTTTGAACTTGAAAATTTTATAACGACTCTACCGCGTTGTTGCTATCGCTTAATAATAAACATATTCTAAGTGGTAAAAAACGCAGGTTCCGTGATGCAATGACAACTATTTTTCACAATGAGCAGGATAAAAATACTGAAGATTATCAACCTCTTTTTAAGCTAATTTTGAATCAGTCTACTTCGATCGAACCTCATAAAATTTTAGAAGACTTATTCGAAAATAGTTGTAGAAATCCTATCTTTTTACAAGATACTTCCCATTATCTTCAGTGTGCTTTAACACTGGTATTTATAATCGTTTATGTTGCCTCAAGCTCCAGTGATTACCACGATGCGCACAAGACTCTGACAATACGGATGCAGAGATAATATCTTAAATTTTAGGAAATATTACCTTTTCCTCTTTAGTAGCTTAAATTGCCGCAGGTAATCTTATTTACACACTCTATAATCGTTTTCTCATTTTCCATTGACACGAATAATCTTATTTACTTAATTTAATTTTGGTTGCACTTTACTTACTATCTTCAGCGTTCCAGGCCCGATGGCGGTCAGCACTCCTGAGAAAATGTCGTGCTTTATAATGTATATATTGACGCCTTTAGACAGAATGATGCTGGACTATACAATTTTTCCTCTGAGTTTTCGCAGAGAATTTACCTCCAATACAAATTCTGATCAGGGGATGAAAGTTACAGACACTCATGTGCTATAATCGAAATTTTTTATCAACATTTTCAAGAGAAACTTGAGTAATCATCCCCTGGATAATTCATCCAATGGATCAAAATTTCTTTAGAAAAATCCCTCGATTTATTTAAAGGGTACGAAGCCTATTTATATAAAGTCCTACCTTAGGAAAAAATGAAAACTTAAAACTCTCTCAAATTCTCGATATTCTGAATGATAAACCCTCCGAAGCGATGAAGATGATCAAAACTTCGTGTCATTTTGGATTAAAGCAAAAAAGCAAAAAATTATTTATCGCTACTATGCCTCTACTAGTTAGTGGAGATACTTTTATACAGGAAAATAATTTTTTCTTTCGAATTATATTCGATCATTTTTTCCCGGAGACTTCTATTACACTAGGACTAACCTTTAATTTTTTCTTGTTTCAAAAAAAGGATTTCTGAAGAGAAACAACTGCTCTTGCCAATAGTGCAAAATAATGGGGAAAATAATTATTCACAAGAAAGCAATTCCTCTTGCTGGAGTAAAACTACTTCATTTTTTAAGTACGTAATACTTTTAACGACACCATCACTCGTCGGCTGGTCACTAAAAATTTATCTCATTTTTCGTTGAAAGAAATTTTCAACAATGAGTAAGTAGAAGAAAAAAGCGAAATCATCAGGCAGGTTGTGACTATCGCCACTAGCTTTGCTGTTCTGTATTTGATGAGGCCTTAGAAAAGCCGAGCAATGCGGGAAGACCTATATGTTCTTTCACAATTTCAGTGGCTTTTTGTATATTAATTCGAGGTTATCCAAGAGCACTTTTTAAATGGTCATTAATAAGGGTTTTCACAACTTTGGAAAGATTAGCAAATAATTCCTTGCGGTCTTCTCTCAAAGGAAGGTACGCTTCAAGGTATAATTTCCCATAATTTTGTCCTACCACGTAGGGTTGATTAATGATGAGTACTGGTGTATCGAAAAAAATCATTCCAAATAGTGCTTCCATGTCTTCAGGATGATATAAATGAATACAACCCGCGCTACTGCGGCGACCCAGGCTTCTGGGATCGTTGGTGCCATGAATTAAGATAAGTGGGCTGAGACAACCGCAAAGCGTAATGACCTAATGAATTCTCGGGCTCCGAGGGCATTACTTTTGGCACGGGATCAGCATTTTCTTGACGATAATGAAGGATGCTATCGGGAACTACCAAAACGGGATTTTTAATTTTTTGAATAATATGTAGCTTTCCAAGTGGTGTGGACCAATTAAACCGTCCAATCCCCACCGGATAAGTGTAAAAATAGTTTTCCCTTTTGGAAAATAATAAAGCCGCATAGCGGCCAAATTAATGATAATCCCTTTTTTGAAGTGGATGGCAATAAATATTGCGTCGGTATAATTAAAATAGCTACCAGTTGAAGTTAATTAGGGTCCACTTCGGGGTTAGCTTCCACTAGTTGGTAATAACCTACATCATAGCGCTCTGCAATCGTTGCAAATATTTCGTCCTCGCGAACAGAAGCGAATTGAATCTGCCAAACTAAATCATTACATGACGAGGGCAACGGCAGACGAAGGGTGAAAGTTGAATTGAGAAAAAATCAAAATACATAGAAAAAAAGTCGAAAATATTTCATGATTATTTATATTTTTCAGGTATTCCGCAGGCTATCACGTTACTCACTACCGCCACTAACAGGATAATCGTCCAAGAAACATAGAGCCACACCAAAAAATAGGTACAACTGAAAAAGCTCCATATATCACACGGTGAGTGGGGAAAAATTTTTAAATACACGGTGAAAGCAAATTTCGCTAATTCAAAAATGCTTTTTTCACCAATCCACTGATCATAGCATGTGATAATTTAACTTTAGCTGACGGAAGTATCCAATTAAATAATGTAAATATCATAAAGAATTAGCACACATATGGAAAGATAAAAGCTCCTTTCCCAAATAAAGCCATCCAATAAGACCCGTAACTAAAGGAGATTGAACCAGGAAGGTTCCCAGAAACATAAATCCACCTAATAAAAATCGCAACAGAAATAACACAATAAAATAAATCAAAAAGTGAAAGGACAACCAAAAATGATGCTCGGTATGCCATATCGCTACGAAGGCTCGATTGATATTGTACATTAACAAAAGTGCCGCAATACCTAAAAAGAAAATATTTATAATCAATAAGCCCGTGACATTTTATGTCAGTTGACTCAAATAAGCAGCTACCATGCTAGCAGAAGTCGGCACAAAGTTTTCCAAGATCAAATTTTTCAAACGCACCCCGACCCCTCGAAAAGAAAGAACAAAAGAAAGCAGAGTGAAGGCGACGATAGTGAGAGGCACAAAGGAAAGTAAGGTTGTATAAGCGAGTGCCGTAGCGCGATAAGCGCACCCCTCTTCGTGAAAACAGCGGTAAATATAGGCAAGAGCAAATACGCTCGTTTTGAAGAATCGATAGATTGTCATAACTGGGGGTTGCCCTATAATCTCTATTTAGGTAATAATGTCAAATGTTACTCTCGATCACAATTTTAAAGTAAATTGATCAAAAATTTAGAAAAAACTCAATGCCATTTATTTTAGTCCTATACTATAGCCGCTATGGCGCCACCGCAGAAATGGCAGAGCAAGTCGCCCGCGGGGTGGAACGTGTGAACAAGATAGAAGCGCGTATCCGCACCGTGCCATCGGTATCGCTTAAGACAGAAGCGACAGAACCGGATGTTCCCAAATACGGTCCTCCTTACGTTACTCACGACGATTTAAAGAATTGCGTAGGCCTTGCATTAGGTAGCCCGACGCGATTTGGTAATATGGCGGCGCCATTAAAGTATTTCTTGGACACTACCAGCACCTTATGGCAATCTGGCTCATTAATCGGCAAACCCGCGGGCTTTTTTACTTCCACGGCAAGTTTGCATGGTGGGCAAGAGACTACACTGCTTAGTATGATGATGCCGTTAATTCATCACGGAGCCATTATTGTTGGTGTTCCGTATAGTGAAGCGGAATTATTTACAACCACCGCCGGCGCCACGCCTTACGGTCCTAGTCACATGGCAGGGCCCGATAGCAATTGGCCACTGACTCAAACGGAAAAAAATTTGTGCCAAGCATTAGGGAAACGGTTAGCTGAGATTTCATTAAAATTAAAAGCATGACCCCCTTAGAATATTACCAACAACAACTCGAAGTCGGTTTTATCCAAAAAAATCCTCAGCAAAAATAAGTCATCGACCAGCTTTAACATATCTATACCGAATTGCTTAAGCAAGAAAGTGCGAACACTCGTTTTCTAAATAAATTCATTCACACTTTAGTTATTTCAAAACCTGTTAAATGTCTTTATTTGTTGGGTAGTGTTGACGTCGGAAAAACATTCTTACTCCATACTTTCTATCATTGCCTTCCACTTAAAAAATGCGTTTGCATTTTCATAAATGTTATAGCTCAAATTTATCATGAATTAACCCACCTACAAGATCTCAAAAATCCTTCGGACATTATTACTAAAAAACTTAGCCAAGAAACTAATGTAATTTTCTTCGATGAATTTTTTGTCAATAATGTGGCTGACGCTATCCTTTTAGGAGGCTTATTAAGTGTGCTTTTTAAGTATGGTATATTTTTTATTGCCACTTCAAACCAGAAGATCTTTACAAAGAATGATTACAACGTGAAATTCATTCCTGTTATTAAATTAATTAAACAGCACACGTAAGTTTTTCATTTAACATCCCAGTATAATTATCGCTTAACGTATTAACTATAAAAGGAAATTTATTTTACACAATTAGACGAACAAGCAGAAATAAACATGGAGAAAAGTTTTCAATATTTTTCAAATTACCAACCAGCCATTCATACGGCTATTGAATTATTTCACCGAATCATTCCCATTCGCAAACAGGCCGGTAATGTCATTTGGTTTGAATTTATAGACCTTTGTGGAATACCGCGTTCTGTTAAGAATTTTTTAGAACTTTCACAAAAATACAAAACGGTTCTAATAAGAAACGTATCTGTTTTACGAACTGAAAAAAGAATTTAATTACTTCCTTCATTATATTAATTGATATTTTCTATGACGCAAAAACCCGTTTAATTATTTCCGCCCAAGTGCCCATTGAACAACTTTATCTAGAAGGACCCCTTCGCTTTGAATTCGCACGCACTCAATCCCGATTAACCGAAATACAACGAATTGCTGGGGGACTGCTGACAGAACAAAAATCTAAAGAAAGAATGAATAAAAAAGCACCCACCCGCTTCCAGGGCAATTGACTCAGCAAAAAAACGAAGAGCCTAGGTTATTAATACATAGTCACCCTCGCTTCCTTCGTTCCTTCAATGCTCTCTTCAGTCGATGGGTACGCTGGTCGTAATGAGGTTTTAATTAGTCAATAAATGTTTCCTTTGTCAATTTGATATTATAAAAATAAGAAGCACGTGCTATCAAATGCGACGCAATAGGGGTAGTCATCACAATAAACCAAACAATGACTACTGCTCATTGCTATCGTCCACGTACCGAAATAAATAGCAACACCGCCAAAAACAACTGACGCCTAAAGACCCTACCTTAGTCACTGCATGCATGCGGATAAGCAAATCGGGCATTCGTAAAATCCCAACAGAAGCAATAAAAATAAATAAAGTTCCTCCAAAAATAAAAAAATGGTAAGCCATTCCTTAACATCTCTTTTCTCTTTTTTTATCCTTTTATAGTACTTCCATTCGATATATTGTGAAAAAGACACCGTTCCAAAAAAAACAATCAAAGCTAATGCAATCACCACATCAATATAAACAACCTGCTTATAAATTAAGAGTATAAACAGCAATAATCGAAATTAAAAGGCTTTCGGTTAAATAAAGCGCAATAACGCGATCCTATAAGGCGGGGCCAATAACAATCCGTGTAAAAACGCCACCACTGAAAGACACAAAATTACCAGCGGCATATAAAAATTGAAACCCAAAAAAAATTGCCACTCTAAAATATCCATAATTGATTTTTCAAACTTGTTTTTAATTTCTGCTTTTAATTGATCAACGTCATCAATAAACATCGCGTGAACATATAAAATCTTTTGATCTTCAGAAATACTAATGTTAAAGTGCCTGGCGTAAGGGAAATAATATTTTCGAATAAAGTTATTTCAACCAGCGCTCGACAATCAAGGGGTGTGCTGAGAACGCCAGGCCTTGCTCGAAAACGCGGGCTCAAAACTTCGTTCTCAACTCAAAAATTAACAATTAAGATTCCAATAATACAAATAAGATAAATTTTATAATTAAATAAATTTTAAAAGGATAACGAAGTATACTACTCATCGACTACCTCATAAAACCGAACGAATATATTGGCTCGGATCTAATAATTTGGAGGACGCCTTACTCATTACCTGAAAAAATAATTTTGGAGAAAAAGAGATTGATAAAGTCACACTTGCCAATAAAATGACAGGAAAAAATAAGGAAAATTTTTCACCCCTCGCAAGTAACAAGTGACCTTCTTTTTTTTAATCTGATATTTATCCACCAAAAAACTTAATTCCGTATCTTAATCATTGAATAAATTGTTAAAAAAACTAATGATTAAGGCAATAGCCACCATGACATAATTTCGGTTAGTAACTGCTGCTTCTAACAAAGATAGTTTCGTCAAAAAACCCGATAACGGTGGAAAACCTGCCAGAAAAAGTAGGGATAAAAAATAATAAGGCTAAAAAGTGGTATTGTTTATAAAATCCACTTAAAGCTCATTAACTACAATATGATGCACAATATAAAAAACGGTGCTGGCTAATGCCAAGGGTGTACGAATTGAAATCCCCATCACCATGTAACCAATTTGACTAATGATGTGAAAAGATAAAATTCGCCGAAAATTATATTGTGATGCCGCTCCTAATACTCTGGTTACAATTGTTAATCCCGAAGAAGCTAATAATAAACCTAAAATTATTTGATTATTAGGTACAATCAAGGTAACCAGTCGGATTAAAGTATAAACCGACTTTAGTCAGCATCCCAGCAAAAATAGCAGAAGTCGAAACGCTGATGGTGTGGTAAAAAACTGGCAGCCAAAAAAAACAAAAGAAACAAAGCAGTTTTAATAGCAAATGCAATAGCCAATAATAATGCAGTCCAATGACAGTAGAGGCATTCGGATAATGCGACAGACGCACCGATAAATCGGCCATATTTAAGGTGACCACTATTCCATATAACATAGTAATTGCCGTTAACATTAAAATGGTAGCAATCAAATTATGGCTACGTATTTAACGTCCCATCTAACTGAATCCGTTTATTACCGAGCACCATCAATATAAAAGAAGCGATCAGCATCACCTCAAACCAAAAATAAAGGTTAAACATATCGCCTGTTGAAAAAGCTTCACAAATACCAATCAGAAAAATCCAATAGACTGGATAAAAACCTAAATTTTGTTGAGAGACTTTAATGTCGGATAAAGCATAAATAGCCACGCATAATGTAATAAGATCAGTCATCACTAAAATAATGGCGCTTAACAGATCAATAACGATACTGATTCCGAATGGTTCGAGATAATCCCCATTTGCATGACCAAGATCCCCTTCTGCGTCACGAAAATGAAAATCATAATAACCGCCAATAATAATACTATTGCGCCCCTTAAATGACAGATTTTTTTAAACCAATCAAACAACGAAAAAAACAACACGAGATTGCAGTAATTAAACAAATTAATAATGGTAATATTGGTAATAACTTGATGAGGCGATTTTCTCAAGATGGATGCGGGCTCATCTAAACGCAATTTATCGCTATCCAATGTTTTAAGTTGTCTCCATATTTTCCGAACCAACACTAAAGCAAAAGAAAGTAGGCCGAATCTGAAACGATAGTTGTTAAAATCAACGCTTTTGGCAAGGGGTTAGCCATCGATGCGAGCAAGGAAGTTTTTCCGGTGAAATAAAAGGAGGTATTTGAGATAAACGACCTACTATTAACAGGACAAAGGTTGTGAAAAATCTTAAAATAACGATGCCAAACAACAAACGCATCAATTGTTAGCTTAATAACGAATAAACGCTAATGTCAAAAAAACCGCCAATCATCCAGAAAAATAAAGTAGTCATCCCACCCCCTCCTCTAACGAAATCATAATAATTAAAGTACTACTTAATACGACTAAGTAAATCCCAACATTAAATAATAGCGGCGTCCCACATTCAAAATGAGTGGTTAAGATTAACCAAATTCCCGTAAAAAACGTTTTTCCGAAAATGAGTGCGATGAGGCCAGTAAGAACAGCTACGTTCAAACCGATGGCTAACAACGAAGATAAACTAAATCGAAGAAGTCGCAGCAGATCATTTGAGCCATGGGTAATTAAGCAAAAAGTAAGGTGCTGGCGGAAATTAAACCGGCGATAAATCCTCCTCCTGGATAATTATTCCCACGAAACAAAATCCATAAAGAAAATAACAGCATTATAGCAAGAAAAAACGCGACGCTGTGTAAAGAATTAAATAAATAACGACCCACTTATCCTAAAACGACTTTTTAATAAACCATAAATTCCAAGCGCTGCTACCGCTACTACAATGATTTCACCCAACGTATCGAAGCCACGAAAATCAATTAAAACTACGTTAACAACGTTTCGACCATGTCCACTAGGAATACTGTGTGCAATAAAATACTGGCCGATAAAATCGTCAAAAGGCTGCTGAGTAATGGCAATCAGAAGCACAGCAACTGAAAGTCCAATGCCAAAAGCGATAACTGCATTAATTGACTCTTGAGTAAGTTTTCTTCTACAATTTCCAGCAATGGCAGTTCTCGATAGAGGTTCAACACCATAATTAATAACTATTAATGTTTCAATTAAGGCTTGAGTCACGGCAACGTCAGGCTCTGCATTGACTATAAAAAAACAAAGCAGCGCCTATTCAAAAAGTCCGAGAAGTATTAATCCAATCAAGTAGCTCCTCACCAAAATAGTCATATACGTAGAAATAAGGAGCCAACTTGCTAAAAAGAATGGTAAAAAAGAAAAGCCCCATTGCTTAACCAGCATTAAATGGTTTCTAACCAAAACTCTGCCCAACTTCAAAACTATAGTTGTAAACGTAATAATTAAATATAGGCGTAATTTTCCATTTTGTAAAATCTCCGTTTTCCACTCCGCCGCTCGTAGTAAATAATAAATGAAACGATCATAAAGCCAAGCAGGACCATGGCGATAATTCCATCAAAATGCGCCAATATCGATCTAAATTCAGTGCGTTTCAAATAAATACGATGGCGCGCCAGAAAGGGTAATTAAGTCTTAATAGCAATGAAGGTGTAAAACCATGCCATAAGGTTAATTCTGTTTTTAAAGGTCGTTAAAATAACGCTTACGGCTGGAGAGAGCATGGTATGATTGATAACAAACGGAAAATGCTTAACAATAAGGTTAATGAAGCCAGGAACAAAGCATTGACAGACATAATTAATGTTCGCCTCTCGTACACGTTTTGGTTTTTGTTCTCCCCAAAACGGTCTTAAATATCAAAAAAAGATAGCATAGACATGATTACATTAGAAAAAACAGCAATAATGGTTAAGATATGAGAATCTAATGGCGCCACGAGACTAGCTCCATACACCAATTCTTTTACATAAAAACCTAGTAAAGACGGAAGCCCCGCCATCGAAGCGACAGCGACTAAAACTGCCATAAAAGTATTGGCATTGCTTTATGTAATCCGCGAACTTTATCAATATCTCGTGTCCCCGTTTAGTGTTTAATATCGACCACCGCCATAAACAATGTGGCTTTTTATAAAGCATGTGCTAATAAAAAGGCCACCGCTGCCTTGATAATTAAATCGTGAGTAGAACTAATAAAAAAACTAATGAGCCTAGCGCGGTAGTCATGGTATAAACAAGAATTAATTTCATGTCGTTTGTCTGACAGCTAATAAAACACCAACTAACATAGTAATTCCACCGATGGTAGTTAAAATAACAAACCACCAATAATTATGGCTCATTAACGGGTGAAAGCGCGCCAGAAGATAAATTCCAACTTGAACCATCGTTTCTGAATGCAAATACGCGCTCACTGGGGTTGGCGCTTCGATGGCATCCGGTAGCCAAAAATGAAAAGGAAATTGCGCCAACTTGGTAAAAGCGACAATCAGCATTAACAACAAAATAGGGATAAACAAAGGTTGATTTTGTAAAAGATTTCCTTGTGAGAGAAAGCGAGCCATGCTGTAAGTGTTAGTAACGATTCCGATTAAGTAAAACTAGTCAACAGCGATAATCCACCGATTACCGTGACAAACAAGGCTTGCACGGTGGCCTTCTGCGCGGCAGGTTGGGCGTGCTCAAAACCAATAAGCAAAAAAGAACTAATACTCGTTAATTCTCAAAAAAAAACAAATAACACAATTAAGTTATTTGCCAAAACCAATCCCAACATAGAAGCTATGAATAGAAATAAATATCCATAATATCACCATAAATGCGGGTGATTTTCTAAATAAAGGGCACTATAAATTACGATGGGGATCCCGATACCGGTGATAAATAAACTAAATAAAAAGCTTAATTCGTCGACATAAAATGAAAAATTAATATTTAAGTCGGGAACCCAAGTGAATCCTGAATAAATAGTTCTTCCGTACATGATAGTTAGGAATAAGGTGAATAAAATAAATAAAGAGAAGCAAAGGGATTAAAGCTAAACCCCAGCCGAGCCCATGTCCTTTTAAGTAGTACACCATAATAGGCACTAGCGGAGAAACGAGCAATGTTATTATAATAATTCATGTTAACATGGTTTTTCATAATAACAAAAATCTACATTAAAAATATCTGAACCAATGGTTAATTTAAAAATGCTCTCGTAAAAAAGGGCGCCCCTGCAAAACTATTGCTATTTTTGGAGTTATTAAACGTGCACAGCAATTGTAAATACCAACTAGGATTACACCGCTAATAAAGCTGTCAATAAATCCCAAAATGACACCAACAATAGTTCCCCAAAAAAGTCAGCGCATAACCGACGTAAACTGAATTTAATGACAGAAATCATGAAGCGTCCACAATCTTGCCCACCAACTAAACAAGGCGAGAATAAGCAGACCAAACGATTCCCACAGCAAACCCAAATAAAGTAACGCCAAATCGGGAGAAATGATGATGACTCATAACAGCCTCCTTTGCGTGATTTCCCTAGTTGCTAAAAAAGCAATAGTCCAATAGGGTATAATCACATTTTTACTTAAGCGCCAGTACAATGGATTGGATATTTATACTCTTAGTTCAATTGTGCTCAAACTCGCTGTTTTGATTGCTTATGTAAATTATCGTTTTATTTGTATGTAAAGCACCATCGCGATTATGAACGCGTCACTTTTATTGTCGGTTATTTTCATTATTTTTCATCATTTCCACATTGCAAACATCGCACAGAAAACATCATTAAAAATATCGATTACCCAACCCTCTATTAAAGCTCCTCCTAATTTCCTGCTGTTTGCTAGCGCTCTGACGATTGATTTCAACATCCTCAAAGCCCAAAAATTAGATTTTCCTTTTCTTTATATTGCTTACTCTCTCGCGCTTATTTCTCCCACCGATCCGATTGCTGTCTTAGCCACTTTCAAACGGATCAGCGCACCAGAGCGGCTGACCGCTTGCACAATCGCGGGGAGGGTCGTTATTTAACGACGTGGTGGGTATTCTTCTTAAGTTATTACTCTTTATTAATATAAAATATAATACGTTAACGGTTAATCATATTCCGGCGAGCGTTGAAAAAATCAGTCTGTTATTTTTAAGACAGGCAGTCGGAGACATTATTTATGGTTTACTTTTTAGCTTTATCACGGCTCAGTTATTAAAAAACAGTCAAAAAGAACAGTCTCCTATTTTACTCACCTTAGCCGCCATAGGCGATTATCAACTCGCTCGCGTTAGGAATTTTAGGCCCGCTTGCCATGGTGATCACCGGTATCATGGTCGGCGCTTATATACTATACGACGTGATCTTAAGGTGAGACGCATAAAAAGAAAACGAAAACCCTAGAGACTTTTGGGAAGTCATCAACGAAGTCTTAAATGCGATTTTATTCTTAAATTGGTTTAAACTACTCGCCATCAAAAGCAGGTGCCTTACAAATCGTTGCCATCCTGCTCACCATCTCCTTGCTATTACTCGTTCGCCTTATCAGCGTTTCCATTCTCAAAATTCATTCAGCTTAAACGCAACTATAATCTTTACATCATCAGTATTCTAACCTGGGGAGGTTACGGGCCGGAATGACTGTCGATTTAGCCCTCTCCTTGCCATTCAATGAATACCGAAATTTCATCCTAGGCATGATCTTTTTCATTATTGTACAGAGATTGAGCATAAAAACCCTTGGCCTGGCTGGCTAGAAAAAGTCATGGGGACTAAGTGCTAAGAAAGCTGATAGGGTTCGGCAAATGCTTATTGCATTCCCCCACTAAAATCAGTATGATTCAGCCTCTAGCTAGTTGCTATGGTTTTCAGCTGTGAATTAGGGGTGAAAAAAAGAATGCCAATGATAGATGTGCCTGATAATAACGCTTTCGATGTCGCCATGCGGCGTTTTAAACGAGCGTGTGAAAAAGCGGGTATCCTTTCCAAATTACGTCAAATCGAATATTACGAAAAACCCACAAGCAAGCGTAAGCGTAAGCGAGCAGCCGCCGTAAAACGCTATGCCAAAAAATTGCAAAAAGAACAAGAAGCATTAGAACGCGAGCGAGCGCGTTATTAAGCGGCTTTCCTCAAAGGAGGAACTCCGAATGACAGAATCGCTCAAAAATAGCATTCAAGAAAACGTGAAAGCTTGCTATGTGTGGCCAAGAAAAGGGGCGCTTAGGCACACGTCTCCTCCTGGCTGCCATCAAACAGCGAGAAATTGACGAGCAAATCACGCTTGATGACGCCGCTGTTATGAAAGCCATCGAAAAAATGATCAAACAACGTCACGATTCCATTACCCAAGACGATAGATCAAGCGGCTTCCCGGGCCCAGATGCGGTTTGTGCGGGGTAAGACGGTGGAACAACAAAACGTTCCGCTGTTAAAAAGATGCGCCGAATGCGCGTGTCACCAAGCGGGTTTATGAAGAAGCTAGCGTTGATTTTAGAGAGCGAAGCTTGAGATTAATGCAGCGGATCAAACGGGTGTTCAATCGTTTGTATACAGAGTGGTTGAACCGGGACGAAGTGATGGATTATTACGAGGAGAAATGAAAAGCCGTGGCAAAAAACCAATGTCGAGAGAATCCAGATTAGGGGGCTAAGAAAAGCGCCATCGGTGTTTTTCTTAGCGTTTTAGCTTGGATTCCCATATGTCTTCGCTGTAAAAGTCATCGATTCTTTACCTGTTGCAGACGGCCTACGCACGGGAACGATGGACATTTTTTCAACCACTTGATATTCCCTCTTTAACCTCGCTCCTTAAGTTGACGTCTATGCGCCTGCGCCGATAGCGAATTAGATTTTTATTTAAAAAGGCATAATAGAATGCTGAAAAAAGATAATCGATACAATTAGGAGCCAACGTGAGCAAAATAAAAAAACTAGTAGTGCTCACTTCTGGGGGTGATGCACCTGGCATGAATCCTGCAATCCGTGCTGTTGTGCGAACAGCGTTCCATTATTAATTTAAAATTTACGGTGCCACAGCCGGTTTTACTGGTTTAGTTAACGGGCATTTCGTTCCACTCAATTCACCCGCAATTGTCAATTGGATCCAGCGAGCCGGTACGATTTTAAAAACAGGGCGTTTCAAAGATTTTCGTTTCAAAGAAGTCCGTAACAAAGCGCGGGAACTTTTAAAAAAAATTGCAAATCGATGCCATGATCGTTCTCGACGGCAACGGCAGTTTTGTGGGCGCTTCAAAACTATACCAAGAAAGCGGACCTCAAATGATTGGAATTCCATGCACTATCGATAACGACATTCAAGGAACAGACTATTGCATTGGTTTTGATACAGCTTGTAATACGGCTTTGCAAGCTATCGATAAAATTAGCGATACTGCATTCAACCACGAGCGAAATTTTTTAATTGAGGTCATGGGGCGGTCTTCCGGTCTTATCGCGGTGAATGTTGGCATCGCTGACGGTGCAGAAATCATTGCGCTACCTGAGTCCCCCATCGATATTGTACATTGACACAAAAAATTAAAAAAACAACACGGCAAAAAATCAGTTTCTATTATTGTCGTTGCCGAAGCCAACCAACCCGGCCACAGTTTTGAAGTCGCTAAACAAATAAAAGAAAAAACTGGCATCGAATACCGCGTCTACGTCCTCGGCCACACCCAACGCGGCGGAACCCCGACAGTAAAAGATCGCGTGCTTGCTTCTCTGATGGGGGCACAGGCCGTTGAAGCGCTAAAAAAGGATTAACCGGAAAAATAATCGCTTATCAAAATGTTAAAATAGCTGTTGCGCCCCTGCCAGATCCAAACAACGGAACGCGATATTTTGCTGATGAGGCCTTGTTAAAAATTAATAATATTATTTGCGCCATGTGAATGAATAACCTCTTCTTTTTAGTGGATTTCAGATAATGTCCTTGATCGTGAAATACCTCCTCCAAAGAGCTAGCATGCATCATTAAGGCCGGTTCACCCCCCTTCAAGAACGTTTCGACATCGGCTTTTTAAAGCTTTTGCCGATAATTCGTTTTCTTGTCGTCCTTGCTACAAGGCCTTTTAAGCCCAAAAACGCTCGATGGAACTGATATGCGCTCTTATTTTGCCCCACTGATAAACCGTTTCTCAATATTCTATCTCAAATGCGTTAGGTAAGGTAAGTGAGTAAACCAATCAATAAAAATACACAACCGGATGATTTGCGCTTTCGTATAGCCCTTGTGGTACAAGCGCTTTTAACGAAAGCTTCGTTTGCAACCGAATCACCTCCGACCCGTCCTTGACTTTAGTGACGGCTAGGTAACTTAAAATCACACTCGAAAATAGATTCGTCGAATGCTCCAATTTTAGCTCACTTTTTGCACAATCAAGTAGCTTCACTACCCAAAAATCTATCCGCAAGCGCAAGCCTACTAACGCAATTTCATAATGATCCGGGCACCACTTCGGGTTTTGATCCGTTAAAATCGCACAACTCACTACGGGCTTTACTATTTATCGTAAATTCGATACCCATACACCAACAACCCACGGAAATTGGACTTCCATCTGACCTTGGATTTCCAAATGAATAAGCACGCATTGCTCTTGTCCAGATTAAAATACACTCGAAATAATTTACCTAAAATCCCTTTCCCGGTGAGACCTTCTTTGGTAATCGCTAAAAGTTCTTTCTCTAAGCTTTCAATAAGGTTGTTCAATCGATCAGCTTATCTAAATCCGGCAAAAGCAGCACAACGCTATAAACTCTTTAAAACACGATTCTAAGACTTCTTTCCATGTCGTGTCTTTTGGTTGATAGTACGTCACATTTTCCTCATCGGACTAAAAGAGCTTAATAGTTCATTATAGGGTTTTTTAATTGACTGGGTAAACAAGCAAAAAATCAACCACTTTTACTACAAGAGACTCTTTTTCACAATCTCGTAAACGTCCGACGACAAACGCTCAGCTTTTGCAATGCGGTTAAGTTCGGCTTTCATTAATTCTTGCCGTTTTTTATCCATCATTTGCCAGCGGGTTAAGGGTTGCAGAACACGAGCAGCGACTTGAGGATTAGCAGGGTCAATTGCTAACACATAATCGGCAATTAAACGATAACCTTCTCCACTGCCTTCGTGGAAGCACACAGCATTCGCACCAAAAGTACTCAGCAACGAATAAACGTTATTTGGATTTTTAAGATCGAATGCTGGGTGTTTTGTTAATTTCCCTACGGTTTCCAATGTGAGTGGTAAAGTCGATGAAGCATGCAACATCAACCATTTGTTGACGACTAATGGTTGATCTTTCCATTGTTGATAAAATTCATCCAATGCCTGATGACGTTCCTTGCAATTGTGGTCCAACAAAGCAGACAAAGCGCCAATGGCGTCTGTCATATTATCATTCTTTTTAAATTGTTGATAAGCCACTTGACGGAATTGTGTATCATCCAATTCTGTCAGATAAGATAAACAAATATTTTTTAATTTACGTTTTCCAATATCCGCTGGATTGTATTCATACAACGGTAGTTGATGATGTTCGTATTGGATTTTCAAATCATCAACCAGGGCGTTCGAAAGGGATTTTTTCACAAATTGACGAATCGTATGCAGGGCCTCAATGTCCATTTTTTTCATCAATTGCATTAAATAATTGATATTGGGTAATTGTAGTAAGACAGCTTCATACCAATGATCTCGATGCGGGCCTGCGATAATTTTACGGTGAGCATCTATAAAACGCTCATCAATTTTTAAAGGTTTCCCCTGATAAGAATCGTCGATTAACTTAAATATTAATCGCTGGGCGAAGATTTGGCCCGCTTCGTAGCGAGCAAAAGGATCGCTATCATATTGAAATAACCACACCAATTCTTCATCGGTGTAAGGATAATTTAGCCGAACCGGCGCTGAAAAACCCCGCAATAGTGATAAAGTAGGTTTATGATTCACATTAACGAATTTAAATTCTGTTTCAGCGTCCTTAATTTCAAGCAGTCGCGTTCCCGGGATAGCTTTTTTTTCTCCCGCTAATTTGGTTAGCATATCCCGACATTCCGGACCAACAAAACCCAATGTCAATGGCAAGTGAAAAGGTAATTTCTCCAAGTGCCCGGGTGTTGGCGGACAGGATTGTTTAATGACCAACGTTAAGGTTTTTTCGTTCTCATTGTATTCGCTGTTGACATCCAACACTGGCGTGCCAGCTTGATCATACCAGCGCTTAAATTGTTCGAGATTTTTTCCAGAAGCGTCTTCCATCGCTTGAATAAAATCCTCCGTTGTCACCGCTTGGCCATCATGACGCGAAAAATAAAGGTCCATCGCTTTGCGAAAAAGCGCTTCCCCTAACAAAGTTTGCACCATTCTGATGACCTCAGAACCTTTATTGTAAACGGTTGTGGTATAAAAATTATTAACTTCAATATAAGAACGCGGACGAATAGGATGCGCCATGGGCCCCATATCCTCCGGAAATTGTGAATTTCGCAATATGTTTACCGTACCTATTCGAGCTACGCCTTTTGAAGTGGTATCTTCTGTAAATAATTGCTCACGAAATACAGTGAGACCTTCCTTTAAGGTAATTTGAAACCAATCGCGGCAAGTTACGCGATTACCGGACCAATTGTGAAAATATTCATGCCCAATGACGCTTTCTATTGCAACGTAATTATCATCCGTTGCAGACTCAGGATTAGCTAAAATATATTTTGTATTAAAAATATTAAGCCCTTTGTTTTCCATCGCCCCCATATTGAAGTCGCTAACCGCAACAATCATATAAATATCCAAATCGTACTCGCGGCCAAACCGCTTCTCATCCCAACGCATCGCCTTCTTTAACGCCCCTAAAGAAAAAGGTCCCTGATCTTTAAAGCCTTTTTCTAAATACAATTGCAAGGCGATTTTTCTACCCGATTGAGTCACAAAGGTGTCTTCCAATAAATCAAAATCCCCTGCCACTAACGCAAATAAATAGCAGGGTTTTTTTGACGGATCTTCCCAATGCGCCCAATGACGGTTATCGCTTAAAATTCTCGTTTCAATTAAATTTCCATTCGATAACAGAAAAGGATTCTTATTTTTATCAGCAGTAATCGTGGTGGTGTATCGCGCCATTACATCGGGGCGATCCAAAAAATAAGTGATCCGCCGAAATCCATGGGGTTCACATTGGGTGCAAAAATTTCCACGAGATTTGTACAGACCTACTAATTGGGTATTTTCCTGGGGCTTGATCACCACTTCGGTTTCTAAAGCAAATTGATTGGGGATATTGGCAATCGTTAGCGATGTAGCATCGAGTGTGTAATCCGATAACGTCTGTCCATCCAGAGTCACCTTTTTCAAGGTCATGCCTTCGCCGATTAACGTCAAGGGAGCCGTCGCGTTCCCTTTGGGATTACGTTGCAAGTTTAAAATAGCTTTAACGTTGGTTTCTTCTTCATAAAGATCAAAATACAGATGAACCGTATCTATCAAAAAATCAGAAGGGCGATAATTTTTCAGGTAGACTGTTCGTGGTTTCTGGTTACCCATCTTCAACTCCGCGATCTCGAATGAAAGTTGACATATTGTAGGCTTAATAGGCAAAAAGCTTCAAGCCCCACTTTCCGAGTATCTCAAAGTCTACTGAGGAAAAATTTGTTAATTAATTTGGTTCCCCTCTTGAGCTTGGAAATTCCGATGTTATAATGAGAAACTCATAACTTGATGGGGAATATTTCTTCACAGGCAATGAACTAAACGCTAAACCACCTAGGAATATAACCTTGGAAGGAACTCCAATTATGGAAGCTGATACATTGATTCAGGAACCCGAAGTTATTAACCCGGTTGAAACCGGCGGATCATTCGCGTGCAGCGTACAACAATCGCTGAAAAGCTATTTTTCACGCCTAGATGGTGAAGACCCCGTTAATCTTTACAGCATGGTTTTGGCGGAGATGGAAGTGCCGTTGTTAAGAGTGGTTATGCGCTACACGAAAAATAATCAAAGTAAAGCCGCTAAAATATTAGGCCTTAGTCGAGGAACCTTGCGAAAAAAACTTGCTATTTATCAAATTGATGGGTCGCGTCGGTGACACCAAAAGGCCGATTGAGCGTGCGCTCATCAGCACCGCAGATAAAATCGGCCTTGTTGAATTCGTATCACAATTAGTAACCTTCGGCGTTGAGATAATAGCTACGGGGGCTACGGCTGGGTTGCTTAAGCAACATCAGCTCCCCGTCATCGATGTTTCTACTTATACCGGCTTTCCTGAAATTATGGATGGCCGAGTCAAAACTTTACATCCCAAGATACACGCGGGCTTATTGGCCCGAAGGGGTATCGACGAGAAAACGATTAATCAGCACGCCATCAAACCTATCGACTTACTAGTTGTAAACCTTTACCCCTTTGTACAAACCGTCAACGCATTGAATTGCTCGCTGGAAAAGGCTGTGGAGCAAATTGACGTTGGTGGCCCCAGTATGCTGCGAGCGGCTGCCAAGAACTTCGCCGCTGTTACCGTGGTTGTTGATCCAGAAGACTATTCACGAATTTTAGAGGAAATACAGACTCAGTGCGGGTCCACCATGTTATCTACCCGCAAACGGTTGGCCCAAAAAACATTTGAATACCTTTCGTATTACGATGCTCACATCGCCGCCTATCTCGCCGGAAAAGAAGGAGCAACGACTCTTCCCGCAGGGCTTCCATCAACCTTTAAGAAAAAGATTGACCTACGATATGGCGAAAATCCTCATCAAGCTGCCGCCCTTTATAGTATTGATCCCCCCTTATCCCACAGTTTAGCGGAAGCGCAATTATTACAAGGCAAACCTTTATCATTTAACAATCTCTTAGACAGTGATTGCGCTTATCAGTGCGTTTATGAAGGCCCTTCGTCTCAACCCGCCTGTGTCATTGTTAAACACGCTACGCCCGCCGGAGCGGCAAGGGCACAAACCCAGTTAACGGCTTATGAAAAAGCTTGTGCCACTGACCCGCTTTCCACTTTTGGCGGTATTGTAGCTTTTAATGCCCCTTTGGAAGCAGTAACAGCAGAAAAAATTCTCTCTCAACAGTTCGTAGAGGTCATTATCGCCCCCGATTTCCCAGCGGAAACGCTCTGTCTACTGGAAGCCAAACCGAATTTGCGCGTATTACGCGGACAGCCACTCGATAGTTCCCAAACTACGTATTCCTTTCACTCCATCACCGGCGGCCTTTTATGCCAAGAGACTGATACGGCGAAATTTTCCGACGAAACTTTCACCGTTGTCACCCGCCGTCAGCCCACAGAAAAAGAACGGCAAGATCTCTATTTTGCCCGGCAAATCGTAAAGTACGCCAAATCAAACGCCATCGTTTATGCGAAAGACCATGCCACACTGGGAATTGGCAGCGGTCAAACAAGTCGAGTTTTCGCGGCTAAAATCGCTACCTTGAAAGCAGAAGAAGCTGGATTATGGTTAGCAGACGCCGTCATGGCCTCGGATGCTTTTTTCCCTTTCAGCGATAGTATCGAAATTGCAGCGAAAGCAGGTATAACCGCTGTAATTCAACCCGGTGGTTCAAAACGGGATGAAGAAGTTATTAAGGCCACGAACGAAGCGGGGATGGCAATGCTGTTCACCCACCAGCGGCATTTCCGCCATTAAGAGCTCTCGATTCAGCTAAAGAATCGAGGTTTAAAGTAGTTCTACTAACATCATCATCGGTGTGAAGCTAAGAATCATCATCATTAATTTATTTTTCATAAACTTCCCCATAAAGGAAAAACCGATAAGATCCTCCAACAAGTTAATCAAATCTTCAACTCTCTGCGCTTACGACCATTCTATTGAGGGGTGAAATTAGTGTCTACATCGATTTAAAAATGCCCTTACTGTCTTCTGCGGCGTTTTGCTTTTTGTCACAGCTGAAATAACCACTACACTTACCGCACCTGCATTTAAAACGCTCTCCAATCGACTCAAATTAATACCGCCAATAGCCACTACGGGATAAGGGGAAATTTCACACCAATAACGCAGCCACTCCAAGCCGCGAGGAGAATAAGGCATTGGCTTAGAATAAGTTTCATAAATCGGCCCAAAAGCCACGTAAGAAGGTTGGATCGCATGCGCCCGTGAAAGTTCATACAACGTATGCGTGCTAATGCCTAATCGCAAATTCGCCGCCCGAATGGCGGAAAGGTCAGCGGTTTCTAAATCTTCTTGCCCTAAATGAACACCATAAGCACCAGCCTCCACTGCCAGTTTCCAATAATCATTGATAAACAATTTTGCCTGGTAACGACGTGCTAAAGCCACACTCTCGATTACTGCTTTTTTAATTTTTTGAGGGGAAGTGTTTTTGATTCGTAATTGAATGATTCGAACGCCGTACGATAACAATCGCTCCACCCATTCAACGCTGTCAACAATCGGATAAAAATCGAATAAGTTACAAAGAGGAAAGCTTTTTCTTTTAAAATTAGAATTTTTTGTTACCCACGGAAGGTCTATTGACTGCTGTGGAAATCCCTGACGCCCCATTAATTCCTGAGTATTGACTTTAAAATTTCGACGAATTCCCTGCTGAACATACATTTTTGCTATTACTATTGCGTCTTTTAGTGAATAACCTAAAGCTACCGCACTACTAATTGCTGAGCTTAACGCGCAACCCGTCCCACGTACACGTGTTTTTGGTATTTTTTTATGCTCTAACCAAAATTCACTCTTACCATCCGTGAAAAAATCACGCGCCTTTGAACCAATTAAGTGACCGCCTTTTAATAACACGGCACTGACTCCCCATTTTAATAATTGACGGGCTGCAGAAATTATATCGGAAAAAGTATGAATTTTACTTTGGATTAAAATTTCAGCCTCAGGAATATTCGGGGTTAATAAATCTACATGAGGAAAAATGATTTTCTTTAACGAATCGAGATAATCTGAGGTATGCAATAATACGCCGGATGTTGAACTTAAAACAGGATCACAGACAACCCTGCCGCTGTAATTTTCGAGATAGGAAGCAACATCAGTAACGATTTCTTTTGTTCCTAATAATCCTAATTTAATCACTGTTGGAGGAAGCGTTTCTTTAAGAGCCTGAATTTGTTTCTGGATCAAATCGGAATCGCAATAGTTTATCTTTAAAACTTGATCGGCGTTTTGTGCGGTTATTATCGTAATAATACTTGCCGCGTGCACATTAAAATCACGACACGTCAATATGTCCGCCTGACAGCCTGCACCGCCAGAACAGTCCGAACCGCCAATTGACCAAACAATCGATTTTTGATTCATGGTTTCTCGATCAAAAAAGGTTTTCCTATTAGCGGGGTCGTTGCTTTAGCAAGATTGCGCACTTTAATCATTCCCCCCTCATAGCCCAAACGCCCCCCTTCAACCGCTTTTGAAAACCCAGCGGCCATAACAACGGGGTTCATCGCTAACGCCACGGCTGAATTTAATAATACCGCATCAAAACCCATTTCCATTACTTGAGCCACATGCGAAGGTCTCCCAAGTCCAGCGTCAATAATTAAAATTTTTTCAGGAAACCGTTCGCGCAAAAGCTGCAATGCATAGGGATTCATTAAACCGCGTCCGCTCCCAATTGGAGCTGCCCATGGCATTAATACGCGACAACCCGCATCAACCAATCGCTGACATAAAATCAGATCCTCCGTACAATATGGAAATACTTCAAACCCTTCTTTAACTAAAATAGCTGCTGCGTTGACTAACTCAAAAGGATTAGGTTGTAAGGTATATTCATCGCCGATGATTTCAAGCTTAATCCAATGGGTATTGAATAACTCTCGAGCCGCTCGTGCTGTGTTTACGGCTTCTTTTACGGAAGAACAACCAGAGGTATTTGGTAAAAGATGACAAGGTAAAGACCGCAGTAAGTCCCAAAAATAATTTTTTTTCTGCGGAAATAGTTGTCGTCGTAGAGAAACAGTAATTATTTCCACTTCGGCGGCTTTCACTGCGTCACTTATTAATTGAGGCGAAGGGTAGTGTGCTGTCCCTAACAATAAATGTGAATTTAATTGTATCCCACCGATAGTCCACATCTCATCCTCCACACATGGCCGTGATGATTTCAATTCGATCTCCAGGCTGAATAATAATCTTTTCGTAATTAATTCCAGGAATCACGGTTTCATTCACTGCAACGACGACGGTTCCCATCACAACATCTTGCTCTTCCATCAATTTCTTTAATGACATTTTTTCAGCAAGAAAAATTAATTTCCCATTTAAATAGATGTCGATCATTTAATACCTCTTGAGAGATTGTGAATAACTTCATCAATTAACGCTGGCGCTATTAAAAAACCGTGGCGGTATAATCCGTTAATAGCAATTAATCCAGGCTGGTAATGTATACGAGGTAAGTTATCCGGTAACGTCGGGCGTAAGGCGGTAATAGTTTCAATGATCCGAGCTTCTGAAAATCCAGGGTGTACACTATAAACTGCCGATAATAATTCCAAACACGTGCGTACTGAAATTGGTGAAATATCATCGGACTCAATTTCACTCGCGCCAACAAGATAAATATGATGCGCACGAGGAACAATATAAAGTCGATAACGAGGATGAAGTAATCGAATTGGACGATTTAAACGCACATCGGGTGCATGCAAATAAATTAACTCACCACGTACCGAACGCAAATCGGAAAACATTTCCCCTGCACCTATGCCACGACAATCAAATATGCAATCAAATTGGTATGATTTTTCTTTCGTTAAGATACGGTAAGGAACCACGCTATCCACAAAGGTTTTCGAATACCATTCCACGTTTAATTCTTTTTCTAATGCCTGCATAAGTGCACGTGAATCTAGATGTGCTTCCTGCGGCAAATAATATACTTCATCAAAATTTAATTCAGGCTCCAATCGTTGGAGCGCAGAAGATGATAACTTTTCAAGAGAGAAATCTTTTATTTTACGACTTATTGTTTTCAGCCAGCGCTCTTTTTCCACTTCATCGTGTGAATGCGAAATTACAATACTTCCATTTTGTTTAAAATAAACAGGTTGCTTCAATGATGATAACCACAGTGGCCATTTCCTTAATGAATAACTTCCTAAATTAAAAATTATCTGCTCTGCTATTTCACATTCAGCAACGGGTGACAGCATCCCAGCCGCTGCGTAGGCCGTGCTCTTTTGACCACTTTTATCATCTTTATCAAATAGCGTAACCCCCAAGCCCGCTTTACTTAATTGCCAAGCTAATAAACGCCCCAGTAATCCTGCGCCTGCAATCCCTACCTTCATTTCCATCACCTTACCTTTTGTAAGGTGTCCCTAACTTCGTGACTCGTTTTATAAGCGCAAAATTTAGGGCCGCACAATGAACAAAAATGAGCGTGTTTAGCAGCCTCTTTTGGCAAAGTTTCATCATGAAAAAGGCGTGCTGTTTCAGAGTCTAACGCTAAATTAAATTGATCGTGCCAGCGGAATTCAAACCGCGCTTGCGATAATAAATCATCCCGCTCTCGAGCCGCTGGGTGTCCTTTTGCTAAATCTGCCGTATGGGCCGCAATTTTATAAACAATCAACCCCTCTTTGACGTCTTGTTTATTCGGCAAACCCAAATGTTCTTTCGGCGTGACATAGCACAAGAGCGCACAACCTTGCCAAGCGATAAAAGCAGCGCCAATAGCGCTACCAACATGATCATAACCAGGCGCAATATCGGTAGTTAATGGCCCCAGAGTATAAAATGGCGCCTCCCGACAATAAGTCAATTGTTTCGTCATATTTTCTTCGATGAGATTTAGAGGGATATGCCCTGGTCCTTCATTCATCACCTGCACACCGTATTCCCAGGCGATGCGATTTAATTCGCCTTGAATTTTCAATTCTGCAAATTGTGCTTCATCATTGGCGTCAGCAATAGAGCCTGGGCGCAACCCGTCCCCTAGCGAAAAACTCACATCATAAGCACGCATAATTTCACAAATCTCATTAAAATGTGTATAAAGAAAATTCTCCTCTCGGTGCAGAAGACACCATTTGGCCATGAGAGAACCACCACGAGAAACAATTCCCGTGACACGTTTTTGGGTCAATGGAATAAAACGATTTAAAACACCTGCATGAATCGTGAAATAATCAACTCCTTGTTCAGCTTGCGAAATTAAGGTGTCGCGGAAAATTTTCCACGTTAAGGATTTTACATCTCCATCCACCTTTTCCAACGCTTCATACAACGGCACGGTACCGATAGGTACCGGAGAATGGCGAAGAATTGTTTCACGAATTTCTTTGATTTTTTTTCCCGTCGATAGATCCATCACCGTATCTGCACCCCAACGCAACGCCCAAATTAATTTTTCAACTTCTTCTTCCACAGATGACGTAAGCGACGAGTTCCCAATATTCGCATTTACTTTAACTAAAAAATGGCGGCCAATAATCATGGGCTCGCTTTCGGGATGATTAATATTCGCAGGCAAGATGGCACGACCGCACGCGATTTCATCTCGAATAAATTCCGGTGTAATTGGGTTAGGAATTCGTGCACCCAACGGATTTCCTCGCAAACGACGCTCGCGTTCTTGATCTGTGTTTTTCTTCAACTCTCTTTTTTGATTTTCACGAATCGCCGCGTATTCCATTTCTGACGTAATAACGCCTTCTTTTGCGAAAGCTAATTGCGTTTTCCTCGGGCGCACCTTAATCCAAGGCTCGCGCAAACGGGGAAGACCCTGCGGCAATTTGATAGAGATATTCGGGTCAGAATACGGCCCTGAAGTATCATAAAGAGTTAACGAATCACCATTCGTTAATCGAATTTCACGCATTCCTACACGAATAGTGGGAAAAATCTTGCCTTGGCAATAAATCTTTTTGGAAGCAGAATAAGCAATCACAGCACTCTCCTTAAATAAACAGGTAGGAGGAAAGCACTGTGTAACCGAACCCCTCTTCCCTTCGCAAGCATTATCTTGTGCAGGTTCAACGGGTCCGATCTCCAAACTTCTAGATCGTCTCAGCTTTCGCTCCCTAGAACTTCAAAAAGAATATCTGAATTTTATCTGGGTTGCAATTGGGACAATAGTTGATGGGTATCAGTATCGGATTCTTCTGCATCATCAGGGTTATAAAATATACTTAAACGCTGTGGGCGAGGCATTGGATCTTTTTTAATTTCTTCCGATCTAACTTCCTTTACCATAATCCTATATAATTTTCTTCTCCACCTTAAGAAAAAGAATTCCAATAGCAATTAAATAAATTATTTTTTGACTCCAACAGTATTCGTCTACCCACTCTATCTTTCAGCAAGTCCGACAAAAATTTTTGAAACAGATAATCCATTTAATACTTTACTTCATTTAAATGCTCTAACAGAAATTCCTCAAACTTTTCAAGTACGGAGGTGAACAGAGAGGTCGTTAGTTTATTCTGATTCTCAAGTTCTCTTGAAACTCGATTCAACAAATCGCTTTTAGCATTAAATAAACAACGTTTGTCCTTCATAAGATATACGGAGACGAAAGACACAATTAGAAGAAAATAGTTCATTGGCAATTTCCTTTCTCAATTTTTCCGTTTTCTGGGGGTCAGAATATTAAGTAAAGAAAAACAAAAAAACCGTAGTGCATCTTCACCGGTACAAAGCTCCATCCAAAAGATGGCAATCCAAAGTCGTCTATTTTTTCAAATAATTTATAGCTGGTATGAATGCAGGAAAAGTTTCGATTGATTCGAATAATACAAATGTAAAGTAAACCATCAATAATCGGACCCCTCTGTCAGATATTGACTGTACAATAGCGATCTTCCATCCTCACTACTGCATAAATTATGCTAAAAAATTAATCTCATTTCCCAAAGTCCGTATTAATTTGCAATTAAAATTAAAGGGATACCCTAACCCATTAAGAGTTTTAATAAGGCTCTCCAAACACTCACAAATTGCTTCCTTTCTGGATAACCACATCCAGGTTTTAATGTCATCATTAGAATTTCTAGATGCTAATTGATTTGAGAGTAGAAATTTCAACTATTCGTCCGCGTTATAAACTTCAGAAAACCACTCAATCCGCGCTAATAATTCTTTTTGAGGAGCCTATGTCAATTTATCTATCTTACATAAAAAATAAAAAAGAAGATATTTCTGGCTTTTTCGTCCACAAAATCATGAACTTTTTCAGTTTCTCTATTGTTAAATTTTCAAATAAGTACTGTATGCCGTAAACTCGTCTATCTTCTTTTTTGAGTTATGATTAACTTTAAAACACGTCTATTAACTAATCTATCCGCTATGTGAAGCTTCCTCTCAATATCGCATATATTGGCCATCTCTAATAATTCAAGAAATAAATCGAGCAACACTTCAGATTCTTGAAGGAGAAATTCAGTCAATAAAGTTCTACCCGACAATTCGCCTGCTACTGTAGGGAATAGGTGATAGATCACATCAAAGAACTCATTTATAATTATCCAATTTTGATTGGAGTTAACGCATTTGGTTTTTACGAAATCCTTAATTCGATTAAAAATTATTCCCCCATTTACCTTATCTTAAAATTTTATCTAGGAATAGAAACCCTAACATGTTCGGCAAAACACATTCGAATAATAACTGAAAAAATGATCGAATTAATTCTTCAAATCGATCGTTTTGTATTTCGAAGAGTTTGTTAAACATCTATTTTAAAAATTCTTATACCTCTAGAAAAATAAAATAATGCAATAAATATCAATTATATTTCTTACGATTAAAAAAATCAACCATTCTTTTAACGGCATTATATTAAAACTCAAACGCTTTTTTGCAACCATTTATATAAAACAGCCAATCCATCGAGAGTTGAACACAAAAAAATAAATATATCTCAGTACATCGTTATTTTTATTAAAAATAAAATACTAAAGAAATTTCTCTAACGTAACTGACATAGACTCTTGAAAAGGAGGTTTATAAAAAAATACGCTGCGGAACGATTCAAGATAGAGATAACCTTTTTTGTTTTCTATTTACTCAATTTCTTCTAGTAAAACTTTATGTTGTTCCACTGAGAATCTATCATAATTGTTATCATAACTTTTTAAAAATTGACATATATCAGCATTACTGACAATCGCTTTTAGCTTTTTCAAAAAATAGCTATAACTTGATTTTTCTCTCCAATAATTCTAAAGACTCTCTTTTAAGCTTTCATACAAAATTTTTTATATATATTAAAATTTCCGAAGCCTCATTATTTAAACTGAATAAAGACTAAAATAAATTCCTCACGTACTCATGTGGCCATCGATTTATATAAGTTTCAGTTGCATCCAATTCTCGATAAAGAGGTAAAAAAATGGATCGAATTCAGAAAGATAGAATGAAAACTGTAATGGCAGAATTTCTGAAATCAAAAAATAAACCATATCCCGACAGTGGAATTGTAAATTTTTATAGACCAAAAAATATTTATCTAAAATCGTTCGAATTTCTTCAATAGTATCTTTCAACTTTTTTGTAATTCTTCAGTCAATGATAAAGTACCAGAATCATCGAATAACAAACGGTCTATTATTCATTGTATATCGTTTAATTCACCTAACTTTCCAGAACTGCAACAATTTAAACAGTTTAAATCATCCTTAATTGAATTTACGAATGATTTAACTCCTTCGTGTCCGAAATCACAATCACCATAAAGAAACAATAAAAACCGTTCCAACGACTCTTTAAACTTCCATCACGATTCTACATTCTCCTCAGCGGAAACCATAAATTCGCCTACCATATCATCTGCTATTTGTTCATGTTTTAGAAGGTCAAATATCATCTAGTCTTCGGTATTATTAAAATAGGAGGTAGCAGCGGATCGTCAGTATTATTAAACGTAGCTAAAAATTCTTTTAGAAAACTATTTTTTATCGTCATTTTTTCTTAATCTACTCCTGCTAATAGATTTATTAGTGGTAAATTTCTATAAAATTAGAGTAACATTAGTAGCTATCTGTTCATCAAAGTTAAATAATATTTCTCATCATATTTCTCAATTTTTTTGAAAAAATTTCGTGTAGTATATTTTTACGTTATTAATAAAATCTTAAATTTTATTGATGATTAACTCAAAAATATATTATTAGATGTCGCTGAAAAATGTTATAATATCACCACTATGAATATACTTATAATTGGTAATGGCGGTCGTGAACATGCCTTAGCATGGAAGGTAGCTCAATCGCCTCGAGTAGAAAAAATCTGGGTGGCTCCCGGAAATGCCGGGACAGCTCGAGAGTTTAAAACGCAAAATATTCCCATCAGCGTCACTGACATTAAGAGCTTAATCGCCTTTTCCAAAAAAAATCAAATTAATTTAACACTTGTTGGTCCTGAGATTCCACTAGCGGCTGGTATTGTTGATCATTTTCAACACGAAAATTTAACTGTTTTTGGACCTACCCAAGCTGCTGCTCAATTAGAAACTTCTAAAAATTTTTGTAAAACATTTATGCGCCGCCATGGTATTCCAACCCCTCGCTTTAAAACATTTATAAATACGAGCAATGCTTTCTCCTACCTTAAACAACAATCTTTTCCAATTGTAATAAAAGCAAGCGGTCTTGCGGCAGGAAAAGGTGTTGTTATTCCACAATCATTGCAAGAAGCTAAAGAAACCATTATTGCGATGATGGAAGAAAAACAATTTGGAAATGCCGGTTCAGAAATTGTAATCGAAGAATTTTTAGCGGGCGAAGAATTAAGTTTTATCGCAATGGTGGATGGCGAACATATTTTACCACTCGCGGGTTCCCAAGATCATAAACGACGAGATGATGGGGACCGCGGTCCAAACACAGGTGGGATGGGTGCTTATTCACCCGTTCCTCAGCTTTCCGATGCTTTACAAGAAAAAATCATGACGACTATTATGCAGCCCACCGTAATCGGTTTAAAATCAGAGGGAATTCTTTATAGAGGGTTTTTATATGCGGGAATCATGATCACGTCAAATAACGAGCCCAAGGTATTAGAATTTAATGTGCGCTTAGGCGATCCTGAAACCCAACCGCTCATGATGCGCTTATGTTCCGATTTAATCGAATTAATTTTATTGGGGCTTTCCGGCCGATTAAATCAAACAAAAAGTGTATGGGATAGTCGCGCTGCACTAACGGTGGTTCTTACTGCGGGAGGATATCCCGCGCAATATCAAAAAGGCGATATTATTCAAGGGCTAAATCAATTGTCTCTCCCAGACCTAAAAGTCTTTCATGCTGGCACACAAGAAATTAATCATCGGGTTGTTACCGACGGTGGCCGCGTTCTTAGCGTCACCGCATTAGGCAAGGATTTGCGTGAAGCACAACAAAAAGCTTATCAAGCGACCCAATTAATTACTTGGTCAAACTGTTATTACCGTCACGATATTGGACATCGGGCAATTTCTTAATTTTTCTTGATGGACCTTTGCTGTAAATCCAGCCCAGAAGTAGCCCGTATGAAGTGCAGCGAAATATGGAAATTGCGATTTTTCACTGAGGTCTGTGTATATTAGAACACAAGTCGATGACACTATTTAATCTCAATTCGATCCAAACGATCAGAACGAACTAATTGTGCCAGTTGGTTCGAGATAGGCGGATCGACAGGCTTGGCGTTTATTTTTCCGTTAATAGTTTTTGGAAGTGTTTTTGAACGAACGCAAACTATTTCGTGAATTTTAATCGAGAAATTTTTACTAACACACTCGTGAATATTCTCGAAAATAGAACGTTTTTCGTTTTCCGTTTTAGAGCCTTTAATTTCAGCGACGATAATTAATTTTTCCAGTCATCCTGTAAAATTGAAAAAGCAGCGGCATTCGCAGTTCTAATATTTTCGTCACTTTGAACAACGACCCATTCGATGTCCTCCGGAGAATGAGTTTTACCCCGAATAATGATTATATCTTTTAACTGGCCGTAAAAAAATAATCTCCGTCGCAGATGAATCCAAAGTCACCAGTGCGAAAATAAGAGCCCTTCTCTTCATGGGTGTAAGCGTTAAAAATGCTTTCTGTTAATACTTTATTTTTCCAATAGCCTTTCGCACGCTCTGGCCTTTTAACCAAATCTCGCCGATCACCTCTTCGGATAAAACTTGGCGGGAGTTTAGGTTCACAATTAAAATCGTAGTCCTTGAAACAGTGTCCAGCTTAACAAGGATTAATCGATAAGAACAGGCGCATTTACACGTCCCCCGTGGCATATACGGTCGATTCGGCCAAACCATAACAAGGATAAAAAGCTTTCTTATCAAATCCAAAAGTCGAAAATTTTTGTAGGAATTGTTGGTAATTTTTTAAATGATTCATTTCCGAACCAGCAAATACCACGCGCCAACGGCTTAAGTTGATGGTTCCAAATTGCACTTCATTAATTCGTTGATAACATAATTCATAGGCAAAATTTGGACCGCCGCTAATGACATCAGGAAGCTTAGAAATAAGCTCAAGCCACATGATAGGACGGCGTAAAAAATCCAGTGTTGACAATAACACGCTGATAATACCATCAAATAAAGGAAAAAGAATACCAGCTACGATTCCCATGTCATGCGTTAATGGCAACCAACTGACCGCTGACTACAAAAATCCCGGTTTTTCTAAATTAAGAATGTTACTGACGTTATTAAAAATATTTGCATGCGTAATCATTATACCTTTAGGATTACTGGTTGATCCCAATGTGTATTGAAATAAGGCGATTTTAGAATATTTAGGAATTAAATCGAGCGTGTTGCGAGTCAAATTCATTTGATCTGTAGTAAGTCTTAAATTGTCCATTTTCTCCTGGAAAAAATTGAATGAATTTTTTTTTATTTAATAATAAAGCGGCTCTAAATCCAATATAATATTTTTAAGCCGATGAGCGGTAACGTTCACACGACTCTGTATTTGAGTGGGTGGACACTCCAGTACAGCAATAATTCCAGCATATAATCACAAGCGAATAACGCAATAATAAAATGGGTGTCGGTATCATAAACTAAAAAACACGATCGCCCGGGCCTGCCGTTTGACTCAATAATTTCGCTAAGTGTCGCGCTTTTTCATTTAATTCGAAATAGCTGATTTCCTGATTTTTCGCACTTTGGCTATCAACGATACGATAATCAACGGAATTGGATTTCTCAAGTGATCGCTGCTTCAAACAGGAAACGTAATTAAGCTGACTTATTTTCAATTTTTTTCGACACAGTCTACCAATTCAGAATCGCTTTCTAAATGAATAATATCTTTTTCTATCAAATTTAATGAAAGTTCCATATTTATATCGCTAATTAAATTCACGACATCTAAAGAATCGAAACATAAATTTTCATGAAATTTGAAATCATCGTGAATATTATCAATGGGAATTTGTAATTGTGCTGAGATAATCGTTTTTATACGATATTTAATTTGATTTTTCATGATAAAACCTGACGAAAATAAGGAGCCAAATCATTATCCTAGCGTTTCACAAAAGGGAGATCGTCGATATACCAAGGATGAAATCCTGATTTCAAATAAGATTCGTAATCGCTATCTCTGGGAAAAATTCCATTAGACCAAAAATTTGTTTGAATAACTTTTCTTTATCTCGTTCCACTCTTTCGCCTCTTTTTAACTGATCAATCATAATGAAATACAAAAGATTCTCTGTTAGATTTTCTTTTCAATAAGCTTCTCATTAAAAAAATCGCCATTCGGAAGCGTGCTTAGGCTCTTCCGTTGGCATGCAACCATAAACTTCCGTATAACAATCGAAACAAATTTTTTTTTCTAATTCTTCGAACGCATGATAACGAAACAGATAGGCCATCATGGGGTCGATATTTTTATAATCTTTTTCTAGTCTGATTAAAAACCGTCGCAGCGCATAAGCAGACAGGTTTTCCTAAACAGGAGACACGAAAAGAAACCTTTAGGTCACGGCCAGTCTAAAAACGGAAAATTCGTCGTATTATTTTTTGATCATCAAAGTGATCGAGCATATCCCCATGCTGTTAATGCTTCGTTGAGCTTATGGTTCAGCCTGCGATGACTGTCTTCCTGCTAGATCAGACATTTTGCGTTGGCGAGCAACGAGGCATTTTTCAATTTCGGAAGGCGATGAGAAAAATCAATTATTATGGGAATCCTTTCTAAGAATACTCAAACGGAAAAAACGAAAACCCCTTTTTAATGCGATTATTTTGACAATCGATTACTTAATCCTTTCGAAAACTTCCGGTGAACTTGACGAGTTGGCCGACAACATCGCTCCTCAGTTACAAAACTTACTGGCCTTAGGCCCTATTCCCCTCATCGTCGTTATCACTTAGTGCGATCCCCTTGATGGGTTTATCCATTTTTTTAGTAATATTGAATCCGAGGATAGAGAACAATTGTTGGGCTTTAGTTTACGAAACGAGAGCAATCTTGCTTTCCATGAGATTATCAAAGAACGTTACATTGCCTTTATTAACCGTATTTCTGAACGTTTATTTTGGAGACCGAACCATGAACAAATTCTCGCTCGACAAAAAAAATAAAAGATGTGCCAATTCAATTTGAAAATCTGGTTGAAAATTTAGAGTAATTGTTAGACCAATTATTGTTAGATAAAAAACAATTAATAAACGTTTATTTCACCAGCAGTCAGCAAAGCGATTCCACCGTTAATTTCCTCACACAAGCTATCGCCAAATCATTTTCGATTTCCGAGATTAAAACTCACCCATCTCAATTGCCACAAAAACTCTATTTCATTCAAACTTTTTTCAAGAAACTGATTGAGAACCTTCCTAAATTAACTGCTAAATCGGTTGGTGGTTACCGACGTCCGTTTATCATTTATCCAATGGCTTTCATTATAATTTTAATCGCTTTTGGAACATGTCATCACAGTTATCGATAAAATATAAAAGTGTTAAATACTGAGAAAACTTATTTGAACGAATTAACAAATGATAAAGATTAGCTTTCTCAACTCAATCGAATTTAAACTGCATTGACTGCGTGGAAAAATTACAACTTATCTATTTTGGAAATTGGCTTTAATCAAGAAAAAATCTTCACAAACAACTTCAAAGCACATATACCAAACTGATACGAAATAATTTTGTACTTTTCCTTGACGAAATAGTTACAAAATAGATTCAAAACAATATTGATAAAAATAAATTAGCTTTGTATCAATCGCTACAAATCTATTTTAATGTTAACCGAGTCTTACCACCAAAATGACGCCGTTGTTAAAAATTGATTTTATCAATATTGGAGAGAGAAATATCCTAATGAACAACAGAAATTAATGTCTCACTTAAGCTACTTATTACAACTGCATCAAGTAAGTTGACCCTCTGATGAAAATATTATTTTAAAAGCGAAAGCTGTTTTACAAAAACAATCATTGTCGCAACTCGTATTTTCTATGTTACAAAATCAATAGAAACGAACGCCTATCGTTTTTAATTTTCCAGGGACAGATTTTTCTGCAGTAAAAATCCCTGCTTTCTATGATCCCAATCATTTAAACGAAATTTATAATAAATAAATCCATCAACTTGTACATCTCCTTAATCACGGTGATTGGGTTGTGGGGTCTGGTTGGGAAAACCCCCTTAACTGCCGATGAAGTAAAGACTTTGATAAAGAAAATTAGAGAAATTTATGTAAAAGATTTTCTCTCGGCCTAGCAAACGAGTTTATCACAAGTAACTGTGAAAACGCCGATGACGCTGAGCAAAAGCCTTAATGACCTTAAATTGCTAGCTGATCCGAAATCAGCTTTGTGACTTTATTAAACAAAATAGTCAACGCTTCTCCGACTCAAGATGAGCTCGCCCATTATCTCGCGAATAATCAGAACTGGAATACTTTACAAAAAAATTCGAAATCGCTTTTAGTGAATTCGTACAGAATATCATTAATACGACCAATCCTATTAAAACAGCTTATGCAGCTTATGATAGCGCCGTTAATCGAATGTAACATAGCAAGCGCAGACCCTCTCCTTTGGTTTTAGAGAAAGCAGTCCAAAATGCACCTTCCGTAATTAATCAGTGGACAATCACCCTTTCACAAAACGTTTGGAAAATAATATTAGCCGAATCGCGCCAGTCCAGTTATTTTATAGATACCGCGTAGGCTTCCTACGTAATACCTGAATACAACGATCGTATTCTCAACCGTTTTCCTGTTTTAAAAACTCCTCATCAGATATTTAAATTAATGATTTTAATCATTTTTAGATGAAAATCCCTATGGGTTAATCGCTGATGCACAAAATGTGGTTCAAAATTACTGTCGATTACCCACCCAAATAGGTACGCCAGGAGAGCGGGTCTTTATTTTTAGCCCTCGCATATATTACGATGGGCCGTTTACGATGCAGATGGATACCTCGTGGCTTCTGATAAAACCAACGGGGCGCCGCTTTTTTCACTAACTTAAGCAGATCTTGTCAGACACCGCTGGGAAGTTTCAGAATTTCCCGTAAAAACGATGCTAGTTGCGTCTCAAGTTGACTCCCAGTGCCAACAGGGGGGTCCATGCCTTATTGCATGCCCTTTTCGGGAAGAAGCGCCATTCATGGCTCTCTCACTATGTTTATGCGAACGGTAACAAAGATCATCGTATTGCCTTATTGATCGGTCCAAAGACAGAGGCCGTTTTCCGTGAGTATTTGCAAGAAAGTCTGATGCGCCTCTGTCTCTGTCGCATTAGCCCTAATTACCAACAAGGAGTCGCGATCAGTACCTAACGGGCGAACCGGTGCTGCTGATCGTGATGTTACTGCAAGGCCTTGTTGCTCAAATAGCAGCGTTTGGCCGCCTGTCATTAATAAATAGACTTGAGCCAATAGTTCTGCATCGAGTAAGGCCCCATGGTAATCGCGATTAGAATTATCAACATGGTAACGTCGACAAAGCGCATCTAGGTTATTGTGCTGTCCCGGATGCTTCTGGCGCGCGATTGTCAGTGTGTCAAGGACCTGACAATAATGGGTAAGCGCTTTAAAAGATTGGCCAGTAAGCTTTAGCTCGTGATTGAGAAAACCGACGTCAAAGGGAGCATTATGGATAATTAATTCCGCCCCTTTTAGGAAAGAAATGAGTTCGGTGGCAATAGATTTAAAAAGCGGTTTATCAATCAAAAAACTGTCGGTAATGCCGTGAATCTCGATAGCATCTCGTTCAATAGAGCGCTCAGGATTAATATAAAAATGCAAGTGGTTGCTAGTCAACCGACGATTAACCATTTCCAGTGCGCCAATTTCGATGACCCGATGGCCTTCTTCCAGCACAAGGCCAGTAGTTTCCGTATCTAAAACGATTTGCCGCATTAAGTTCTCCAAAAATTAATCGTTCTTTAAAAAGTTGTTTCGGTTTAAATCAAGAAAGGTAGTAAAACTCCCAGCGCCTCCCTTTTTAGGCCTTCGTCATTCTCGCTCAGGCGGGGAAGCAGGCGGCGCCAAAGGCGCGCCGCCGCTAATGTGTGCACTGCATCCCCGCCTGCGCACCTAGCCATCAACTTAAGCATAAACCCCTAATGACTGTAA
>NZ_VFIV01000030.1 GCF_019425495.1 Coxiella endosymbiont of Ornithodoros amblus
CTTTTCGTCAAAACTGATTGTTGACACAACAACCCAGGGCCTATACGTATGGAGCAAAGCAGAATACGGGAAAATAATGATCTCGTCTATCGCCCCCGTATTTCGCTGCGCTCATAGGGGGTACTTTGCTAGACCTTTATGGGCATCTAATCAAGAGAATGGCGGAGTGAACGGGACTCGAACCCGCGACCCCCGGCGTGACAGGCCGGTATTCTAACCAACTGAACTACCACTCCCATTTCGCTGGCTTACCTTTGTAACTTAAGAATACAATTTTGAGGCATAGTGGGTGCTGAGGGATTCGAACCCCCGACATTCGCCTTGTAAGGGCGACACTCTACCAACTGAGCTAAGCACCCAAAATTTTCTCAAGCACTCTCCCAAAATACAAAAAAAGCCTCAGAATCATCGACCCTGGGGCACAGAAGATAACTGATCTACCGTACTTAATCAAGTCTACACTTTTTCTTTATTAACTGCGTCTTTAAGTTTTTTGCCGGCTCTAAATCGAGCCACTGTTACAGCAGGAATCTGCATTGCGTCGCCGGTTTGTGGATTGCGGCCCGTTCGAGCTGCGCGCTGACTGGTTGTAAAACTACCAAAACCGACAAGAACCACGTCTTCACCTTCTTGTAATGATTTTGTTACCGAATCAACAAATGCATCTAACGCGCGGCCCGCGGCATTTTTTGAAATGTCAGCTGATTGTGCTATAATTTCAATAAGTTCGTTTTTATTCATAAATTCCTCTCGGTAGTTCCATCAATTAACGAAAGGCAGGTTTCGCCCAACCTTCCTCTGACAACTCAGGTTATACCAACTGCTTTCTATAACTGTCAAGCAATGGTTTCGCTTAACCCTCCTCAATGAAATTTCAAATCATTGTGGACGGTATCAGTAAACAACTTCTTGTAAAAAATTTTGATATTCCAATTTAAGACTGAGTGCCATAAAATTATCCGAGAGCGACAAGCTATCGCTGCGAAAAACCTGGCATTGTGGGGATGGTTAAAATTGTTCGTGAAAGTTACCCGGATCTGACAGCTCTAGATCCTGAAGATCATCATTATGATCCTAATAATACGCCGGAAATTCACGTTGGCTAATGGTCGATTAAATTCCGAAAAAATTCCCTGGGGTTATTTCACTGTAAGAATTACGACAAAACCCAAAATTAAAAGATCTCCTAATTTTGCGCAAAGGCAATCGTTTGTCTATTACTACTAATAGCACCCCAATGTGCTTTTTAGTAAAGCACATTGGGGTGCGATAATGAAAATGGAGCAATATTGGATGTTTGCTGTTATTTATAGAGGCTATAGTAAAGTCAAATAAAGAAAAAGAATACCGACAATTATGGCATCAAATTGCGACTTATTTTGTGGAAAACGTGGAGCATTGGGGTCGTGTCTTCACAAGACAAAAGAAGGATTATCGTTGGCGTAACTCTCGCTGGTCAGATAAAGAAACATGTGATGCTTCTTGTTCAGGCGAAGATGCGCCTTGTGAAATGTTATCGAATAATATTCGACAAGCCATTGTGCAAACTAAAGAATGCATCGACCAAGAATGACAATTTCCTGAAATTAGTATAGAAATGCTGGATGATTTATTCTCCCTACCGTTAAAGCATCGACTTTAATGGTCGGTTGCCAAACACCAACAGGGACAGATTGGCCGGCTTTTCCACATGTGCCTATGCCTGAATCTAAAACTAAATCATTTCATACCATTGAGACTTTAGTCAACACATCCGGTCCGTTGCCAATTAAAGTAGCGCCTTTCACAGGTGGGGTTACTTTCCCCTTCTCAAGGAGATAAGCCTCACTGATCGAAAAAACAAAGTTCCCAGAAGTGATATCGACCTGTCCCCCGGAGAAATCAACCGCATACAATCCTCTTTCTACCGAAGCAATAATTTTTTGAGAATCACTTTTCCGGGTAACAAATAAGTATTCGTCATCCGAGGCATAGGCAAATGAGCGTAGGACTCACGTCGTCCGTTCCCCGTGGGGGACATCTTCATTAAATGAGGAGCGTTGTGCCGGTCTTGTATATAGTTTTTTTTAGAATGCCTTTTTCAATTAATACGGTTTTTTGCGTCGTTGTTCCTTCGTCATCTATGCTCAACGATCCTCGTCGGTCCGGAACTGTTCCATCATCCACCACGGTGCATAAAGAAGAAGCCATTCGTTCTCCTAACCGTCCGCTAAATGCGTAGCTGCCTTTGCGATTAAAGTCGCCTTCTAGACCATACCCGATCGCTTCATGCAATAAAATTGCCGGCCAACCGGGGGGCCCGCCCCCCAATACGATTGGAAAGGTGTGCCTGCAGGCGAATTATCAGCTTTTAAGTTTAAACACGCTTGGTAAACCGCTTTGTCGGCGTATTGAAACGTCGCCGAAGTGAGCATTTATAACCGCCCCAAGCCCCCTTGCCACCTCCGCTGCCCTGAGCCCGCTGGACATTCTTTTCAACAATCCCGTGGACGTACATACTGACCAACGGACGCAAATCCGCCGCCATCAATCCGTCGCTATTTATAGAATAAGTAGGACTTCATTTTGGCCGGTTAAACTCACAATGACTTGTTTAGCCCACGGATCTTTTGCTCGAGCATAATCGTCAACTCGCCTTAATAAATCAACGATGCCAGCCGCCGGCATTGAATTAATCGGATTAGAAGGAGGGTACAAAGGCCGAACCAACGTTTTATGCAGCACATTGACCGATTGGCCGCTTTGGGAATACGCTATGCTTTTCGCCGAGTGAGCAGCTTGGAGCAATGCTTTCACGTTAATGTCATCTGCAAAACAAAGCCCGTTTTTTACCGCTTAAAACGCGCAATCCAAATCCACGATCAATGCTAAAACCACCCCCTTTTACAATTCCATCTTCCAAAAACCAACTTTCTTCCTGAATATTTTGTAAAAAGATGTCAGCGCCATCAGCGAAGCGCTCTATCGCTCGCCCAATGATTTTTCCAAAAAGTTAGCATTGATATCGAAAGGTCGTAAGAGAGAATCGGAGGCCGTTTGGATTAAATCACTCATAAATAAATGTCCAAGAAAGAGTTGAATTTGTACCGAAAAAACCTTAATTAAAAATTAAAGTTCTTTAAAAACCCATTTTAGGAGGATAGTTCAGTTTCTGCGGGTGCAGGCAGTGTGTATCAGGCTTATTCCAAGAGCCCGTAATATGGTAATTCACCTGTGCCGCTTTGCCAACATAAGGGGCTAGTATTTTATCGGCCATCCAGGTGATTACGCCAGCCAACGGTCCACCAGCGAGGCCCAGAATTAATGGTAATATCGAAGTAATATTTGGTACCACTTGTAAATGAAAATCATAATTTTTATTTGCAAATCCAATGAGTCCTTTGATTCGCACCCATGCCACATCCCCAACTAACGAAGCATTCTGTGTTTTTGCCACTCCTTTTGATAATAAAAAATTACCTCTCAAAAAATTAAAAGCAAAACCTTTTTTAGAAAAATTGGTGAAATTTAGCGGCAATTTCGGAAGCGATTGCAGACTAAATAAATTGAGAAGTCGGCCGAAGTCCAGTTCTGATTCAGTGGTTTTTGTTAATTCGCTAACTCGTCCGCTATAGAAATTAAGTTTAATATCGCCATTCAATTGAGCAGCTTTAAATTGGTCAGGCGATCCCGGCCACTTGACGGAAAAATCCGCTCGGCCTTTTCCACCATCTAGGGCGCGGGTAATTTTCCATTGTTTTAGCAGATCACCCAAATTAGGACTCGTAAAACTTCCAGAAAGGGTTGTTTGCGAGCGTCCTATTTTCGTTCGCCACATTCCTGTCGCATCAATATTAAATAAAGGCGCTATTACAGTAAGCTTATCAATTCTTAAACCCTCCATGCTTCGTGAAGTTTGCAAGGCTAATTTTCCCAATATTTTTTTACTATAGTAGAAGTTATCAACCACTAAGTCCACCGGCGGAAACGCCTGTGAATTCCATTGTTTCTTCTTAGCTTTAAATTCAGGCAAATAAAGACGTGAAAAATACCCTCGCCAATAATCATCAAGTCGATTAGGAATTAGAAGATTCCCCTCTATTAATGGATTTTGAATATCGACGGACCAGCCTTTATTAACGGGTGAAACAAGCAGCGAGGTTGCTACATCGTTAGAAGAATCCTGATAATACACTTTAATGTTTGAAAGTTTATTCCCATAAAAAGAAAGGTGGGAAATTAAAAGACTAACATCTTGAGACAATTTGTTAAAAGGTGCAGGTAATGTGGATTGGATGCCGCTTAAATCGGTTTCGATACTTAAACTGCCTTGTTGCGAGTTTTTCCCATGTAAATTTAAAAGTGCCCGATAAGTAGTTTCTCCATTTAAATAATTTAAAACAGACCATTTAAATTTTTTCTGTAATGCTCGCATAGCAAGCTCGCCGCTCATTTCAAATTGAAAAACGGGCGATTGACTCGAGGGATTAAGTGTTGCAATATGGAATGCGATCGGTAGCCCCAACCAGTTTGCAAAAACCTGGTCAGCAGAAAAATCCTCATTAATAAAGTGGAAATTACCATTGATATGGTCGAGTATTATTTCCCAGTTGTTTAAGGAAAATTGGCCGTCCTTAACGACTAACTGCCCTTCAGCTCTCACCTTTTGATTGGAATGATCCAGCGGTATTCTCAGTTTTAAATTTAAATTCATGGGACCCTGAACGGTAGTGCTTTGCATTCGTTTGGCAACAGAAAGTGGAGCAGCTTTTAAAAATTTAAATCCGTTGACAAAATTTGATGTCGAATGTCCACTCACCGATAAAACAGGGTCTTTCAGGTCAGGAATAACCGCTTTCAAATTGTCCAAGGGATTGCCGGATATGTTTGCATGAGACGCTACAATACATAATTGATTGTTATGAAACATTACCTTGGCTTTGATATTTTGTAAAGCGGGCCAGCCAGAATGGTAATTCAAGGTAACACGATCAACATTAGTAACAGCATCAAAAGAACCTTCTTGATGAAGAAAAGGGAACCGATCCAACGGTCCTTTAAAATTCACCGTTCCACTGGTGATTTTTCCCGTTGAAAATGCTTGATTTAACCACGCTCGTAAATGAGGACTTAGACTGCGAGAGGGAAAATAATTTTTAATGGCATTTATGTTTTTTAGACTGATTTTCCCGTGCAAATTAACAAAAGGAGAGCCTTTCGCTGGCAGCGATAAAAACCCTTCGCCGCGCCAATATAAATTGTTATTTTGAATATTCGATTGTGATACTTGAAAATGCCAACCCGATGCTGGGTGATCCGCTGTGACATCAATTGCACCCATTAAATGCGCTTCCCCGGGCCAACCGTCTTTGGGTTGAAAATTTAAATCTTCAAAGCCAGTTATGATTTGATAATAAGGCGTTTGTGAGCGTTCAGAATAAAGTAAAGTAAAATGTCGCAATATCCCTGAAGGTTTTAATCTCTGAAACAGGGTTTGAATTCGTTTCGGCTGATAGCCTATTTCAGCGGTGAGAGTTTGTATATCAGACAAATTAAAATAATCGTTTTTCAATAAAAGACCTATTCCCGATTGGGAGTGCGTGACGCGGACGCCAAAAGTATGTTCGGGCCATTGCCTTCCATTCATTTGCAAATTCATATGATCGGCCGTTAATCCCCAACCGTTCGCATAATGTTGCCAATATAAATTAGCGTTGAGTCGATCGATAAAAAGAGGGGAATGTGATTTGGCCATGCTTAAACGAACCTGATTGCTTTTCACAACGCTTTGAACAGATTCAAGCTCATTGTTTTTAAATTTAGCCCACAGTTGCACATTCCCACGACCATCTGTCAACGATATCGTTTTAAAATATTTTTGGAGGAAATAACTACTTTCCCATTGGAAGAAAACAAGATTTTTAATATCCAGATATAATTCGGCGTTTTTGGAAGATCCTTGCAATAAAAATTGAAATCGAGTAGGGAGGATGCTTTGAGATAAACTTCCTACACCCACTATTTGTTGATGCAATAGCCCATTAGTCACTTTAAGACGTAAATGCGTAAGAGGAATTAGCTGGCCTTCAACCGTATGATAATAAATATCAATGTTTTTCAACATGAGATTGGACTGATTCAGCAGGCCCAAAAAAACTTTTTTCATCTCGCCTAAATCAGCAAAGACCTGTTTTTTTTGCACGATCATGCCCTCGACGTTCAATTTACCATCTTTTCCCTCAACCACGTTGAAACGTGCTCCCGACAACCAGACATGCCCGGGGAATAAACGCCAATGAATTAGGCTTTGAAAGAGATTAACACTAATGGAGAGTTGGCTAACGCGCAACAATGATTTGTGGGTGGGACCCGTCACGATAACTTTCTGGAAGGTTAATACGGGATTGAAGCCATACCAGCTTGTGGTGATTTGGCCAATATGAACCGGTTGATGTAAGGCATGACTTGCCCAATGCTCAAAAAAATTGCGTTGGTGGTTGAGGAGCGGAACGGTTAGACGGACACCGCTGATGAGAACGGCAAAGAGAATGATAAGACTCGCCGCTGTCATCATTCCCCATTTCAAACAGCTTCGTAGGAGAATTTTAATCATTAACCTAATCTAAAACGACTCTGATAATCTTTTAATAAAACTCGTACCCAAGGCCACAAGAGAGTCGTGCTCATGAGGGATAGCCAATATTTCGCTGTCGCTGGTGATGCGCCAGCCATCGCCATAATCCAATATTGTAACGCTAAATAAACAGCGGTGGCGATAAAAACGAGTATCATTTGCTGCCAATTCGGCAGGCTGTGTATGATCGCTTGAAAGCGGATAATAAAATAAGCGATGATGGTGAATATCAACGCATGTTGTCCCAATATCGTGCCTGACAGCAAATCAAAAAGCAGCCCCCAGATGAAAGCAGCCCCTATCCCCACCCGATACGGAAGAGCAATCATCCAAAATAACAGCACTATCAAAATCCAAGCGGGTTGGTACCAGACGGCCCATGCTGGTAAAGGCAATATCGTCAACATCATCGCCGTTATTAGCGTGAGGCCAGTACCTAACAAGTCTTTGACATAATTACCTTCCATTATTCTTACTCTTTCTCTTTCTCTTTCTCTTTTAAGTTCAATTCTTGACGGACGTCTTGAGCCAACGAGGCTTTGTTCGGCCAAGTCATCAATACTTGCTGGGATTGATCAAGATGAGCCGAAGGTTGTAAAGTAATCGTTGCAAATTGTTTAGTCGGATCACGTTCAAGCTCAGACACCACTCCCACAGGATAGCCTACCGGGTAGCGCAATCCCAACCCTGAAGATACGAAAAGGTCGCCTTTTTGGATATCACTGGTATCGGGAACATTGATCAATAGGAGCTTCCCTGAGCTACCCATGCCAAGAGCGATGGCACGAATGCCATTGCGATAATCTTGCACGGGAACAGCACTTTTAGGATCAGAAATAAGCATTACTTTACTCGTCAGCAGGCCAGTGTGAATCACTTGCCCAACCACACCATAGGCATCAAGCACAGGTTGGCCTACATAAATATGATTCCTCATCCCTTTATCCACAATAATCTGTTGAAGGTTAGGATCTAAATTCACCGCCAGTAATTGCGCGACCACCACACGAGCGCCTCCCACATAGGCGGTAGATTTCAACAATGTCCGTAACTGGGCATTTTCCCGTTCCAGCGCCAACAATTTTTGCAGTTTTGATTCCAACAACAACTCGTGTGCGCGTAACCGCGCATTGTCGGCCACTAACTGTTCCTGAGTAGTGATATTGATAGCAATCCAATGGATGGTCTTTACGGGGACGCTGACTAAATATTGAAGGGGAAGAGCCGTAAGGGCTAAATAAGCCCGTATTTTTTGGAAAAAAATGACCTTCTGATCTAAAACGACCAATGCGATCGCTAGGACTATGTAAATAAGGGTGCGCAGCCCAGGTATCGAAGAGCGTTTAAAAATTAACTTGTTCATACATCACGCTGCACCAGCGGGAGCCAGCATGCGTAGCCATTCTTACTTTTGAAAATAGCCTTCCCTTTACACAAAGATATTTTTACCTAATCCCGTGAAAGAAATTCACTTTCCATCGAACGCATCAATTCTAACGCTCGTCCTCCACCTCGGGCGACACAGGTTAAAGGATCTTCAGCCGCCACTACTGGCAAGCCCGTTTCTTCCATTAATAAACGATCGATATCCTTTAACAAGGCCCCGCCTCCTGTTAAAACCATTCCTCTTTCTGCAATATCAGCAGCCAACTCAGGGGGCGCTTGCTCTAAAGCAGCGCGAACGGCGCCCACAATCCCCGAAAGGGGTTCTTGCAGTGCTTCAAGGATTTCGTTGTTAGTCAAGGTAAAACCGCGAGGCACGCCTTCGGCTAAATTGCGCCCTCGTACTTCAATTTCTTTTACTTCATTGCTTGGAAAAGCACCACCAATTTCATGTTTAATCCGCTCTGCCGTAGTTTCACCAATCAAAGTACCGTAATTACGACGTACGTAACTGATAATAGCCTCATCAAAACGGTCGCCACCGATTCGCACCGATTCCGCATACACAATACCGCTCAATGAGATGATAGCGACCTCAGTCGTTCCTCCGCCTATATCCACCACCATAGAACCGCTAGCCTCTTCAACCGGCAAACCAGCGCCCATCGCAGCGGCCATTGGTTCTTCAATTAAATACACTTCACGCGCACCTGCGCCTAAAGCAGATTCTTTAATGGCGCGACGCTCAACTTGAGTGGAGCCACAAGGAACGCAAATTAATACCCGCGGACTCGGACGCAAGAATCGGGTTTTATGTACCTTATGAATAAAATATTGCAACATCTTTTCGGTAACGTGAAAATCAGCAATAACGCCGTCTTTTAACGGTCGCGTCGCTATAATATTGCCCGGGGTGCGACCTAACATTCGCTTAGCCTCAGTTCCCACTGCAGCCACGCTTTCTTGCCCCCCGCGAGCATCGCGACGAATCGCAACAACGGATGGTTCATTCAACACAATGCCACCTTGCTCAACCATATAAATCAAGGTATTGGCTGTCCCCAAATCGATTGAAACATCGTTTGAAATCAAACCACGTAGTTTTTTAAACATAGGTATGAACATTACAAATCCCTTCCTACATTGGACAACGCAAAAATTGAAGGCTTACTTTAACTGAAATTTAAAGTTGAGGGAAGTATTTGCGAGAAGGAGTTGGTCGGATAAATAACCACTTTTAAAAGCAGAGATTATTTTAAAAAACCAATGCATCCTACTTTTATTTTGTGTATTAATATACGCACTCAATAGATAGAGGAGGCGGAGAAAAAGGGGTCTCAAAAGAAGCAGGGGATTAAATGGAGCTGTATACCTATCGTGCCATCATTAATTTTGTCTGGTTTAGGTGAGTCAGGCTAAATTTTTGATGATCTGAATCAATTAGAGTCATTAACTTCATTTCGCCATTATTGTAGCCTGCCCGGCTAGCGCCTTTTGTTGCCGTTTTCTGAGCGGAAAAATGGGGACCCCCCGTGAGTGTACAGTTTTTTTATGTAAGGAAGAGCTCCATTAACTATGATGGCTGTAATTTTTTAGATACAAGGGGCCTCTATCATTACCCACCCGTGGTGAAGCGTGAAAAACTTAAACCCCGTCGCCCTCCGCGGGGCATCTGCTGTATTATTGAAGCATACAAAACCTTCACGGCGGAGTCAGGAGGAGACCTAAAAGACTAGGGGCTAAGAAAAACACCGATGGTGCTTTTCTTAGCCTTTTAGCCGGGACTCCCGTGACTTCGGCTGTGAAAGCCCTCGATTCTTTGTCTGTCAGTAGACGGCCCACGCACGGGAACGACGGACATCTTTTTGTAACTAGTCAGCCTATGGATAAGAAACTTTTTAAACTTGGTGATCCCGCTCAGGAGTCCAGGCGCGCTTTTAGCGCACAGCGCACGTAGTGCGCTGGGTTCCCTCCTACATGGGGGACGATGAGGGAGCGGGATAACGGGTTTAAGTTTTAGCTTTACTAAAGGATCGAAATTGCGTCAATATCCTTAACATAATAGAACACGACGACTTTCTTCAACATTTGGTTCAAAGACTGGTTGATCATTGTGAGGAAACGAAAACAAGGCGGATTTACACTCCCGAAGTCTTTCACTATTCCCACCTTCTTTAAGAAAAAGTTTCAATGGCATTTGCATTTCATGATAATTCATCCAATTTAAAAGCAAAGCCAACACTGCAAAAGCAGCGTAACTTCCATAAAATAAAATATAGTTTATTCTTTCATACTAAATACTAAAAAGATAAATTATCTTTGATCAAATCAACCACACGCCCCAGAAAAGGAGGACTCATTGTTGCCGTCGATATTAGAATCCCCTACGTGGTTTTCAAAAGAGTTGAAATTCTATGCCATAGAAATAAATGGATGTTTTTCAAAAAAGGTCCTTAAGGCTGGGCGCGTTTCCCCGTTTACATTCGTTGGAATTTTCTTCTAACTCTACAGGATCAGTTAACAATTGTGTGTTTTCGGAACCCCTCACTTCTATTTCCTGCAACCGATTCTCAGGATTTGCATAATACGCCTTTCTTAGTTGCCAATCATTGAAAATAGTTCGACCCAAAGTATAAATACTAAGGGCAGCACTAGCCCCTACTTAAAGTAAGCAGAAAATTCATTTTTAATATTACCATCAGTCGTAAAAATATAATCCTTTGAAAAAGGAGCAATCACTTTATTTTTATCTAATTAAAAATACAAGTACCGAATCGACAGTCATTAGAGGCAAAGCTGTCAAATCTTTTTTCTTCAACGGAGCATCATGTTTATCTTTGAATTGAAACGAGTTGTCTCATAAAAAATCTCCTCTTATTATCTTACAATAAGGAATTTATTTTCTTAAGAAGAATTTAAAACGACAGTAACATATTAACCCATGGGGTCAATATTAATTGATTAATTTAATTTTAATTTAAGTAAATAATGGCGTGTGGTTAATTAAATCAGGTAGTTCACTCACTTCACCCATTGCAATTTTCATAAAACAATTTTTAACTGGGTTAAGGCGATCCGTAATATTTAATCCTATATTGCGCGCTTGTACAATAAATGGAAACTGAACACTGAAACATTCTTTAAAAAGACGCATGGCGGCTAGCATTATTGTATTATCGCCTTTTCGCCAACGCTCATAACGGCGCAATGTGCGTAAGTTTCCAAGACCCTGGTTTTTTTGATGGGCGTCGATAAAACATTGAGCTAAACAAGCCCCATCCATAAAACCTAAATTAACTCCTTGTCCCGCTAACGGATGAATCGTATGCGCAGCATCGCCAATTAATGCCATGCGTGAACCGATGTATTTTTTGGCATGGCGCATAATTAAGGGAATGGCTTTCGGGTAAGTGAGTCGTCGAATTTTTCCCAATCGCAACCCAAACGCATTATTTAATTCTTCATTAAATTCAGTTTCATTCAACGTCATTAAATGATTGGCTTTTTCGGTAGCCACCGACCAAACAATGGCACAATGCTGTGGATCAGCCAAAGGTAACAACACTAAAACAGCCTTTGGTAAAAAAACTTGCCAACCTGTTTGCTGATGTGCATTTTCAGTTTTGACCACAGCCACTACTGCGCTTTGTTCGTAAGGTCGCTCATTAATTTCAATGGACATATGTTGGCGCAACCAAGAATGCCCCCCGTCGGCACCCACCACGCACGGTGTTTGAATTTTTCGATCGTTATCTAATTCAAGCTCGACGAAATTCATCGTATGAAACAATTGTTTTGGTTTTGCCGGACAAATAAATTCGATTAAAAGGTCCCCTTGGCATTTTTGCCATAAAGCGCGAATTATTTCACGATTCTCAACGATAGCACCAAACGCGCGAGCCCCTACTTTGGCACTATCAAAAGTAATTTTAGCGCCGCTAAGACCATCCCAAACTTTTAACTTAACTAAAGGCGAATAAGTCGGTTTCCGAATCTCTTGCCAAACGCCTACCGTTTTTAACAAACGTGTTGAAACAGCATTAATAGCGCTCACGCGCGAATCTAAAGTTTCTTTATTCCAACGTAATAACGGTTTTTTTGCCTCGATAATGACGGTATTTATTTTGGCTTTTGCTAATAGCCTTGCCAATAATAATCCCACCATTCCAGCGCCAACAATGGCTATCGGTTTTTTCTTGAACTCAGATTGCGTCATCCAATTTCAATCCTTGCATTAATTGCGGTAACTGACCAGAAAGACCCATTAGGCGTTTGGCTAAACGTTTTTTAAACGGGGGTAACAAACCCGTCGCCAATAAACCAAACCCTCGCGCCTGATTGGCTAATGGGAACTGTACACCAAACCATTGCGAAAGACCGCGAGTTAATCCCGTTATTCGCGCTTGGTCGGCTTTCCGCCATCGACTATATGCTTGCAAAAAGCGGATATCGCCTAACGGTTTTAATTGACGGCGTGCGTCGATTAACACTTCGCTTAGCACAGCCGCGTCTCGCAATCCTAAATTAAATCCTTGAGCAGCAATAGGATACAGCGTATGCACAGCATTACCAAGCATAACAAAACTTGGGCGAACTTGTTCTTGGGCAATTAACATTTGTAGTGGAAAGAGTTTTCCACGCTCAACGGATTGGATAGCGCCAATATAAGGTTTAAAAATCCGATCTAATACCGCGCAAAATTCGTCATCAGACCACTGCCCGACCTTATCTGCTTTTGTTTTCGGTAACGTCCAGACCAATCGGCATTGGTTAGCTTGAAAAAGCGGCAAAAGGGCTAGCGTCCCTTGTGAGGTAAAGCGTTCGTAAGCAATCTGGTTGTGGGGCTGTTTTAAGCGCAATAAAGCAATAAGCGCCACTTCGTTTTGGTTCTCTTTTTCAACGGGAATTTTTAATAAGCGACGTGCTGTGGAGTGGGTCCCATCGGCGGCGATTAATAAAGCAGCTTGTAACTGTTGCTGCCCATTTATTGTCGAAAAAATAACCTGCGCATGATTCGAATTGCATTGAATATCATCAATAGTCGAGATAGGAACGATCTCCACGTTTTTTTGCAAAGCAGCTCGTTGATAAAGGCTCTGTTGCAATTTTGAAAAAGACACGACATAGCCTAAGGCAGGCACATTAAATTCACCCGCGTGAAAACGAAGCGCGCCCAGCGCTCCTAGATCCGACACATGAACCGTCGAAATCGGACAAGCCTCATTCGCTAAACCATCCTCTACCCCCAGGTTTTTCAAAATTTGATAACTACCGAAAGATAACGTCAGCGGTCTTACATCGTTCGATGAAGTTACGGCAGCTGATGGCAAATGGTGCTCAAGGATTTTGATTCTTATCCCGTGACCTTGTAAGGCCACCACCACGCTGGTGCCTACCAGGCCGGCGCCAATGATGATGATGTCAGTTTGATTCATGTTAGTGTATCTGAATTTTAAATATCCCTTCTCTCCAGTGGGAGAATAAAATGGGATATTACATCCTACCATGTTAAGGCTCGCGGCTAATAGCGAAATCGAGTATTATGTATATTATAAGGACACTTCAATTGAGAGAGGGAAAATATGACCAATCTTATTGCCGACCGCCTATCAGCCTTACGTCGTTTAATGCATGAAATGGGGGTCGATTATTATTACGTTCCTTCCACCGACCCTCATAAAAACGAATACGTTCCTTCCTGTTGGCAACGGCGCGCCTGGATTAGTGGTTTTACGGGATCAGCGGGCGATGTAGTCGTTGGAATCGATAAAGCTTTTTTGTGGACAGACCCGCGTTATTTTCTTCAAGCCGCACAACAGCTCGACGATTCCCTCTATTATTTAATGAAAATGGGACAAGGTGAAACACCCGCGATTGAGCAATGGTTAACTCAGCAAAAAAACGGCATTGTTTTTGCCGTTGACCCCCGGTTAATTAATCTTGAACAGACCAAAAAAATTCACCGCGCTTTAGAAAAACAAAATGGAAAATTATTAGCCATTGATAAAAACTTAATCGATCGCGTTTGGGAAGATCAGCCGCTGCTTCCCAAAGCATCCATTCAACTTCAACCGTTGCAATACGCCGGTCTTAGCGCGGAAGATAAATTAGCGGCTCTGCGTCAGACGTTACAAAAAGAGAGTGTAGATGCCATCATCTTAAATACGCTAGACGCTATTGCGTGGCTTTTTAATATTCGTGGCAATGACGTTGCTTATAATCCGTTGGTTATTAGTTATGCTGTCATTACGCAAAACGAAGCTAGTCTTTTTGTAGACCCTCACAAAATTATTGAAGAGGATCGATCTTATTTTAAAAAAATTCCCGTTCACATAGAGCCTTATGAAAGTATCGGAAAATCGCTAGAGTCATTATCAGGCTCGGTATGGCTGGACCCAGGAGCGACTAATTTATGGCTTCGAGACCAGTTAAAAAACGTAGCTTCTATTATTTTAAAACCATCACCTATTACATTGGCAAAAGCATTAAAAAATCCCGTGGAACAAAAAGGAGCGAGAGAAGCGCATATTATCGATGCCATTGCGATGATTCAATTTTTACACTGGCTTGAAAATCATTGGCAATCGGGAGTGACTGAAATATCAGCAGCTGAAAAATTGGAATTTTTCCGCCGCAGTGATTCTCGTTGTCTGGATTTAAGTTTTCCCAGCATTAGTGGATTTGGTCCGCATGGTGCGATTGTGCATTACTCGGCAACAACCGATACTGATGCCAGCATTAATGATTCGGCACCCTATTTAATTGATTCGGGCGGCCAATATCATTGTGGAACCACGGACATTACCCGAACTATTCACCTTGGAACTCCTACAGAAGAAGAAAAACGCCTTTATACCTTAGTGCTCAAAGGGCATTTAGCGATTCGCCAGGCTGTTTTCCCGAAAGGGGCTTGCGGGGAACATCTCAATGCCCTAGCGCATCAATTTTTATGGCGTGAGGCACTGGATTATGGACACGGCACGGGACACGGCGTCGGCAGCTATTTCTGTGTCCACGAGGGGCCGCAGGCAATAACTTCTCGTTATACCGGCATTCCTCTGCAACCTGGAATGATTGTGAGCAACGAACCGGGTGTTTATTTAACCAATAAATATGGAATCCGAATTGAAAATCTTTGCCTGGTCACGGAAAAGTTCACCGTTGACGACAGCCTCACCGGGGACGGGCCTTTTTACAGTTTTGAAGATCTCACACTGGTTCCTTATTGCCGTAAATTAATTAATCCTAACTTGCTCACCTCTGAAGAAATCCAGCAAATTAATGACTACCATCAACGAGTTTACCAAACCCTAAGGGACTTATTACCGGCCAATGAATTAAACGATTGGCTCCATGAGGCCACCACCCCGTTATAAATGACGCACAACAACCCAATGAAAAGTGCGCTCTTTAAAGGGGGCGTTATAATGCGCCAACACAGAATTTCTATTTTAAATAAAGAGCAGGTGATGAAAGATATTAAAATACTTGGTGTTGATATTTATTGCAAAA
>NZ_VFIV01000066.1 GCF_019425495.1 Coxiella endosymbiont of Ornithodoros amblus
CTCGAGAATTTTGTTTAGGATTGTAAGTGGAAGTAGTGGAATGACTTCCCAGTCAACTATTCAAACGTCTCGAGAGAATAGAGCCGAGGATCTTGATCCAGTCACAATTGTATAAAATCAATTCCCGTTGCAATACTTGCGTAACGGACCGAGGTAGGAAATAAAATCGTTATTGCCGGATAAGCGCCCGTGATAAAAGCAAAGATAATTGAAAATAACACCTAACTGACTATAACGAGCGATAGAGAATGTAACATAAAAAATAGAAATAAAGGATACGCTGACAAAATAATTCAGAGAACGCCAATTAAATAGATGGTTCGATACCCAGATCGATCCGTTAGCCAGCCCCTTAAAAAAATCGTAAAGCTGAAAATTAAAATTCCCAATGTATTAATCTTAAGAATTACCGTGAGTGGAAAACCCAGGTATTGGTTTAAATGTTGTGACCAGTAAAGAAATAAAAAACAGTGACTGAAGCTAATCCCACTAATTCCTTCAGCGTTAGAGCAGGAGATTGAGTATTTTCTTGGTTAATTTCAAGCTCCTTAGCTGGCGTCTTTTGCTTGAGTAAGCTAATAATCTTATCCAGTTTCGGTAATGGCAGTGTGGAGTTGATGTCGCTCATTTCTCTTTCATATGCAAGTGTTGATCTACCCATCGGGGTCAGAAATCAAAAGATTTCGGCAGAGGCTGTTTTAATAGAATATTCAGCACATTTCCATGCTAACTGGTTTATTGCATAGTGTAAAAGAGGAAGTCCGTCTTGAGAAAAAAATTTCAAATGCCCTAAAAGGGATTGATTCACGTCACGAAAATAGGTCAGCTTCTCTTGATGACGCTTCCTATCAACTTCGAATAAAAATTGTGGCCCATTAGTATATTGACTACTGAAATACCTTCCGGGTATCGCGACTAAAGGAATTCGGACAACCGGAGTTGTAGAATTTTTCACTTCATTAGGCTCATTATTGCGCGAAGGATTATAACTTAGTGCAACAGCTTGTCGATTTTAAGCACTTAAACTTCGACTTCCTAACCCTGATGCCGTTAACCTCTCACTTACATCTTCACTCTGCACTTTTTTCTTCTGTCAAAGCACATGGTGACAAAGCTGAAGGTTTCGTATAGCGGAATTCTCTTATTTGGCTAAGCAACATGATGCTGTCGGAAGCTATCGCAATTTCCGATAATTCTTGCATAAATGCACGAAAATCAGAAACATCTCGGGGTAGCGGGAAGAAGAAAATATTCGATGTTTTTTCGAATTATATATTTTTTGTATTCGTGTTTAGCGTAAAGGTCCCACTCGCAGACACCGATTGCTCTATTATCTCTATTTTTCTTGCTCTCTGCATGAAAATAATTATTCGAGGTTCCGAGACTGTTTTGAAACGAAGAGCCCCTTTCTCATCACGTTCAGACCAATGGGCTTCCACTACTACAAGTACAGTAATCACCAATTGCCTGAATATTCCAGTAGTTAACTTCTTTTGCTAATTTTTCGAGTGGATTAAACGCTAATTAATTCTTATGTTAAAGTTTTTTTTATGTTTGCGCTAGAATCAGTATAGGTTTGTAATTTTTATTAGTGGAAATAATGTTCTCGACGATGACCTCTAATTTTTCATTAGTAAATCGTTCCTGATCTGCTACCTCGCTGAATTTTCCTTTCTTTTAGTCCACAAATGATAGCTTTTCGTTATATCTTGAGCTTCCTTAATTCGCTTTTCTCTTTCAGTTGCTCGTCTTCTATACAATTTTCTACTATTAGAATCATAATCGCTAGTTTAATCACCAAAAACCATACAAACAAGCATAGATGAATCAAAACATGGGTTTTTCAGCTAAATACTTATCGCTTATTTTCATTTTTAGATTTCGTCAAACCATAATTCAATATAAACTGCTTTTAACTTTAAATGAAGGAGGGAAATAAAATGCCCGCTTCTTTTTATTTTACAGATTCTGATTTTGGAAGTGGCACCCAAAAATATTCGTATACTTTAAGTTGGTAGACGAATAGGAATTTATTTATCCTTGTTTCGAACTCAATATTAAAAATACCTTAAATGGGCATAGCATGGAAACAGCTTGTTACCTAGTTTATGGATACGACGCTGAATGCCCCTTAAGGGTAAATCTCATTATAGTTTGGGTTCAAAAAAAGAAGATCAGGAAGGCCGTCTGGAAAGGTTGTTCGGTGTGGATCCCCAGGAAAATCTGATCCTCTATCCAAAAAACTTCAAGTCTTTTTACCATATTACCCACCGAAAATCAAAAATATTGTAGCCACCAATATGACAAAATAGCCAGCACGTAAATCGATCAAGTGCCCGAAAAGCGGTTGAAAAAGTGTTTGGCCGCCAATCGTTGTAATGCTGACCACGCTAGCTGACATCGCCGTGATAGTGGGAAGACTATTCTCAGCAACCGCTGGATATCCAATGACTTGAGTACTTGTCGATAACCCTATCGCTAAAAATAATATTAACAAGTGGTAAAACGATAATTGCGGGACCAAACATTAGGATTAAAAATAAGATAGATGATATTATCACACCAATTAACATCGGTAAACGACATAACCCTATTTTATCTGAAGCCCACCCGACTGCCGGTCCCCCAATAACTGTACCCAAAAGTAGCATACTGGTTATAAGTCGCGTCAATTCCCGTCATGCGCTGAGCGTTAACGAGGTATAAAATTCCCAAAATTCCTCTTAACAAACTTAATGGTAGATTCATCAAAAAAGTATAAATTTTCACCAACCAATTTTGCACATTTAAAACAGCCAAACCCATACTTTTCCAATAACCAATACTCTTAATCTTAATCTATTGTTGTTCCAGTTGATGACGTTCAATATAAGTGGATGAGTAATCAGCAATGACAGCAAAAATCAATAAAAAATTAACGCTCCTACCGCCGCACCAATTACCAAGGCGTTGCGCCAACCCGCCATGTGTTGAAGGAGCATTAAAGACGTCTGCGCAGCTATTCCGCCCAACATGGCCATTGAACAATAACTCCAGTAACAAGTGCTAGTCGATCCGACGGAAACCATTGCGTCGCTAAACTAATGACACTTAAGAAATAAAATGCGCTCCCAATTCCGGTTAAAAACCGAAAAAGAGAAGTCCAGAAAATCGACGTTGTCAACGCAAACGAGACAATACTCAAAATGCGAATTCCGAGAGAGCAAAGAATGATTTTCCGTGTGGAATAGCGACCAAGTAACATACCCGGCCGGAAAAAGAAAAATAACGCTAGAAATAAAATAAAAAGAAGAAAGTTGACCCAGCTAGAGCTGCATTGATATGAAAAGTTTGCATCAGCGGGTCGCTAATAGGATTGAATATATTCATTTGAATGAATTCATAAAAGAAAAAAAGCGATGCCGTTAAACAGACTATCCAAGCACGCAGCGATCTTATAGAGTGTGTTGAGGTTGTGGTAATGTTAGGCTTTCTACACTAATCACTGGGTTTTGCATTTTGACATTCACGAGAAGCAATACAATGTGTTTCTCGCACAAAGTACGCTATTACCAGCGCTAATAAAAAAGCGATTGGCATAATCACCAATGCTAACCGATAATCGCTGGGTGAAAATATCGGGACATGATTGACAATGTGATGCCCCCATCGCCATTCCATTAGGCGAGCAAAAAAGGATTGGGTGAACCCGCCGGCCATAATTAACACGGAAGCCATCCCTTCTGCTGTTCCTGTCAATGCGAGATGATTGCTTTCGGCGATTAAGGGATAACTAATAATCTGAGTGCTGGTAATGAACCCTAGCCCTAAAAAAATAACGAGGAGTGATAAAAAGGATAAATTGGGTTCATACATTAACAGTAATATTAAAATTAACGACACAATGGCACCAAGAGCCATCGGCATGCGCCGACGCTTTATTTGATCTGATAGCCAACCTATAACTGGCGACCCAACGATTGTACCGATAAACAACATTGAAGTCAGTAGAGAAGCATCGGATCGACTCAGCCCACGAATTTGCACCAGATAAAGAACTCCCCACATTGCACCCAATAAAAAAATGGGTAAGTTCATTAGTGAGGTGTATAAACCCCCAAACCAATTTTGGCGGTTTTTAGTTGTTTGCAGTAACGCATGCCAGAATCCGAGATCGTGCAGTTGAGCCTGGTGATTCTGAAAAATGCTTCCTTGCCGAGGCGGATAATCTCTCACAAAAAACACAATCAAAAACAGAATAACTAGACCGAAAGCGGCATCGATTAATGTCGCCATCCGCCAACCCACGGCGTCCGTCAATAAGGTGAAAGGAGTTTGTGCAATCAAACCGCCAATCATGGCGAAAGTAACGATTAAACCGATAATTAAGCCCATGTGACGCGGCTCAAACCAGCACGATGCTAATCGAACGTTGCTTAATAAGCAGAATGATCCTGTAATGCCAGTGACAAAACGACAGATATCCGCCTGCCAAAGTGCAGTGGAAGCCGAAAAACCAAAGGTACAGATGACGCTAGCCGCCATGGCTAAGATGATCAGTTTACGAGTGGAAATTCGATCGAGAAGCATCCCAGCCGGAAAAAGAAAAATAACATTAGCATAAAAATAATTGGTGGATAAATGGCCCAAGCGGGTAGCACTAATGTGAAAAGCCTGCATTAAAGCCGGGCTCAGCGCGTTGAAGAGGTTGAGCTGAATAAATTCAAAAAAGAAAAATAGAGAGGCGGCGAAACAAACAACCCAAGGTTGTAAAGGGTAATCGTAAGTCATTCCGTTTTCTGGACTCAATCTTGACGTGATCAGCGCTGGTTCTGGCATACCGATTCCCCCTCCGCTAAATTAAGCCAGGATTATATATAAAAATTTCTTAGAAGGATAGGCCGTAAGTTTGGCTTCGCAAGCTCATCTCAACCTACGACTCAATTGCCAGAATAAAGAATGAACATAGTTAAAAGCTACGTTGGAGCCATTTATTTGTTTGCGTCGATTGCCCTAGTCGAAAATGCTTGCGGCAGGTGGCCGTGTATCGATCGTTGCCTCCAGGGTGGATCTGTTCTCATTCGCCGATGGGATTTCCTTCATCGTCGATACGTAAGTTCATCGTCGCTTTTCGTCCGCAATAGCAAATGGTTTTTATTTCAATTACTAAAGATCCGCCAAAGCCAAAAGATAAACACTACCTTCGAATGGTTCGCCTTGAAAATCGGTACGGATACCGTAGGCTAGGACAGGCAAATTAAGTTCATTAGTCACCAAGGCTAGCTCTCAGCCTGTGATTTAGTTAAAAACTGAGCTTCGTCTACTAGCACACAGCGAATATTTGTGTTCTGTATTAATTTATCCGAAATATATCTAAATAAATTTGTATCCTTCGTAAACACAATAGCTTTCCCGGAAAGCTAAATCCAGGTAGTGATTTTTTCTCCTTCACGATCATCAACAACGGACAAAAACACCAACGTGTCCATTTCTCGCTCGTTAAATTATAACTCGACTACAAGAGGGTTGTGCTTTTACCTGCATTCATAGCGGAATAAATACAAATGTAATTTTGCCAAACTATTCCTTTCAGTTTTATTTTCTGGTACTTAATTTTTAAGATTGATAATGATGAAAGCGTTTCTCATAATTATTCGATTGATGCTTGGCTATCTCACCGATGGTATCCCATCTTCTCAGCTTGTTGTGACAGAAAAGCTAAAATTTTATCTTCTCGCGCTTGATCCATGAACTGATTTTTTTCTTTTTTTAACTCTGCGGCAGGTTGAACATAGATGAGCTGATTCTTAATCAAAATGACAATTCTTTTCATTTTCATCAATTAAATAATTCTATCTCTTACACAGTCTAATGTGTCACAACGCTTTGCAAGTATTAACTACTTAGTCCTTGGCATCGAAACCGCAAACGCAAAAAAGGACAGGGACAAGGACGTAAGCAAGCAATAAAAATCTGGTACACTGAGTCTTCACTAGATTCTCCCTCTCGTCATAATGTATGAATATGCTATAGTCTAACTAAAATATCAAAGCTAAAGACCCTAGCGATGGTTAATAATTTCCTTATTCTTGTTTCTATTCTTCTGCATGCCATGCATCATTGGATTAAACGCAACCAGTACTCAAAAAAATCGTGGATTTGTATTTTTCCTATTTTCCATTTTTTATGGTGGGTTTGGTCGTCCTAATCAGATTTATCAGTCACGTTTTTATGCCAATCAAATAGTACAAATGATTGGGTGGACGCCCGGGAGTCCGTTTCAATTTTAAGTGGGGTTTCACATGGCGCTTGGAGGGGATCGGCATTCTTTCGTTATGGGTTCGGGATAAATTTTGATTAGCGACAGGTTTGAGATGCTCTTTCTTTATGCTGGGAGCCACCTATGGACACATTGATCAAATGGTCGTTCATGGCAATTTTGCTCCCTATAACTTGGGCATCATTTTGTCCAATCTTCTAACCCCGATTATTTTACTGGTATTGTTGTATCTGAAGTTTGTTAAATTTAGCTCTTCTCAACTATCTGTTCCTATCCTAGCTAAACAACCCAATGAAAAGTGCGCTCTTTAAAGGGGGCGTTATAATGCGCCAACACAGAATTTCTATTTTAAATAAAGAGCAGGTGATGAAAGATATTAAAATACTTGGTGTTGATATTTATT
>NZ_VFIV01000009.1 GCF_019425495.1 Coxiella endosymbiont of Ornithodoros amblus
CAAGTATTTTAATATCTTTCATCACCTGCTCTTTATTTAAAATAGAAATTCTGTGTTGGCGCATTATAACGCCCCCTTTAAAGAGCGCACTTTTCATTGGGTTGTTTTTTATTATTTTTTGACTTGTGTATTAATATTAGCTATAGAAAGAAATTAAGCTTTGTTAAAAGATAACCGTCTCTATTACAAAATATCACCTTGCTTCAGGAGCTTTTCTTGGCTGCTATATTTTTGATAAGTCTTATATCGCTATCGCTAGTGGTGTGTTTAGACTCTTCACAAAACCCTCCAGAATCGTCCCTGGCAAAACGCTACAGCGCCATTAGCTTCACCTTGAAATTAAAAACTTTGCTAATTACTGGAAAAGCCTCATCAGAGTTAAGGAAGATTGAATATTTTAAAAAGATTTTGTATTGGTTCAATGTAATAGGTTTTATTATATGTCTCGCAGGAAGAGGGCGATCGGCCAACAGTAAAAAGGATTACCTTCCCTTTAGCGCACAAACCGATGGATAACCTGTGTGATTTTTCATCGAGAGAGGATTTGAACAGTTGGCTGCTATTTATCATGGCTCCCAGGATTCTGTTTACGTGATTAACGGAGAGTTAATTGGGAAAATTGTGGTGGGGAAGAGTATGCTCATCTCGATAATGGAACAACCGCTTTTGTTAGCGTGACAGTTTGCAGACTGTATAAAAGCCTGCCCTAACAAAAACACTAAAATATTAGTGCTTGAAGGGTTCAAACATATGATTCTAGACGATCATGATCTTGATTGGTGCGTGTGATATGGCCTGCCCCGATAATATGTAAAAAGTCATTATTTGATGAGTTCAAAGATAATACAAAGAAGGGAATTGTTCCTTGCATGCCAGCCTGTCTGGAAGCGGCGATGAAATTCTATCTTTTTAAGAAAATCAGTTCTCGGATTTTTCTTCCTAAAGAATTTGTATACTTCGTGTGCTGCCTTCCTGATCAAGTCAGGAGAAGTGTCGATTATTTTTTCCATTAACCGTACTTAATCTAATTAATTATTTTCTTCAAACACTTACTAACAATTAGAGAATTTCTACACTACCTTCCTAAAAACCGGTGAGAATAACGTAAAACAAAATACACAATTTATTGTTCGGCTAACTTTATAGGCTGAAGAAAGCAATTCATTTGATGACTTTATCAAAAAAATTAAAGTAAAACAATATTCGGCGCTTTTGCTTATCGATATTTAAGGGGTTTCGATCGCTTGTATTCGAACTTTATTAGACGCGCTGGGATTGATTGCGAGAATGTGCATCGCGTGACTTTGCTGGCCTACTGTGAAGAGCGGATAAGTAATATAAAGTTTCCTTTTCAATTTTCGAAAGAACTTCAATTTTTCAGAATCTTGTTGAAGCCAGCGAAATCAAAAGCAAGTTTCCATTCGATTATATTGATCGGATAGAAAATGATAACATTGTTTTTATATCGCACGCCAACTTAGCGTCGGTGTGTGAGGAAAGTCTCAATCAGAATAGCACTCCTCGTAAAAATGTTCTGGCGGGTGAAGTACTAAATCCTGACGAGCAAAAAGCACAGCGCTTAAGGAAAGGTTTGCCGGGAACGGGTAAGACTGCATTGATACGTTATGTGTTAGCAATTAATCGAATTAAATTTATCTAAAATTAGAGCAAAAGATTTTGAAGGCCTTTGAGAAGGGAAGAAGCATTTGGATCGATGAATAGCTATAGCGATTCCTTAGAGCGCATATTGAATAGTGTTTTATCGGGAATAAGCCTTACACGAGAGCACCACCTAGGCAACCTAGTTTTATGGTTTTTTTAGCGGGAATCCGCAGCATTGGCGGTGGGCGTCGAGAATTGAGTCCGGCTTTAGCCAACCGCTGTATCCATTTACAAACTCAACCGCTAAATAATCAACGGGATATTGAGAGACTTTTGAAAAACTTCGTGAGTAGAAAAGGGAAAGTATATTCTGACGATTTTCCTTTCCTTCAACTAAGCGCTTTAAGCAATTGTGAAGCAAGACAGTAACGTAAATATCGAACGCTATTGAGCTACTTTGAACAGTTAATCTCAAACGTTCCAAGGGCTTTTCCTGAGTGCTGCATATTGATCAAGGATTGGAAACACGGTATCCTTTTGAAAAAATTGTCTGTCGGTGTGGATAACCGGTTGATTGACTTCTTTACTTAAAAATAAAGAGAGAAAACCATGAAGAAAATCGCAACTATTGGAGCAATGGCCATGTTAGCCGTGGGTTTGACGGGCTGTACGCCTGGCAACAACGTTCCTGGGGGGACCCTTGCTGGGACAGCAGTGGGTGGATTGTTAGGAGCTGCTTTCTTTCATGGGGAGGGAGCGTGGATCGGTGTTTTTGGCAGTGCGCTGATCGGCGGCGTTGTTGGTAATTTCGTCGGTAAACGAATGGATGAACAAGATCGTATTAATATAGCTCGTGCAGTGACGAACACGCCGATTGGCCAGCAAGCCAGTTGGACTAATAGTCACGACGTGACTTATACCGTTCGTCCGATTCGTCAATATCATCAACACCACCGTTATTGCCGGGAATACCAAACTTTAGTTACGATAGGCGGTCAAACCAAGAAAGCCTACGGGACAGCTTGTCGTATGCCAGACGGACAATGGAAGATCATTCGATAAAAGAAAATCACTACGCGATGACTATTGATTCCCTGCCTGAGGTTCGGCTCCCCCGTTTGCGCCAGCGCTCGCAACTTCGCGAATTAATTAGTGAACATCGTTTGTGCGTAAAAGATATGATTCTGCCTTCATTCGTGCGAGTGGGACAGAAAATCAAAAGCTCGATACCCGGGCATTTTTAGTGGAGCGTTGATCAGCTGGATGAAGAAGTTGAACGAATTGAGGCTTCTCAATTACCGGGGATTATCTTGTTCGACATACCCGATTTTAAAGATGCAACAGGTTCCTCAGCCTTTCAGCCCGATGATGTTGTTCAGCGGGCAATTCAGCGAATTAAGAATAAAGCACCGCGGCTCTTAATTGCTGCGGATTTGTGTTTTTGCGAATATACTGATCACAGTAACTGTGGTGTTGTGTCTAAAAATATTCGTAGTAATGACGATGTCGATAATGACAACGCTCTTAAATTATTTAGTATTAGTGGCTCAAGCCACCAGTTTAGTTCGCGCTGGTGCTGATGTGATTGCTCCAAGTAGTATGATGGACGGCATGGTTCAGGCAATCCGTCGGGGGCTGAATCATATGGGGTTCACAGGGATTCCTGTTCTCAGTTATGTGGTTAAATACGCATCCAGTTTTTACGGCCCCTTTCGCGAAGCCAAATTGGACGTAGCTGAGTGCGCGGATTTCTTAATGGTTAAACTCACATTCCATTCAGTGCTTACCAGGTCAGCGGAGAATTCGGCATGATCAAAGTCTCCGCCCCCGTGGTTGGCTCGATGAAACACAAGTAATGATGGAAGTTTTTGGCTATTAAACGCGCCAGCGGATTTTGTTATTACTTATTTTTTATTACTACTTATTTTGCTAAAGAAGCGGCTCGATTGTTGTTAGGAAGAGAATAGAGGCGCGCTGACCCCTATCATTATCCACATCCCAGCCATTCGAATTTTAAACTTCGTCATTCCCACCTTTGCAGGACGGCGAGAGTTTTTAGAAATTAAGACTAATAAAAAAACAAGCCAAAATGGAAAGAATTCCCAATTAAGGCTACTTCTGTTGACCATTTTAAGTTGCCAACTTAAAATGGTCGTGGGTTTATTCATCGTGATATCGAAGTCTGCTTAACAAACTCTGCATGGATTCAAACCCTTTTAGGGCCTGGTTCATTTGTTAAAACCTTATTTTAGCAACCTCCGTCGTAAGCGTTTCTATGACTAAAAGAAAAATTATTTTTTCCTGCCAATATTGCGGTGCGCAATACGCGCAATGGCAAGGGCAGTGTCGTGATTGTGAAGAGTGGAATTCCATTGTTGAAGAAGTGGCTGTTAAAAAATCCACACATCGTAGAGGTGGATTTGCGGGTGCGCAGTCTGTTCCTGTCTTGCTAGGCAACGTTAGCATGCAATCCAAACCACGGTTGGCAACGGGACTTGCAGAATTTGATCATGTCCTTGGTGGAGGGTTAGTTTCTGATTCGGTGGTATTAATCGGTGGTGATCCAGGTGTGGGTAAATCCACTTTATTGCTGCAAATTTTGTGTGAAATTAGCAGAAATTATTCCACTTTATACATCAGTGGTGAGGAATCATTGCAACAAATTGCATTGCGAGCACAGCGACTGCAATTACCTCAAGATAAATTAACCCTGTTGGCAGAAACTCATATCGAGAAAATATTAGCGCTGGCGGAACAATCGCATCCGCAAGTGATGGTAATCGATTCCATCCAAACGGTGTACACTGAGACCGTTCCTTCAGTGCCTGGCGGAGTAGGTCAAGTACGGGAAAGTGCAGCGCAATTGGTGCGTTTTGCGAAACAAAAAGGAATCGCTTTGTTTATCGTGGGCCATGTGACTAAAGAAGGCGCTATTGCAGGCCCTCGCGTTTTAGAACACATGGTCGATACCGTCCTTTATTTTGAAGGGAAAAATGACAGTCGTTTTCGTGTTATTCGCGCGGTTAAAAACCGCTTTGGCGCTGTTAATGAAATTGGCGTATTTGCAATGACTAACGCGGGATTGAAACAAGTGAATAATCCATCGGCGATTTTTTTATCGCGCTATGAAACAGCGGTTTCTGGAAGCGTGGTTACTGTAACGTGGGAAGGCAGCCGCCCTTTGCTTGTGGAAGTGCAAGCCTTACTGGACGAAAGCCATCTTGCAAATCCTCGCCGAGTCACCGTCGGTTTAGAGAAGAATCGTTTATCCATGTTATTAGCCACATTGCATCGCCATGGTGGCGTTCCTACCTATGACCAAGACGTATTTGTTAACGCCGTCGGCGGTCTACGCATTGTGGAAACGGGCGCTGATCTTCCTGTTTTATTAGCGGTGTTATCGAGCTTACGAAGTAAGCCATTACCTCCAGATTTAATCGTTTTTGGGGAAGTTGGCCTCGCTGGTGAAATTCGTCCGGTTCCGAGTGGACAAGAACGAATTAAAGAAGCGGAAAAACACGGCTTCAGACGCGCGATAGTTCCCAAAGCCAATGCGCCTAAAGATTTTTCGGAAGGGATGGAAATCGTGGCGGCAGATAAATTGCAGAGTGTATTAAATTACAATTATTAAGAAAAACTGGTAGTCTGTATGAAACGTAGCGAAATACAGGATTATGTTTAGTTTCCGGTATTTCGTTTCGCTACACACGACTACTATTTTTCTTAGAGAGTGGCCGTAAAATCAAAAGCATCATCGTTTGATTTATCATTTTCCTTCGCCATTTCCAGAAAGAGATATTTTCTTCATTGTTTCGAAATATAGATGAATCATCTTTTTTGGCCCCGTCTTCAGAGCGAAACATATAGACTTATTGGACACTTCCCCATGAGACAGAGTCCAGGTAAAATGGCAGCTTTCAGTCATTGGCAGGAGTTTGTCATGTACGAGCCTACGTCGACTGTAGAGAGTTTCGATCCCGAATTGGCAGAAGCAATTCGGGACGAAGCGCGACGACAGGAGCACCACATAGAGTTGATTGCCTCGGAGAACTATGTCAGTCCGCGCGTGTTAGAACTTGAGGGTTCGTTATTGATTAATAAGTACGCCGAAGGGTATCCCGGCAGGCGTTATTACGGTGGTTGTGAATTTGTCGATATTGTCGAGCAATTGGCGATTGATCGGGCAAAGGAACTGTTTGGCGCGGATTATGCGAACGTTCAGCCTCATTCGGGTTCGCAAGCCAATGCGGAGGTCTATATGGCACTAATGAATCCAGGCGATACTTTACTTGCCATGGATTTGTCGCATGGAGGCCATTTGACCCACGGCTCTCCCGTCAGTTTTTCAGGTAAGTTCTATAAAGCCGTGCATTACGGTTTAAATTCGGATGGTGATATTGATTACGAAAAAGCGGCCAAACTAGCGCAAGAGCGTAAACCAAAAGTTATCCTAGCTGGATTTTCTGCTTTTTCGGGCGTCGTCGATTGGCAACGTTTTCGTGAAATCGCGGATAGCGTTAACGCCTATTTTATGACTGACATCGCGCATGTAGCTGGTTTAGTAGCCGCCGGAGTTTACCCTTCGCCGGTTCAAATTGCTGATGTTACGACGACAACGACGCATAAAACATTACGAGGCCCTCGTGCGGGTTTAATTCTAGCAAAGGCCAACCCTGAACTTAAAAAACGCTTAAACTCTGCCGTATTTCCGGGTTCTCAGGGCGGACCATTGATGCACATTATTGCGGCAAAAGCAGTCGCCTTCAAAGAAGCGATGCAACCGGAATTTAAAACTTATGCGCGACAGATTTTAAAAAATGCTAAGGCAATGGCGGATGTGATGAAGGAGCGCGGATATGCGATTGTCTCGGGCGGAACGCAAAATCACCTATTTTTAGTGAGTTTGTTAGATAAAAACATGTCGGGCAAAGAAGCCGAAGCGGCTTTAGGACGAGCTAATATTACAGTTAACAAAAATACCGTTCCCGGTGAAACCCGCTCGCCTTTTGTGACTAGCGGCCTTCGCATTGGCACTCCCGCTATTACCACCCGAGGGTTTAAAGAAAAAGAAGCTTCTCAATTGGCGCATTGGGTTTGTGATATTTTAGATGATATTCATAACGAAAAAGTCATCGCCGATGTCAAACAAAAAGCCCATGAATTGTGTCGGAAATTTCCGGTGTATCAGGAAATCGACTGATGTATTGTCCTTTTTGCAATGCCGAAGACACGAAGGTCATCGATTCCCGGTTAGTGGAAGAGGGTACGCAAGTGCGTCGGCGGCGTGAATGCTTAAAGTGTCAAGAGCGTTTTACGACATTTGAAATGGCTGAATTAAATCTACCTCGGATTATCAAAAGAGACGGTCGGCGCAGCGCTTTCGATGAAGAAAAATTGCGTGTTGGATTATTAAAGGCTTTAGAAAAACGGCCGATCAGTACTGAACAGATTGAGACGGCTGTCCAATGGATTATTCATAAATTACGAGCACGGGGGGAGCGTGAAGTAAGTTCTCAATGGCTAGGTGAATTAGTGATGGATGAATTACGAGCGTTGGATGAAGTGGCTTACGTGCGTTTTGCTTCCGTTTATCGAAGTTTTCAGGATATTAACGCATTCCGTGATGAAATTCGCCGCTTGCAAAAACAACAGAAGACATCTCATGATAAATAAAATTCGCCATAATGCGCGGCGCTATGCTCTCCAAGCGATTTACCAATGGTCCTTTTGCGAAACGAAGGCGGACGCTTTGATTAGTCAATTTATGGAAGAGCACAAGCTTTTGGATACGGATGTGGCTTATTTTAAAGAGTTAGTCACAGGGACGATTCAGCAGGTTGGCGTCATTGATGAACTGATGACGGCTCATTTGGACAGGAATATTAGCGCGTTAAATCCAGTCGAATTATCGGTGTTGCGCTTATCAATTTACGAGTTTCTTCATCGGAAGGAGGTACCATATAAAGTAGTGATTGACGAAGCACTGGAATTGGTGAAAGAATTCGGGGCCAAAGCAGGGCACAAATATGTCAATGCTGTTTTGGATGTATTAAGTTCTGAGATAAGAAAGGGGGTATAAAATGCCAAGAGGTAGAGGACCACATGGTCCAAAAAAGTTTAGAAAGCGCAATAAGAAATTTCGTTGAGATTCTCAAACACTGCATCATCAAAAATTATCGGCCGGTTCCAATTATGGCGGATAATTTTTTAACGGAGAAAATCGATCTTAGCCTGAGTCGTCACACCAAGAAATTAGTCTTCTTCTGCTAAACGCGCGACTTCTAGCTTTTCAAGATCGGGGTTTAATGATTTTAAGTAGCGATCGTACCTTCTGTAATGATTTGCCTCAAGCGGGCTTTTGGTTCTCCTTCCTTGTAAGCGTACAACCACAAAGTCTCGATCCTTGGGTTTGTGCGTTCGGGTTCTACAATAATTGTAGTTCCGTTTGGAAATAAAGGTTCCGTCGCACATCCCTGATGGCAACACATACATAACTTCGTCCGAACTTTGATAATGAGGTAAAGCTTCGGGCCAACTCAACTAGTGGCATCCTTCCAGGAGACTAAAGGCACACGGTTCCATGCGCGATAACTCCCTGTTACTTCAGAGGACTGATCGCTAGAAATGGGTTCTTCACCAATCAGCTGGCTAATATTCACCATAAAATAGCGAGCGATAGGTTTTATCGTTGCTAACTTAGGGTTAGTATTTTGTCCCGTTGATAATCGGTGAATGATGAGTTATGCGATCCCCGTTCGTCAGGCTAACTCACTCGCGTTGATTTGGAGCGAGGTCATTAGCGTTTTAAGGTTTGAACTAGGTGAAGTTATAAAATTTGTCCCTATTATTCCTGTCCATTCACTTGGGGACTGTCTATTATTTAAAATAATAAACAATTAAATTATTTCTATTCTCATATCTACTGTCAACTATTTCTTACAATTAATTCTGGCTTAAGCTATTGACATGCATTAGAATTTAAGATTTTTTAGCCCGTATTTCTTTGTGGTATAACTCTCTCATGCCTTTAACAGAATTTACGATTATTAAAAATTATTTTCACCGACCGAAAAAGCAAGCGAAGAATGTAGTGGTTGGAATCGGTGACGATGCTGCGGTGATTGAAATACCTAAGGAACAGCAGGTTGTCATTTCTGTGGATACCCTAGTGGAAGGAGTGCATTTTCCAATAAATACACCGCCGCGTGATTTAGGATATAAAGCTTTAGCTGTTAGTTTGAGCGATATCGCTTCCATGGGCGCTACTCCCCATACGGCTTTACTCGCTTTAACCATTCAAAAAACGAATGAGATTTGGCTGAAAGCGTTTGCAGAAGGTTTTTTTTTGCTGGCGGATCGTTATCAAGTTTCGCTCGTCGGGGGTGATGTGACAGAAGGCCCGCTTTGCATTTCAATTACGGCTACGGGTTTAATTCCAAAGAATGAAATGATTTGCCGTAACAGCGCGACAGTCGGAGATTTGATTTACTTAACGGGAACGGTAGGGGACGCGGGTTTAGCATTGGCGTTATTAAAACAACATAAAAAAATAGATCCTTTTTTGTTGGCGCAATTAAACTGTCCCACTCCTCGTATTGAAGCGGGTGTGGCGTTGCGGGGAATTGCTAGTGCGGCAATCGATATTTCCGATAGCGTTGTGGCGGACCTTGAAAAAATCGCCCGAGCGAGCCAAGTGGGTGCGAAAATTTACGTCGAACGCTTGCCGTTATCGGACAGCTTTAAACGATACTGCCCTCTAAAAAAAGTGTGGGAATACGCGCTGGCCAGTGGAGATAATTATGAACTTTGTTTTACCGTTCCAAAAGAAAGAAGCAAGCCATTAGAAGAAGTTTTTCATTCCTTGGGTTGCGAGTGTCGCTATATTGGAGAAATTATCCAAGGCAAGGGTGTGACGGTGATCGATCCACAAAACCGGCCCATAAACATAGCGAAAAAAGGTTATGAGCATTTTTCAAATGCGTAATCCTCAATTTTAACGAGACCCTATATAACTGAGTTATCATGAATAATGAATTATGATGCGGAAAGAATGGATTTTTAAAAGTAGTTTAAGGTGATGAAGATGAAAAGGAGTTTGAGATCCCTCGCATCGAGAATTTTTATTTTTCCCCTCTTATTGGCATTAACGCCTTTGCAGGTGGTCCAGAATTCCTTATTTTAACCTGTGGATAACATCACTTGGTATTTTAGGCTATTTATGGGGCGCATTTCAAATATGAGTCGAGTTATGGCATCGGCTCACGGTTGAATGTTCAAAATTATACATACTATACCAAGAAATTCGGTGATGGTGGGGGTAGTCAAATAGGCGTTCGCTATCACCTTAAACGTTCTTATGTGGGATTAGAAATGAGTGCGCAAGAGAGTAGTCGTCAGGGAAGCCATTAAATCATTTATATTTTTAGGCCAATGGCTCTCTTTGTTGTTACAAAGGCAATTTCGTATTAATTCTAATGTCGACCTTGCTAGTATTTTAGGGACAGACATAACTCCGCGCAGGCATATGTATGGCAAATTGGGCGTTTCATATTCCAAATTAAAGCACAAAGTTACTCAAAGGGTGTGTTCGGTATTGACTTACTTCAAACGGTTTTCCAACAGAAGTTGAGTAAAAACCTCTGGTGTTATCTTACAGGATTAGGAATTGCAGAAGACCTTGAGTGAGGCGTGAGTCTTTTTGCTCAATACGATTATTATGATTATGTGAAAATAACTTAAAAACATTGAGAAACATCTATTCTTATTTGTTGATGTTTACACTCAAAAAGTACTAGTGGGTACTTATACTATCGCTTGGTTCTCAATTTTGAGTTTGCAGTGTAGTTCCGTAAGTTCGATGACAAAGGGAGATAAGGTTCATGAATATTAAATAGCGCTTAAAATATCTGGCCTCATGTCTCTTATTCCGCGCTTTCTTCTGGGTAAATAGCAGCCCATTAGCGGGGGCGGGTTCAGAATACCACCGTCTGGCACCATGGGTGATTTATATTGGCAGTTTCGGCGGTGTCTATGTGGCTAATTTTGAATATGAAGGGAGGTATTTAGGAGATGGGCCTCCAACTTTTATCGTTCCGATCTCGCTAGTAATGTTGATCAAAATGGACATACCGCGGATGGGTATATCGGTCTTCGTTATTATTTTTCAAATCCTTGGTTTTTTGGTTTAGAGCTTGCTGCAATGGGAAATTCAGAAAATTCTGCAGCCGCCGCGAGCCTGCTTTCCCCCTCAATTGAAGATTTGATTTTTAAGTTGATTAATCAATTTAGAATTAAAAGTAATCTCGATTTAACTGCTCAGCTAGGAGTCAACATTACCTTTTGAACCCGCGTTTATATAAAAGGGGGCTTACGCCAAAATTAGACACATATTGATGGTTTTCAACCCGGCTGCTTTAACTCCGATCATTAGCCTTCAACAGACGACTCACAAAAATGGATGGGGCTATCTTTTGGGTTTTGAGTTGGGATATGATTTCTGTCCTTGGTTCGGCATTTTTACTGAATATAATTATTAAAGTAATATTTTAGTTTGAGTAATGGAGGCGATACTTATCGTCAAAATGTCCGTGTTCATGCTTATCCGGCCCTCCTAGGGTTAACCTCAATTTTTCAATCTAGGTTGTGAGAGGGATTATCGATGATAAAAGGAGAAAGATTCATGGATAGGAGAAGAAGAGTCTGGTTATCAATCACATTAGGAATTTTATGGGGATATTTTTCTCTCGCCGGGAGCGGGAGCACGTTAGCTGACGGATACGAACCTTTACCGCAATGACGGGGTATCGCGAAATGAATTGTGCAAAAGTGAATTTGGCAGTGGGGTGCATTATGGGGTCCATGTTGGGGGTTCAAATCATTTTGTTCGCCCGTATTATTTTGGATTGAATTTTTCGGGGATGAGCAACTCACGAAAAGCGCGATTTAACGGCTCTTTATTCCTGGGCTTTGGCAGTACAGTACCACCGCCACCGTCATTGATAGCGCACTGTGTTTAAAATGTAACCTCGGTTTGATCGGAATTTTGGGATTGATATTACACTGGCTCTGCGCTTGTATTTGAAATAGGGTGCCTCTTATGCAAAATTGGTGGAGGATTTCGCAGTCTTACAATCAACGATGAGTGGAGGCATTTCCTAGCAAGATCAAACGTACCATAGTTTATGGGGCCCCTAGTTCTAGGGGTGGTTTTAGCGCGAAATTTGTGTCGATGGGTTAGCTTATTTGCGGAGTATGATTTTACGATTACGGTAACCATACGTCAAATACTGCCAATAACATCTCTGTGGATCCCGTCATTGCTTCACCAGATGTTTATATCTAGGAAAAGAAACTTTAGTTCTTTTGTGCTGTTATGTTCGACGTTTATTCAACGAGACTACTTCTCGCTCTATTTTGCCGGTATATAATTGTCTTGGGCGAGCGAGGCGATGATCAGGGCTGCTCATCATTTCCATCCAATGTGAAATCCAGCCCACTGTTCGTGATAATGCGAAAATTACTGTAAACATATTAGAAGGGATGCCAATGGCATTTAGCGTCAGACCGGAATAAAAATCCACATTTGGATAAAGTTTTTTCTCGATAAAATAATCATCCTCTAGAGCAATTTTTTCTACTTTCATCGCTAATTTAAATAAAGGTTCATTGTGGCGGCCAACGGCATCGAGGACTTCATAGCAGGTTTTCTGCATGACTTTGGCACGGGGGTCGTAATTTTTGTAAACGCGATGACCAAAGCCCATCAGACGAAAGGGGTCATTTTTGTCTTTAGCTTTTTTAATATATTGGCTGATGTTTTTTTCGTCACCAATTTTCCTCAACATATTTAAACAAGCTTCATTAGCACCGCCGTGGGCAGGGCCCCAGAGAGCACTAATACCCGCCGAAATACAAGCAAACGGATTTGCTCCCGTAGAACCGGCGACTCGAACGGTAGTCGTTGACGCATTTTGTTCGTGATCGGCGTGAAGGATAAAAATACGATCCATCGCGCGAGCTAAGACGGGGTCGGGTTCTGTCTTTTCGTAAGGGGTGCCAAAGAGCATATGTAAAAAGTTTTCTGCATAATTCATCGCCCGGCGAGGATGCATAAACGGTTGGCCAATGGAATATTTATAACTCATAGCGGCCAGCGTGGGCATTTTGGCTATTAATCGGATGGCGGATAATTCGCGGTCGGCTGGTTTAGTGATGTCTAACGCATCATGATAGAAAGCTGAAAGTACGCCGATGGTGCTTAGCACCATCGCCATGGGATGGGCGTCATAGTGAAAGCCATTGAAAAATTTTGTCACTTGCTCATAAACGCTGCTGTGTTCTTTAATCGTGCGAACAAATTTTTCTTTTTCTCCTTTGTTTGGGAGCTCGCCATACATAAGTAAGTAACAAACTTCCATATAATCCGATTTGTCAGCCAATTGATCAATTGGATACCCACGATACAGCAAAATACCTTTCTCGCCATCGATAAAGGTAATTTTTGACTCACAGGTTGCTGTAGAGTAAAAACCAACATCCAGCGCATAGGCACCATGATTGCCCAATGTCTTTACGTCAATCACATCCTTGCCAAGGGTAGGTGAATAAGTGGGGAGTTCAACCGACTGATTTTCAAAAGAAAGTTTAGCTTTACGATTGCTCATTCGTGCTCCTGGCAGGTCTGGTGCTTGTAACTATAATGAATTTTAGTGGGATTTTCAAAATTTGCCCACATCGATAGGTCGGTAGTACTTTTTTCTGGTGAGTTTTCTGACAGTTTCTCTTCTGATAAAGAATGGCAGAAGCGAAGTTCCTCGTTGCCATTTTGCGAACGGCATTTAGGAAGATAAGCTAGAATCTCTGTTTCTTGAGTTCTTATCCAGTGAAGAATTAATAGGTTTCAAATTATCCGAGGCTTAAATTAATTTAAGCTCTCCTCCAAGCCCTTCTAATACCGTAGAAAATAAATTCATTTTTTCTACGTTACCCAGGAATATAACTAATTGTGTTAATGGGCTTAATTCCCCCGTCATTTTTTCGTGGTATTTTCCATCGGTATCCTCATCTCCCATCTTGAAATTCCTTTTAAAATATTTTTAAACTCATTACTAGTGAGTTTAAAATTAAATAACAAAAGCGCCTTCATCTTGAGAAAGTTTAGGCAATCTGTGAATATGATAGTAGGGGTCCGGCACAGGAGTTTAGTTTCAAAATAAAAACGAAAAGCAGCATCAAAAAAAGAAAAGGTATCCCCTCGCTAAGATTAATGTTCAGTTCGGAAATAAAACTATCAAATGAGCCCCTTCGTAGCATCGGTTCTTTTTCTTTTTTTGATGAGGCGCTTTGACTTGCCGCAGGGTAGGCATGATTATTGCAGGGGAAGGGCTCACTAAGCGCAGGTTCTTTTCTTTGACAAGAGGGAAGAAACTCGAAGGATTATTGTAAAATCCATGTGAATCGGATATGGTTTCTGAATTCGGGAGGATGGAGAAGACAATTTAAAGTCATTAGAAAAACCATCATCGAGATTATCGGTGTGGCGTCTGGGATTATTGTGATTAAGGGTTCGAGACATGGGAGTTACCTTTATTTGTTTATGGGTTTGTTGATGGAAATTCAAACAACCCAAGCTTAGGCTAACCTTAACCATCCTACTCCCAGGGATATTTTTTGAGGAAGCCCTTATCTTGGTTACCAAAACTTAGCAAGAAGCTAAAGCAGAGTTGCATTACCGAATGTAATCCCGTTATAATCAGCACGCGTTTGCAACGCAAGTATTTTCACTATCTTCATGTTTTTATTGAAAAAATAAGGAATGGTATGAACACCATGCGCCCTGTCAACCTTGATTTGACGAAATTTCATTTTCCACCAATGGCCATCTTATCGATCGGGCATCGTATTTCTGGGTTTGTACTCTTTCTATGTATGCCCTTAATGTTTTATCTATTACATTGGGCGACGGCTTCGGCGGAGAGATTTTATCATCTGCACCAATTGTTGTTGCATAACGGCTCGATAAAACTGGCCGTGTGGATCATGCTATCAGCCACTTTATTTCATTTATTCGCCGGCATACGCCATTTAGTCATGGATCTGGGTTTTTGGGAATCCGTTCCTGAAAGCCGAATTAGTGCCTATGCCGTTTTTGTGGCTTCGTTTATTGCCATTGTTTTAGCAGGAGTATGGATATGGTAGATAGGACTAGTCGTCGCGGCTATCGTGACTGGTTCGTTCAGCGGATTACCGCCTTATTAAGCGGTATTTATGCGGTTTTTGTCATCGTTTTTTTGCTCGTCCGCCATCCCATTTCTTACCCTCAATGGCACGCATTATTTAGTCATTTAATAGTGAAAATATTTACCATTATCGTTATTTTCAGCATTTTATGGCATGCTTGGGTTGGCATGTGGACAATCTTTACCGATTATGTAAAAAAAAAACCCATACGGCTCGTTTTAGAGACTCTGGTTTGTTTATTGTTAGCGGGCTATTTCGTATGGGCCATTAAATTTTTGTGGATAGCGCGTTAAACGAGGTAAAGAATGAGCTCTATTAGAGTCAAACAATACGATGCTGTCATCGTAGGAGCGGGCGGGGCGGGCTTACGCGCCGCATTGGAAATGGCGCAATCTCGTCAGTATAAAGTAGCCGTTGTATCAAAAGTTTTCCCTACTCGATCGCACACCGTTTCTGCGCAAGGCGGCATAGCGGCCGCTTTGGGCAATGTGGTTCCGGATAAACCGATTTGGCATATGTTCGATACGGTTAAAGGATCGGACTATTTAGGCGATCAAGATGCCATTCAATACATGTGTGAACAAGCCCCACCTTCTGTGTACGAATTGGAACATTATGGACTTCCCTTTTCTCGATTGGATGACGGTCGCATCTATCAACGCGCTTTTGGGGGGCACACGTGCGATTTCGGCAAAGAAATGGCCCGGCGCACATGCGCCTGTGCGGACCGAACCGGCCATGCTATGCTCCATACGTTGTACCAAAAAAATGTAGAAGCAGGCACCCATTTTTATTATGAATGGTATGGGATCGATTTAGTCCGCGGTGCACAAGGCGGGATTGCCGGCATGGTCGCAATGAATATAGAAACCAGTGAGTTGGTTTTTTTCAAATCACGAGCGACGATTTTCGCCACCGGGGGAGCGGGCCGTATTTATGAAGCAACCAGTAACGCTTATACCAACACGGGTGACGGGATTGGTATGGTGTTGCGAGCTGGGTTGCCTGTGCAAGACATGGAGTTTTGGCAATTCCATCCGACGGGTATTTACGGTGTGGGTTGTTTGATTACAGAAGCCGCACGTGGCGAGGGTGGTTACCTTATCAATAAACACGGCGAACCTTTTATGGAACGTTATTCTCCTCATTTAAAAGACCTCGATTGCCGCGACGTCGTTTCCCGTTCTATCTTACAAGAAGTCATGGCCGGCGGTGGTGTGGGCCCGAAAAAGGATCACGTCCTACTTAAATTGGATCATTTGGGAGAAAAAGTATTACGAGAGCGACTCCCTGGTATTATCGAATTATCCGAAAAATTTGCAAACGTCGATATCACAAAAGAACCCATCCCTATTTTACCGACATGCCATTATATGATGGGCGGCATTCCCACCAATATTCATGGCCAAGCACTCACCGTGGATGAAAACGGTAGGGACCAAATTATCGAAGGCATGTTTGCCGCGGGAGAATGCGCGTGTGTCTCTGTCCATGGCGCAAATCGGTTAGGAACTAATTCATTATTAGACTTAGTTGTCTTTGGCCGTGCCATTGGATTGCATTTGGAAGAGGCCTTAAAAACGGAATTGAAGCATCGTTCTGAAAATCCTGATGATATTGATGCTGTTATTGCTCGGTTAGAACGCTGGGAAAAACCCAATAATGTTGAAAATCCCGCATTACTTCTACAGGAAATACGAAAAGCTATGTCGGAAGACTTCGGCGTGTTCCGCGAAGAGCGGAAAATGGAGCAAGGACTGAAGCGCCTACAAAAATTGAATGAACGGTTACAGCGCGCGAAATTGACCGATACCAGTCGCACTTTCAACAATGCCCGAATTGAGGTATTAGAACTCGATAATTTAATCGAGGTTTCTTACGCCACTGCCGTTTCAGCACGGCAACGTACGGAAAGCCGGGGCGCTCATTCTCGTTATGATTATAAAGAACGCGACGATGCAAATTGGTTAAAACACACCGTTTATTTTCGCGATGGGCGCATCGCTTACCGTCTTGTTAATATGAAACCCAAAGGGATGGATCCGTTTCCACCTAAATCGAGAGATTGATAAAAAAATGAATTCTAAAAAATTACGAATCATGGCTTTCTCAATTATGCGCTTTAATCCAGAAACAGATAAAAAACCTTATATGCAAGATTTTGAATTGGATGTTTCTGCCATTCAGGGAAAAATGTTACTTAACGCCTTGGAAGCACTTCGAGAAAAACACCCCGATATCGGTTTGCGACGTTCGTGTGCGGAAGGCGTTTGTGGCTCGGATGGAATGAATATCAATGGCAAAAATGCCTTAGCTTGCGTGACCCAATTAAAAGATTTGCCCGACCGTGTCGTTATTCGACCGTTGCCGGGCTTTCCTATTATTCGCGATTTAATTGTGGATATGGAGCAGTTTTATGCTCAATATAAAAAAGTAAAACCTTATCTTTTAAATGATCAGGAAGCTCCTCAAAAAGAACGGCTGCAAAGCCCAGAAGAACGGGTTAAATTGGATGGATTGTACGAATGCATTTTATGCGCTTGTTGTTCTTCTTCTTGTCCTTCCTATTGGTGGAATCCAGACAAATTTATTGGACCGGCGGGTTTATTATGGTCGTATCGATTTATTGCCGATAGTCGCGACTCCAAGGAAAAAGAACGCCTCGACGCAATGAAAGACCCGTACAGTGTTTTTCGTTGTCGTACTATTATGGATTGCGCGACGGTATGCCCTAAAAATCTTAACCCTGCTAAAGCGATCAGGAAAATCCGCACCGAAATGCTTCAGGAAACAGAAAGCGGGGAATAATCGGAAAACGAGAAGATAAAGAACATGTCAAAAATCACAATGCAACAGTTTCAAAAAAGTTCTTATTTAGCGGATAATAACGCCGGCTATATCGAAACCCTTTACGAAAACTTCTTAAAAGATCCTCACAGTGTTAATCAGGAGTGGCGCAGTTATTTTGAAACATTGACAAACGGTGCTTCAACGCCTGATATTTCGCATGCGACCATTCGCGAAGAGTTTCGCGGATTAGCGTGTAAACCGCGTTCTATTTCCGCAACCACCATTACGCCCACTCCTGAGCAAGCGGCAGTGGACTTATTAATTGAGGGTTATCGTCGTTTTGGTCATATCAACGCTAAAATTAATCCGTTGGGCGATAACTGTCCGGTTGATAGCCGATTGGAATTGGGGCATTATAACTTAACAGAATCCGATTTTAACAAAACATTTGCCACTTATGGCCTTTTGAATAAACCAAAAGCCACTTTAAAAGAAATTTACACGCAATTGCGAAAAATTTATTGCGGTTCAATTGGCATACAATATAGCACTATTTCCAATGAACGCGAGCGAAATTGGTTGCGGGACTATGTGGAACAGCGTCTACCGTTGATTGAATTTGATAAAGAAACGAAACGTAATATCCTACAACAACTGGTGGCTGCCGAATCTTTAGAAAAATATTTAAATACCAAATATGTCGGCCAAGTTCGCTACTCATTAGAGGGCGGCGATAGTTTAATTCCCCTTTTAGACGAATTAACCAAACGCGCACGGTATCAAAAAATTGAAGAAATTGTTATTTGTATGGCGCATCGCGGACGCATGAATGTATTGTTAAATATAATGGGGCAATCCGCTGCCGAATTGTTTCAAGAATTTGAAGGCAAAAAAGATTACGGTTTGGTGTCGGGTGATGTGAAATATCACCGTGGTTATTCACGCGATGTAGAAACTGACGCAGGGCCGATTCATTTATCATTAGCATTTAATCCATCCCATCTAGAATTCATTTGCCCGGTAGCCATGGGTTCGGCGCGGGCGCGCCAAGAGCGAAAAAATGGACACAAACGCGATTATGCGATGACCGTGATGATTCACGGCGACGCTTCTTTTTCGGGTGAAGGTATTGTGATGGAAGCGCTCAGCATGTCACAAACACGTGCGCATCACGTGGGTGGTTCCATTCATATTATTTTAAATAATCAAGTGGGTTTCACAACGAGCGATCCCCAAGATGCTCGCTCCTCGATGTATTGTTCGGATATCGCAAAAATGTTAGATGCGCCAGTATTTCATGTTAATGGGGACGACCCTGAAGCGGTTGTGGCAGTGACACAATTCGCCCTTGATTATCGCATGGCTTTTCATAAAGATGTCTTCATCGATCTTGTTTGCTATCGCCGTCACGGCCATCAAGAGGTTGATGATCCGATGCCGACACAGCCTGCCATGTATAAAATCATTCAAAAACATCCTACAGCCCAAACGCTTTACGCAAAAAACCTGATAGAAAAAGAGTTATGTACTGCAAAAGAGGTCGATCGATGGATTGACGATTATCGCGACCGCCTGGACCAGGGTCGGCAATTGGTTGAAATCTTACCCGAAGGATTATCGGCTCATTATGCCGCTAATTGGACGCCTTATTTGGGACAGGATTGGACTACGGTCGTAGACACTACGCTTCCTTTAAAAAAGTTAAAAGCGTTAGGGAAAAAATTCTCAACTTTACCAAACACCCTTCATTTACATCGTAAAGTCGAAGCTATCTATAAAGCGCGCCTGGAGATGACAGAAGGAAAAACGCCGATGGATTGGGGGTTTTCTGAGATGTTGGCTTACGCGTCGTTGTTGGAGGAGGGGTTTTCTGTTCGACTTGTTGGTCAAGATTCCCGACGAGGTACTTTCTTTCATCGCCATGCCGTTGTGTTTGATCAAGAAACAGGAAAAGAATACGAGCCGTTAAAACATTTAAGCGACAAGCAAGCGACGCCCCATATTTACGATTCATTGTTGTGTGAGGCAGGTGCGCTAGGATTTGAATATGGTTACTCCACCGCAGATCCCAATTCCTTAGTTATTTGGGAGGCTCAGTTTGGTGATTTTGCAAATGTCGCCCAAGTCATTGTAGATCAATTTATCAGCTCAGGCTGGCAGAAATGGAATCGTTTATCAGGAATCGTTTTATTTTTGCCGCACGGTTACGAAGGTAAAGGTCCGGAACACTCTTCAGCGCGTTTAGAAAGATATTTGCAATTGTGTGCTCAAAATAATATGGAAATTTGCGCCCCGACGACTCCCTCGCAAATTTTCCATTTATTGCGCCGTCAAGTCCTACGGCCTTATCGGAAACCCTTGATCGTTTTGACACCCAAAAGTGTGCTGCGTAATAAATTAGCGGTTTCATCATTGGAAGATTTAGCTCGTGGTCAATTAAAATTATTGATTCCGGAAATTGAGAAACACGATCCAAAAAAAATTACCCGCGTAATTTTGTGCAGTGGAAAAGTGTATTACGATTTATTAGCAAAACGCCGTGAACACAAAGGAAAATTGAATCATATTGCGATGATTCGCATCGAACAGTTATATCCATTTCCTTACGATGAATTAAAAGCGGAATTGAAAAAATACCCAAACGCCAAGCAAGTTATCTGGTGTCAAGAAGAGCCTAAAAATCAAGGTGCGTGGTTTTGTACGCGCCATCGATTAATAAAGTGCATATGGAACGATCAAACGTTAGAGTATGTTGGGCGCTCGGCCTTCGCTGCCCCCGCGGCTGGCTATTCGGCACTTTATGTAAAATTACAAGAACAATTAGTTAACCAAGCGTTAGAAATTTGAGGAAAGAAAATGGCTATAGAAATTAAAGTACCTACGTTGCCTGAATCGGTTAGCGATGCTACGGTTGCAAAGTGGTATAAAAAAGAAGGCGATTCCATTTCACGGGATGAAAATCTAGTCGATTTGGAAACGGATAAAGTCATGTTGGAGGTTCCCGCCCCAAAAGACGGTGTGGTTGAAAAAATCGTCGTGAAAGAAGGTAAGGTTGTTAAAGCCGATCAAATCCTTGCTCTTTTAAAAGAAGACAGTGCTGTTGTCAAAGAAAAAGAAAAGAAAGACGAAAAAGAAATGACAAAAGAAAAAGAGAAAAAAGAAGAAAAGAAAGATAAGGAAAAAACCGGAGAAAAAGAATCTGACCTCAGTCCCGCCGTGCGACGTATGACTTGGGAAAAAGACGTTGATGTTGAGGAAATTGAAGGAAGTGGAAAAGGAGGGCGGGTTACAAAAAAGGATGTGGAAGATTATTTAGAAAAACAAAAAGAGAAATCTTCCGAAGGAAAAGAAGGGACTCCCGACGAACGCATGGAAAAACGCGTGCCTTTATCCCGCATCCGACAACGTATTGCGGAGCGGTTAGTGCAAGTCCAACAAGAAGCGGCGTTATTAACGACGTTTAATGAAATTAACATGCAACCGGTAATGGAGTTGCGAAAAAAACATCGCGAAAAGTTCGAAAAAAAATTCAAAGTTCGATTGGGTTTTATGTCCTTTTTTACCAAGGGCGTCGTTGAAGCGTTAAAGCGTTTTCCCATGGTAAACACTTCCATCGATAGCAGTAATATTATTTATCACAATTATTACGACATCGGTATTGCTATTGGCACTGAACGCGGATTAATTGTCCCTATTCTTAGAAACGCCGAAAAAATGAATATGGCCGATATTGAAAAACAAATTCGTGAATACGCTTCTCGAGCTCAAGAAGGTCGTTTGAATATTGAAGAGCTAACGGGAGGCACTTTTACAATTACGAATGGCGGAACTTACGGCTCGCTTCTCTCAACCCCTATAATTAATCCGCCCCAAACCGCTATTTTGGGGATACATAAAATAATGGACCGTCCAACCGTTGAAAACGGAGAAATTGTAGTTCGCCCGATCATGCAAGTGGCATTATCTTACGACCATCGAGTGATTGACGGTCGAGAAGCCGTGTTATTTTTAGTGACTATTAAGCAGCTTTTGGAAGATCCAGCTCGAATGATTTTAGAGTGTTAAAGTTTCACTTATTAAAAAGAGAAAACCATGAACCTACATGAATACCAGTCAAAACATTTACTAAAAGAATACAAAATCCCCGTTCCGGCCGGCGCAGTGGTTTTCAATTCCGACGCGGTTGTTGATGCGACCGCTAAAATCGGTGGCGACCGTTGGGTTGCTAAAGCCCAAGTGCACGCTGGAGGACGCGGTAAAGCAGGCGGTGTGTGTTTGGTAAAAAATAAAGAAGAATTAAAATCCGTGGTCAAGTCATTATTAGGTACGCGGTTAGTGACTTATCAAACCGATGAACGTGGTCAGCTGGTGAATCAGATTCTCGTTGAACAAGCTTCTGATGATATAGTACGGGAATTGTATCTAGGTGCAGTGATTGACCGTGCTTCTCAACGTATCGTTTTCATGGCGTCGACCGAAGGCGGTGTGGAAATTGAAAAAGTTGCTGAAAAATCGCCTGAAAAAATACTAAAAGTCACTGTTGACCCGGTCATTGGTTTACAACCCTTTCAATGTCGCCAATTATTTTTTGGTTTAGGGTTCCAAGACTTAAAACAAATGCGCTCATTCACCGATATTGTGATTGGCTTATACCGATTATTTACCGAGCGCGATTTAAGCTTATTAGAAATTAATCCATTGGCCATCACTGGCTCAGGCGAACTTATTTGTTTGGATGCTAAAATAAATATCGATGACAGCGCGCTTTATCGTCAATCTGAATTGCGAGAAATGCGAGACACGTCTCAAGAAGATGAGCATGAAACGATGGCCCAACAATGGGAATTAAATTACGTCAAACTGGATGGCAATATCGGTTGTATGGTAAATGGGGCTGGACTTGCCATGGCAACCATGGATTTAATCAAACTGTCCGGTGGCGATCCTGCCAATTTCCTTGATGTTGGCGGTAGCACTACTAAAGAACGCGTGACAGAAGCATTTAAGATTATTGTATCCGATAAAAACGTTAAAGGCATTTTGGTTAATATTTTCGGTGGTATTGTTCGTTGCGATCTCATTGCTGATGGAATTATCAGTGCAGTAAAAAAAGTTGGTATTGATGTGCCAGTGGTTGTTCGGCTTGAAGGAAATAATGCTCAGTTGGGTGCAAAAAAATTGGCAGATAGCGGCATGAATATTATCGCCGCCAAGGGGTTTGCCGACGCAGCGGAACAAATTGTCAAACAAGTAGGGCGATCGCATAATGAGTATCTTAATTGATAAAGAAACAAGAGTTCTATGCCAAGGGTTTACCGGCAAGCAAGGAACATTTCATTCAGAACAAGCGATAGAGTATGGAACTCAAATGGTAGGCGGCGTCACGCCGGGCAAAGGCGGTCAATCGCACTTAGGGCTTCCTATCTTTAATAGGGTTTATGAGGCGATAGAAGAGACGAGCGCTGATGCGACAATGATTTTTGTTCCAGCCCCTTTTTGCAAAGATTCCATCATTGAAGCCGTTGACGCCGGTGTTCGATTAGTCGTGTGCATCACCGAAGGTATTCCAGTTTTGGACATGCTAGAAGTGAAAGCTTATTTGAGACAACACCCAGGTGTCTGTGTGGTTGGTCCAAATTGCCCTGGGGTTATCACACCGGGTGAGTGTAAAATCGGCATCATGCCGGGACACATTCACCAATGTGGTAAAGTAGGTATTGTTTCGCGTTCGGGCACATTGACTTACGAAGCGGTTAACCAAACCACTCAGATGGGTTTTGGCCAAAGCACCTGTGTTGGGATTGGTGGAGATCCTATTCCAGGTACTAGTTTTATCGACGTCTTGGAAATGTTTGAAAAAGATTCTCAAACACAAGCTATCATTATGGTTGGGGAAATTGGGGGCACGGCAGAAGAAGAAGCGGCTGAATTTATTCGCTCAAATGTAAAAAAACCGGTCATTTCTTACATTGCGGGTGTTACGGCGCCACTGGGTAAACGAATGGGGCACGCAGGCGCTATTATTGCTGGTGGAAAAGGCACCGCCGCTGATAAATATGCTGCTTTAGAAGCGGCTGGTGTATTTGTCGTAAGATCGCCGGCTGAAATTGGTAAAGGCGTTGCTGAGGCAACAGGCTGGTAACTCATTGAGGTCTAAACTAAGACTGCGAGTGTTGAGCCCCTATGTAGAGTCGCTGAAGTTTACTTTGTTTTCCTTCGATACACCGTGGCGAGTTTGTCCTCATTTGTAATTGACGTCGGTGTTTTTGTGTTAATTTATTGGTTAAGTAAAGAAAAATCTACTTCTTTAATTAATAATTGGCTGCTTGGTTTCTGGTGATTTTAATTTTTTTTAATAAATATTTAGTTTACCGTTCGCTGGATAAAGTTTTATCTAAGCGAGAAGCTTTCCTTTATGAAATTCTAGCCATCGGTATCTTCTTCGTTTCCTATTGTTCTATATCAGCATTGACGGTTGATTTCCATTTTCACGTTATTGAATCTAAAATTCTGGTCGATATCGTTTTATTTTGTATGAATTTTTAATTCAACGTTTTTTATTTCGAACAGGAATGATAAAAACAGCGAATTGTGAACAAAATTCTATATTGGCTTCGTAGCCCAGTCGTAATAACTGTTTCCCAGTGGGGGATTGCCACAAAAGCGTTTTTATTTCCAGAGATAGGCGCTATTGTCCCACTTATTCGAAAAGGAGCCAGTTTAGAAAAAGCCCGTTAGCCAATCATCCGTTCAGCATATGGTGACGACGGCTAGGACAATGTAATTGTCTTTTTTATAGCGTTCAGCCAGTTGTTTGGCTGCGGCACTTACCGCGGAACAATTACGCAAACAGCCTATTAAAATAGGAATGGCGCTACCGCCTGCATTTAATATACAAGGGCCGTTACTTGAAAAAGAACGAGTATTTTCCTTTTTTGTGCCTGCGATTAATTTTGTCGAGGAATTACGCTAATCGACATTTCGCAGTTTTTTCTTCTTTCTCGCGAGCGGTAATAAAATCTATCCGTTTTTCTATCGTTAAAACCGGTTTAACCTTGCACCCACAGCCAGTTGACGTGAAACTTGAAGGATGCTCCGTTGCGTGATGTTGTATTCCGCATCTATCGCAGGATCTTTCCGCCCTACCTCAGAAAAAACGGTAATCCCAATTGTTTTTCTTTTTTAACAACATTAACTTTGATTTCGATATCAATTGCATCGACTCCATCAGAAATCAATTCCGTTAAAACCTAATTGCTGACATGCCTCGAAGTGTTCAGCTATTTTATTTTGAAAATAGGCTATTTCAAAAAACGCTCCGCCCGTACAAACAATTATTCCTGCCTTTTTAAGTAAACTTAATTTCTGCAATAATTTTTTCCCGGAATAAATCCGGCTCGTGCCAAATCCTAGTTTGAGGATATCGATAAAACTCGATCCCCTATCCAAGAGCGCTTCTGTTTTTTGTAGACTCAAGCCTTTATCAATTACAGAAGTTAACCCTTCTTGTTGCGGTTTAGGAGCCCGTTGCAGCAAAAGAGATAAAATCAAAAGCTAACAAAAGCTAATCGTTTCTACATAAGGGATTCCCTACCAAATTCTTTATTACCTTAAGCAGCTGCTTTTTTAATTGAATGAATCCCATATTCTCCACCTTGGAGTGAGGTACCGCGCCAACGTTCATCACTTTCGCTTTGATCATTACTACGTTCAGGAGTAGAGCACAATCTGCAACCCAAACTACGATAGTCTTTGCTATACAAGGTATGAGCCGGAATATTATATTGATCCGCAAGATACTGCCAAATATCGGCTTCTGAAAAAGCTAAAATAGGATTTATCTTCAAAAGATTAGAAACTTTCACGCTGAGAAAAATTTTTTCGTTCAGCACCTTCGTCGTCTCTAACCCCGAAATCCAATAATCGAGTTCGGCTAAAACGCTTTGCATAGCAGGAAACTTTTAGCCCATTGTAACAGTTACCTGGAGAATCGCTTAAATCCTTCTGCATAAAATCGTATTGATGCTAATTGAGATTCCAAGTTTCAACAATAAATCGGATGTATTTTTAGGTTTCATCGAATTCAGTATCTGAAACCAGAGAATACACTTTTATATTTGGATCGATTTTACGGAAAAGGTGAAGTAAGAGCATAGAATCCTTAGCAAATGAAATGAGTATAAGAGTCCAACTCGCTTATTCACAAATTCGTTTAAAGTATCGCGAATAAGCGCTTTTACTTGCTTAATTTTCTTTAAGAAAGTTTTTTCAGATATTTTTAGACCTCAGCTTAACTTTTAAAATTCAAAATGTTAGCGTTACCTTGAAATATGGCAGATTAAAGCAGAATTTTTCTATAACCCATCAAAAAATAATAATATATTTATTTCCATTTTTCTGCGTTTGTCGGAAAAGTTATCATCAGGAGGATGGCAACAATGGAATTTAATGTTTTAATTTAAGTGTTTGATATTTTTTATAATTATTCGATATCCTATCAGCCGGCCTTCAGACTCATTACCTATCTTTTGATAGGTTTAAGGCTTATTTTCATCTCCGAGTTTTAGAGGAGGGAATTTCTTTATGAGTTATTATTTGATGTTTAAGACTTATCTGAATTACGCGGTTCGTACTCACCATAAACAGTTTTTTAATCAATTATTTTCTGCGACAACCACGGCCGCTCCAATGGGTGAAATGCTGACGAACTATCACTAACACGACGAGACCGCTACTTTTTAAGCGGTGCCAACGGCGGTAGTCAAGCTAATATGGTTGCCGCGCTTTACGCACGCAATCAGTCGCTTCCGGCTGTAAAGGTAGAGGGATGCTGGAATGAACCAAAACCGTTAGTGATGTTTGTTTCCGATCACGCCCATTATTCCGTCTTTAGTGTAGCCGATACTATTCAGAATTAGAGAGAAAAACGTGGTGCGTGTAGAGCAATAAACGCCTCAGGCCAAATGTTACCTCATGCGTTAGAAATGCAAATTAATCGCACGCTTTCCGAAGAAAAACAGCCTTTTTAATTATAGGGACGACGGGTGCATGGCTAACGGGTGCATTCGATCCTTTGGTCGAAATTTCTGAGATTGCTCATAAAAATGCTTTGGATTCATGTAGATGTTGTTTCTGGTGGTTCTTTATTGTTAAGTTCACGTTATCGCTCGATGTTTACCAGCATTGAAAAAGTCAATCGGTCTGTTGGGATGCGTATAAATTATTAGGTGTTCCCTTATTTTGTTCGGCTCTTCTAGGGAACGAAAAAGAAATCTTATTTCAAGCATGTAGTAATAACACTGCTGATTATCTTTTTCATAAGCCGCAAGCAGGCCACGACTTTGGAACGATATCGGTGCAATGTGCAAAACAGGCAGATGTTTTAAAATTAAGGTCATTTTTCGCTTAGCGATTACTAGCCACGAATTGTCGGAAGCTGACATTGACCAATGTATTAAAAATATATTACAAATAACAGGACGCTATTAAACGCTAATTTTTTCACCCTTTCGTAAAGTAAACACTTCGCAACCGGTTTCTGTTACGGCGAGAGTATGCTCCCATTGGGCAGAGAGGCGACGATCTTTTGTAACTACTGTCCAATCATCATTAAGTAATTTCACATAGCGTTTTCCGGCGTTGATCATAGGTTCGATGGTAAAAGTCATCCCGGGCCGTAAAACAGCACCGGTGCTGGGACGACCATAGTGAAGCACTTGCAATTCAGGTTCGTGAAAAACGCTTCCAATGCCATGCCCGCAATATTCTCGAACAACAGAATAATGATTTTTCTCCGCATGCGCTTGAATGGCCGCGCCAATGTCACCAAGCGGTGTGCCCGGCTTAACCATGCTGATGCCGATGTAGAGACATTCCTGTGTAATTCTAACTAAACGCTCCGCATGAGAAGGAATTTTGCCAATAGCAAACATTTTGCTGGTATCTCCGTGATAACCGTCTTTAATGACGGTGATGTCAATATTGATGATGTCGCCATCTTTTAATTTTTTGTTGCTGGGAATGCCGTGACAAACGACGTGATTAACCGAAGTGCAAATAGATTTGGGAAAGCCGCGATAGTTAAGCGGTGCTGGAATAGCCTTCTGTATTTGTGTGATGTAATCGTGACAAATCGCGTTGAGTTCATTGGTGGTAATTCCCGCTTTCACGTAAGGGTCAATCATTTCGAGCACTTCCGCCGCCAACTGGCCAGCAACGCGCATTTTTTTCAGCTCTTTGGGTGTTTTAATCGATATTGGCATGAGAGGGAGTATAAAAGTTAGCGGATGAGCAGGCAAGCTAACTTAAAATTTTGGTAACGGATCGAGCCTGTCAGTTCCTCTGCTTACTTATCTTTGGAGGCAACCTTGTGGGCGTCAATCTACTCGGTGTTAATCTCCTCAAGAAAGCGATTTTCATCTGAAGATTACTCTTCGATATTATAAGGGTGGAGTGGGAAACTGAGTAAGTTGGATGCCTGGATGTATAAGCGACTCCCTCAAATTTCCTTAGGCTTTTTGCAGTATTGAAAAAGCCCCCTTTCTATCACTTCTGAGCCGCCTGTTTGCTCCACTTTTTTCTCTTCGGTCTCCTGAATATAACCTTCTTTCACGAGGATATGACATAATCTTCGCATGGATTGACTTATTTCTGCGGTGTTTCTCTGTACTGAAAAGGTTATATGAAGGGTGCTTTTCTTCCATCGCGGGCCTCTTTATGGTATAAAAGCGCGGAAAAATACACACACTTCTCGGTACATGATCCCGGGTGCCCTGTTTCAACGGGTCGTGTCATGGGATAAGTGGAGGTTTAACCCGGAGAAAAAAGTGACTGATATAACTATGCCTCAACTGCTGGATGCTGGTGTTCATTTTGGGCACCAGACTCGCTATTGGAACCCTAAAATGGCTCGTTATATTTACGGAGCCCGACAAAAGATTCATATAATTAACCTTGAAGAGACCTTGTCCGCCTTTCGTGATGCCTTGAAATTCGTAAAGGAAGTCGCTTCCAAAAACGGCAAGGTGCTGTTTGTGGGGACAAAATTTGCGGCACGCGAAATTGTAAAAGAGGAAGCCACCCGTTGTGGTATGCCCTACGTGGATTATCGCTGGTTAGGCGGAATGTTGACTAACTACAAAACCATTCGCCAGTCAATCAAACGACTTAAGGAGTTAGAAGAACGTCTAGAGAATGAAGAAAACTTAGTCGGCATGATGAAAAAAGAAATCTTAAATTTGATGCGCGAAAAAGAAAAATTGTCAGCTAATTTGGCGGGCATTAAAAATATGGGCAGCTTGCCAGACGCGTTGTTTGTTATTGACGTGAAACACGAGAGAAACGCCGTTCAGGAGGCAAATCGTTTGGGCATAACGGTTCTGGGAATCGTGGATACCAATGCCAGTCCCGATAACATCGATCATGTTATTCCGGGTAATGATGATGCCATTCGCGCCATTCGACTTTATTGCAAAGCGATAGCGGATACTATTATTGACGCTCGCAGCGTGTTGGATTTGCAAAAGGACGAGGAAGCTAAAGAAGAAAAAACCAAGGCAAAAACCACAGCCAAGAAAGTCGTCACTAAGAAAGCAAAAGTAGTTGAAAAGGAACAAGCCGCAGTGGAGAAAAAATCTGAAAAACTGACAACTGAGAAAAGAGCAACGAAAGAAGCTGCTGAAACGAAAAAAACTTTTGAAGACTCTAAGAATAAAGAAGTGCTCTAAGAACAGCCCGTACAAGCCAGTAAAGCTGAGGCGGAAGAAGGCAAATAGGAGAGAACGATGACAACAATTACACCAATTATGGTTAAAGAGCTGCGCGAACGTACCGGCGCTGCGGTGATGGCGTGTAAGAAGGCGCTCCAAGAAACCAACGGCGATATGGAGGCTGCCATCGATCTTTTGCGCAAAGCGGGAGACGCAAAATCAGCAAAACGCGCTGGAAAAAGGGCGGCTGAGGGAGTAATTGCCATTGCTATCAGCAAAGATCAAAAGAAAGGTTTTATGGCCGAAGTAAATAGCGAAACCGATTTTGTGGCTCGAGACACTAATTTTATCGCTTTTGCTTCCAAGGTGGCCGAGCGGGGTTTAGCAGAAGGGGTGAGCGACGTTGCTGCCATGTTAGCGCTTCCGATTGAACCGAATTCTTCTTCGATCATTGAAGACGAGAGAAAAGCGTTTGTTAATAGGGTTGGTGAAAATATTCAAATTCGCCGGGTAGCAAGCTTATCTTCGGACGGCGTTGTTGGTCATTATATCCACGGCGGCCGTATTGGTGTTTTGCTCGTACTCGATGTACCTAACCTTGAATTGGCGAAAGGACTTGCCATGCACGTTGCGGCTTTTAACCCGCAAGCGGTGAGTGCTAATCAGGTTTCCACCGAATTCGTGGAAAAAGAAAAGGAAATCTTTTTAGTGCGAGCCCAAGAAACAGGGAAACCGGCAAACATTATCGAAAAAATGGTTAAAGGTCAGGTGGAAAAACTCTTAAAGGAGATCAGCTTGGAAGGCCAATCTTACGTGAAAGATCCTGAAAAGTTGGTCGGTGATTTGTTGAAAGCAGAAAAAGCAAAAGTGTTAGCATTTCTTCGCTTTGAGGTGGGTGAGGGTGTTGAAAAAGAATCACAAAATTTTGCTGATGAGGTAATGGCACAAGTACAAGGAAATCGTTAATGACGAATGGACCCCAACCACTCTATCGGCGCGTACTCTTGAAAATGAGTGGTGAGGCGCTTATGGGAAAGGGTCTTCATGCCATTGACCCAAATGTTTTGGACCGAATGGCGAAAGACATTACCCAGGTTTACCAATTGGGTGTACAGATAGCCATTGTTATCGGCGGAGGTAATTTTTTTCGGGGCGCTGCGCTTCAAGCCGCTGGCATTAACCGCATTACCGGCGACTATATGGGGATGTTGGCGACGTTAATGAATGCTTTAGCGCTCCGCGATGCTTTTGAACGTTCCAATTTGCCCATACGGATTTTATCAGCCATCCCGATGACAGGTGTTGCCGATGCCTTTCATCGACGCAAAGCCATTCATCATTTACAACAAGGGCGAGTCGTTATATTTGCCGCTGGTACGGGGAATCCTTTCGTGACGACAGATTCGGCGGCGAGCTTGCGAGGTATTGAGATCAATGCAGATGTCGTTTTGAAAGCCACCAATGTGGACGGGGTTTATTCTGACGATCCAGAAAAAAACCCACAAGCCAAGTTGTATAAACATTTATCTTATCAAGAAGCGCTAAAAAAAGAATTAGCAGTCATGGACTTGGCGGCGTTTTGCCAATGCCGCGACTATAACATGCCCCTTCGAGTTTTTAATATTAATAGGCGAGGTGCGCTGCTCAGCGTTATTATCAACCAAGAAGAAGGAACGCTGGTTGATCAAGGCTAGTAGTCATGTGAAGCAAAGCGTAATACGGGAACTAAGAAGGGCATTCTTCCTCGGGAGAGCGACTATTTTAGGAGAAAATGATGATTAACGACATTATTAACGATTCAAAATCGCGAATGGAAAAAAGTTTGGGTTCTTTGAAAACGGAATTAGCGAAATTGCGAACGGGCCGAGCACACCCAAGTTTACTCGAACATATTAAAGTGGATTACTACAATGTTTCAACCCCGCTAAGTCAAGTAGCAACGATCGCCATTGAAAATCCACGAACGCTGTCCATTACCCCGTGGGAAAAAAATATGGTGAGGCCAATCGAAAAAGCCATTCGAAAAGCTGATTTAGGCCTAAATCCTGCCACAGTAAGAATGGTTATTCGCGTTCCCTTACCTCCTTTAACCGAAGAGCACAGAAAAGAGTTAGCGCGGATGGCGCGAGATGAATCAGAACGCGCTCGAGTCGCTATACGGAATATTCGTCGAGAAGCCAATAACGATTTAAAGGAATTAATGAAGGGAAAGGAGATCAGTGAAGATGAGGAGCGTCGTGCACAAACGGCTATTCAAAAACTGACGGACGCACAAATCTCTGAAGTGGATAAAATGGCTGCCCAAAAAGAAGTGGATTTGATGGCTCTATGATGCCAAGACATGTTGCAATTATAATGGACGGCAATGGTCGGTGGGCTAACAGTCGTGGCTTGCCGCGTGTGGCGGGACATCGTGCGGGCGCTAAAGTTGTTCGCCGAATAGTTGAATATGCGGCTGAAAAGCCGCTCGAAGTGTTAACGCTTTTTGCTTTTAGCATTGAGAATCGGGCGCGGCCGCCATCAGAAGTCAATTTTTTGATATCATTATTTTTAGATTCTCTCAAAGGGAATACTGAGGAATTGCATAAAAACAATGTGCAGCTTCGCGTAATTGGTGATCACCAAGAGTTTGGTAAAAAAATGCTGACGCAAATTCAGACCTCTCAAGATCTCATGAAGTACAATACCGGTTTAAAATTAATTATTGCCCTGAATTACAGCGGCCGCTGGGATATCCTGCAGGCCGTTCAGCGAATGGCTGAGAAAATAAAAAATCAAGAGCTTACTTCTGAATTAATGAGCGGGGAATTATTTCAAAACTATTTATGTTTAAGTGATCTACCAGAACCAGATTTGTTAATCCGAACGAGTGGGGAACAACGGTTGAGCAATTTTATGTTATGGCAATTTGCCTATACTGAAATTTACTTTACGCCTGCCCTATGGCCTGATTTTAATGAAGAAACTTTTGATCAAGCTTTGACGTTTTACTGTACTCGTCAACGCCGATTTGGCTTAACGCCTGAACAGGTTGGAAAACAACATGTTTAAATATCGCGTCCTTACGGCGTTAGTTTTATTTTTTTTCGTATTATTAGCCACTTGGTTTTTACCCATGCCTTGGTTCGCTGTTTTAATTGGGGCTATTATGATTTTGGCTGCGTGGGAATGGTCTGCTTTGGGAGGCATTAAAAATAAATACTGGCGCGGCTTTTACGTGGTATTAGTGGGAATCACGTTATTTTCTGTTTATTATTTACCTATTTTTTTGGTATTAATCGCCTCAGTAATCCTTTGGTTGTGGGCGGCAGTAGCCATTCTTTGTTATGCCTTTAATATAGCACCGTTGGGGTTTCAATATCCGGCAGTAAAATTGATTGTCGGGTTTTTTGCTTTAATTTCTTGTTGGTTGGCTATCGATGCTTTGCGAGAAGATATCGGCGGACCAGGCTGGTTATTTTTTGGGTTGATGTTAGTTTGGGCGATGGACACAGGCGCTTATGCAGCAGGACAACTCTGGGGAAAACATACATTGATTGCTCGTGTCAGCCCTAAAAAGACTTGGGAAGGATTGGGCGGGGGAATAATTTTATCACTATTGATTGCGGTTATCGGGGAGATTTTATTCCATTTGCCTTTCTCTCAATTATGTTTGGTAATCTTGCTTGCGTTGATTACAGTGTTTTTTGCTGTCATCGGTGATCTTTTTGAAAGCATGTTAAAACGCCAGGTGGGAGTTAAAGATAGTGGTCAATTTTTACCTGGACATGGTGGTATACTTGATCGTGTCGACAGCTTGATTGTTGCATTACCCATTTTTACACTGGGGTCTTCATTAATAAAATAAGCGGCCAAAAATTTTGGCACAGTTCTGTAAACTAGAGTCTGTCATCAATTCACTAGGTTGAGCCAGAAATCGTTGATTTTCGAGGATCGCAGCATACATAGAAGGTAAGAGTGGGCCACAGAAAGTCAACGAACGAGTTATGGGTAGATAGTAGAGAGTTGTGACAGGCCATAGAGAGGAAGGCTTGTTGATAAAGAATTATTACTTTGGAATGATTACATGATTACGGCTAGTTTGCTGTTAGCGTTTCTTACTTTAATCTCATCGTTATTATTAATTTTTTTAATATCCCTATCGCTTCCTCTGTTTCTTATTTTTTCTCTTATTTGGACTGTAGCGGTGATTTTATTTTTGATTATGACTTATAAAGCACCGCGGGTGGTTTTTTGCTTTCCGTTTTTTGTATCCTCACCGTGATTAGAATTCTGGGTGTGAATGGTTTATATATCGCGGTTGCGCCTGTTTGTCTTGCGTTTTTATTCTTAAATAATTCTTTTCCTATATACGATGTACATCGGCTACGATTTGATTGCCCACTTCACCGAGAAATTATTTTCTGGTCCTGTTTCTTTTCAAGGAGATATCAAAGCTTTTGGGCTTAGGAATAACAAATCCCAATTTTTTGTGAGATTAGCAGGTCTTTGTGAATTGGGGGAGCACGATAGCCATCAGCCTTGGCTTTTTAACACGTTTGGGATCATTGGACATCACACTTTATTTAATAATCGCTACGGTACTAAGCAATCATTTTTAAAAAGGGTTTATATGGGCAAACTCAGGCGGCGGTTGGAATACTGTTTTATGTGGGCCGTACTATTATTGAGTTTCTACATTCTAGGCGAGGATAAATATTCCATTGATGCCTTGCTCCAACAAAAATTTAAACTACCGCAATAACTCCAAAAATTAATGGGCGTACCACTTCCACAAAGTAAAACTTGAAGATATTCTAAGAAACGCCTTCAAGTTTTAAACGGTTTTCTGAAAAAATAAGCTAATGAAATTGGCTTGAAGGCTACATTTCAGGGATGAATCAGCGGTTTCCCGTATTTCGCTTCGCTCCATGCAAGCTACTTTCTTTTAAATAGTAGTTATTTTTAAACAACCCAATGAAAAGTGCGCTCTTTAAAGGGGGCGTTATAATGCGCCAACACAGAATTTCTATTTT
>NZ_VFIV01000094.1 GCF_019425495.1 Coxiella endosymbiont of Ornithodoros amblus
TGGTTACTAACCCACTGATGTCTTTCATCAAGAACCCCTTATCCTTCAATAACATCAGGAATTCTACTGAATACTCAGCAGCTTTTCTGACCATTTCATCAACTTAACTGCTTTTGTTATGTATAGAATTATGAGCGCAGCGAAATACGGAGTTTTGGCTGTCTTAAATTAAATTTACAAGCGATCGCCAATACGTTCTAAACGAACGCAATCTTTTTGAGAATCCCAACTCATCCAAATTAAAATTGCGCGGCCGATAAAATTGCCGGCGGGAACAAAGCCCCATGAGCGGCTATCATCGCTATCGTCACGATTATCGCCTATCATCACGTATTTTCCTTTGGGGACAATTAAATCTTTAAAGTTTTGCGCCGGTCTATCTGGCCGTAAAATAACTAAATGTTTAACACCATTTAAATCTTCTTCATATTCTTTTGCCGGCCAGGTTTTACCGTCGTCGCCGATTTCCAGTGTATTCTCAATAAATTTTTGCGACATTTCTTTCCCATTAATATAAAAAATTTTATCCTGATAAGTAATTCGATCGCCGGGTACGCCAATAACACGCTTTACAAATGTAGCTCCTGGATTGACAGGCCAACGAAATAAAGCAATTTGACCCCTTTTCGGCTCGCCAACATCAACAATTTTTTTATTCCATAATGGAACTCGCAATCCATAATTGTACTGATTCACTAAAATCATGTCGCCAGGCATGATCGTTGGCTCCAATGAACCTGTCGGTACTCGATACGGCTGAAATAAAAAAGAGCGAATAATCAGTACAATCAATAAAATTGGGAAAAAGGAACGGGCGTAATTAATAATAAGTGGTGGCTTAGTGTCTTTTTCAGTCGGGATTTTTTTAATCCGCCCGCAGAGAATATCCACTAACAAAATAACGCCGGCAAAAATCGTTAGCAGCGATAAGACACTAAGAAAATCGAAAATCATGTATAACCTCTAAATAGTCGGTACAGAATAAATAGCAACACCCCGAAAAACATAAGAAGACATGGCGCCCCTCACAGCATCCGGCATCGTGTGACCAAATAAGGATACGATTACTCCGTTCGCTCCAACCCGTGCTGTCATTTCTCTCACGTACTGTTGGATCCGAACCTCACATTCTGGCGTCGGTTTTTTTGAATAAAATTGGAGATTGATATTGCCTAAACGTTGATATACGTAGGGAGCTGTTATCATACTATAAAAGCTTACTTGATCAGCAGGAACGGGAGTTTGTGGGGATGCAGTGGGTAATAGAATTCCCTGAGGCTCGGCGGGGTGCGAAGGCACCGTTAGATAAATAGCAATAAGTATCATTAATCCGATTAAGACAGCAACTATACTGCTTTTCGTAGCATCTGGATTCAAGATTCCTCCCCTTTCAATTATTAACGCCTCAATAGATGGCCTGAGTTTACATCCTAGATAAAATCATAAAAACTTCTAACGCATCCCTTCCACAATCTCTCTATGCTTGCGGGAGAGGGCAGGAGAGGTAAAAACCGCAGCAAATAAGTTTTAACTTCTCCCATCTGTTACCCACAAGTCACGGCTATTTCCAATTTTAGCAAAAGTACCCCCTATGAGCGCAGCGAAATACGGGGGCGATAGACGAGATCATTATTTTCCCGTATTCTGCTTTGCTCCATACGTATAGGCCCTGGGTTGTTGTGTCAACAATCAGTTTTGACGA
>NZ_VFIV01000067.1 GCF_019425495.1 Coxiella endosymbiont of Ornithodoros amblus
TTAAGGACGTTAAATAAAACCTGGGGTTGATGATGCTGATTCATGCGGTGGCTCTGTGAACCCGCATATACGTTCTTTTCGTCAAAACTGATTGTTGACACAACAACCCAGGGCCTATACGGGCTACCCACTAACTACAGTATTTTTTTAATCGGAGTCCATCCACCCTTTTTTCATGTCAATTACACAATCGGCAACGAGCGGGCGATCGCGGGAAAAATTGCTGCGAGAAGATGTGTATATCCTCTCGGATGCGGAGCTGATCGCTGTGATCATCCAAAAAGCCATGCGTGGGTGCAACGCTGTTGAGTTAGCGCGTGAATAATTCAATCATCTCGGCAGGCCGCTAGTCTACTGAATACTAGTTTTCAACGTCTTTCCGGCTTACGTGGTCTTGGAAAAGCGCTCTATTGTAAGCTTAAAGCGGTCGCCGAATTACAACGGCGTTACCTCCGTCAGTTACTCGAGCAAAAGGCTAACTCCGTCTGCACCTAAGATGCCCAGCAACTTCTGGTTCGCCCAGTTGCGCCATCATGAAAGCGAAGTTTTTGCCCATCTTTATTCTGGATAACCCGCCATCTCATCATTCAGTTTAAAAAGCTTTTTTATGACTCAATTAATCAACCCTCCATTCATCAGTGGGAAATCATTAAATAACGCCCTCTAGCATAATATCGTCTCCTCATCGTCGCCCACAAACATCCCTCCAGCGTCCCCGACCCCAGTAAGCCGACCGTCCCTCGGCCACAACCCATCTCAAAGAAGCCTTTGCATTGATGGGTGTGTGGCTGCCTGATCATATTATTATCGGTGATTGAGATTCGTTTTCTTTTGCAGAAAGTGGGTTGCTTTGACTCTGGCGAATGACGCCCCCGATTGCTTGCGCGTAGCTCTTATTTCTGGTATAAAATCGAACCTTATCGCTGAAACTATCGGAGAGAATTGTCATGGCGAAAGTATGCCAAGTGACTGGGAAACGGCCCCAAAGTGGGAATAACGTCTCTCATGCAAACAACAAAACCAATCGTCGTTTTTTACCTAACTTGAAAAAACGCCGTTTCTGGCTGCCGGATGAAAAACGTTTTATAACATTGACAGTTTCTACGCACGGCATGCGAATCATCGACAAGCTCGGTATCAATGCAGTTCTCAAAAAAATTTGGGAACGCGAAAAAGAAACCAAATAAGAGTTAACCAATGGCCGTCAGTCCACGCGAAAAAATAATGCTTCAATCTACTGGGAAAACCAAAGCGGGCAAACCGACCGGTACCTTTTACGCGACTTATAAAAATAAGCGAAATACCACCGATAAATTAAACATTAAAAAATTTGATCCGCGTGCCTGGAATTCTGAAACGGGCAAGTGTGGAATGCATGTATTTTTCAAAGAAAAGAAAATCCCGAAATAAAACTAGTTAAAACTAGTGCCTTAAATATTCAATTTTTAGGGTCTTCAAAATGAGAGCATCCAAATTGAATAGATTGAAAATCCACACTGCATCGCCACCATCTCGCGAGTCCGTTTGCCGTATTCTTGAAAAATACTCGCTTTCACGGCAGAGCCTTAGTTATTTTTATCTTGTAATTGCTGATGCTTCTTCATTAAATCTTCTTTGGACTCGTGGAAATCTAAAGGAATACAATCGACAGGACAAACTTGGCGGCATTGGGGTTCATTGAAATGACCGACGCATTCTGTGCATTGATTAGGATTAATTTCATAAATTAACTCACCCATGGAAATCGCATCATTCGGACATTCAGGTTCGCAAACATCGCAATTAATACATTCTTCAGTAATCTTTAAAGCCATAGAATTAATGTTATTTATTTTTCTCTTCTTTTTTGTAAATGATGCGCAACTAAAGGGGGAACAAACGGCGATACGTCTCCGCCCAGAGTAACGATTTCTCTTACCATGGTTCCAGAAACATAACTGTAACCTTCTCGTGCTGGTAAAAAAATAGTTTCAATTTCAGATGATAATTTATAGTTCATATGCGTTAGCTGGAATTCATAATCAAAATCAGAAACGGCGCGAAGTCCACGTAAAATGAAATTAGCTTGGTGTGTTTTGGCAAAATCCACCAAAAGTCCGCTAAGTGGCAAAACTTCAATACGCTCATCAGTCAATATGTCAGCCATTAAATCAACTCGTTCCTCTAGTTTTAAATGAGGATCTTTGCGGCTGGTGGGGGCGCACGCAACAATTATTTTGTTAAATAGGGGTAAAGCGCGCTCGATAATATCTACGTGTCCATTGGTCAGCGGATCAAAGGTTCCTGGGTAGATGGCGGTTGGTTTCATGGTAGCGCCTTTGTATTACTCTCTCCCCAACCCCTTCCCACTAAAGGGAGGAGGAAGTAATGAAGAGGGGTTTTTTATAATTCGTTCAATGCCTCGATCAGAACATTTTGCTTTCAGTTCCAAAATAGACTCGCCGCCGGGTAAAATCAAGTCTTCTGCGATTTCAGCCAGTGGATAGATCACAAATTCCCGCACGAAAAGCCCCGGATGGGGAAGACAAAGCTCATCACTCTGAACGGAAAGATTTCCATACAATAAAATATCGAGATCGATAATCCGCGGACCCCATCGTTTCCCGCCCCGACACCGGCCTTGTTTTTCTTCGAGTCGTTGCAATGCTTTCAAAAGCATTTGGGGGGACAACGCAGTTTCAATCGCTGCTACGACGTTGATGTAATCCGGTTGATCAGTTGGACCCAACGGTTTGCTCTCATAAAAGCTGGAATAGCTAAGACAGGCAGTTTGCGGCAATGTGGACAAATTACTTACCGCGATTTGTACTTGCTTGAGCGGATTATCCAGGTTTGCACCTAAGCCAAGATAGGCTATTGTCATTGCGTTTTTCTCACAAGCTCATTTATCAACTGTTCGCGTTGCCTAGGGTTTCCGTCGCGAAATGTTCGCCACCAATATACAATTTCGGTCAGTGGTTCGCCAGCGCGCTCTCGTAATTCTAAAAAATCAAAGGCGGCTCGGAAAAAACGTTGTTGCACAATTCGGTAAATACGAGTGTGTCGCCGCCGTTCTAAATGGTATTGCAACATCCAAACGGAACGCGTCATTACAGTTAATCGACGAGTAAGGGGTAATATTGTCACCTGTCGCTGTAAGGCTGTGTTTATCCCGTGATACAACGCTGGGAATAAGTGTTTATGTTTTTTAAAATGCTGTTGCGTTAATTCTTTCACGGTGGGCCATAAAAAAATAGCAAATAAAAATCCCAGGTTTAAACTTTGTTGGTTGTGATAACGTTCGTCAGTGGCTTTTAAAGCCAATTTAATTAAATTTTCGTAAAACAGTTGTCGTGTTTTTTCTAAAATAGTGGCGGCTTCCGGAAATAAAGTTCGCATATAATGCGTTTGCTTTAACAATTGGTAAGAGCGAAGCGCGTGTCCTTCAAAGAATATCTTCAATACTTCTGTAAAAAGACGAGCTGAAGGCACATGACGCAATAGGTTATGCAACCTTTTTAAAGGTTCTTCGGTGTCCGGATGGATTTTGAAATCTAGTTTCGCCGCTAGCCGGATGGCTCGTAGCAATCGTACCGGGTCCTCATGGTAACGTTGGGTAGGATCCCCAATCATACGAATTAATCCCTGGTGCAAATCCCTCATACCGCCCGTAAAATCGATAACGGAAAAATCGGTGATGTTATAGTAGAGCGCATTAACGGTAAAATCACGCCGCCAAGCGTCTTCTTCAATTGTGCCATAGATGTTATCTTCCGATAGAATATTCGCCCCTGTTTTTTGAATTTCACTCAGCGGTTCTTCTTTTAATAACTCTTCCGCATTTGCGTGGAGGGTTGATACCTCAATAATTTCACTCGGAAAGTAAACATGAACTAAGCGAAATCGTCGACCAATAAGGCGGCTATTTTTGAAGAGTTTTCGTATTTCGTGGGGGCGCGCGTTGGTGGCGATATCAAAGTCTTTAGGGTGATAGTTTAATAACATGTCTCGCACGCCGCCCCCCACCAGATAGGCTTCATAACCGGATTTGCTAAGACGATACAACACCCTCAGCGCGTTGGGACTGATGTCACTGCGTGAGATAGAATGATCTTCATGTTTAATGACTCGGGGGCCGCGGCCGCGGTCTTTCTTTCGTTCAAGGCGGAGCAAGTAGCTAATTTTCCGCCATTGAGAGGGTTTAAACATTTACTTTCCGCCATCAATTGCGCTCTTCCCATTACGGTCTATAATAGGCGGTTCATTCTATGACATCCTCGCTCCCTTCGTCTAGAGGTCTAGGACACCGCCCTCTCACGGCGATAACACGGGTTCGAATCCCGTAGGGAGCGATATTATTAATTAAGAAAAGAAAAAGGGGAGAGTTAATGGGTGACCTTTTTCCTGACTAATTTTTAAATTCAGGCCAACTGGGTGCTGCATTTTCTAGATTGCCCAAATCTTTCAGATGCTGTTCCCAGCGCTGCGCGAGGGTTTTTAAATTTGATTCTAATTACGCGATAGTCAGTGAATTTTTCTGAAATCGAATTCGCGCATTAAAGGCTGTTGTGTCTGCCGATAGGGTTCTGAATAACTTCGCTGAATAAAATTCCACGATGAATCCTTAACCTCCTGCAGGATATTGGATCCGCGCAGATCCCACGTCGGCTGTCAGAGTTATTGGTAGTAAGCCAGCCAATAAAAAAACAAAATAGAATCGCACCTTCAACCAGCATAAAGTCCTCAGCGACTGCTGCGATTGTTCTTACTTGACTTGTTTCTACACCGAAACCTAACCATGCTTCCAACGCAGTTACCAGTGTAGAGAATAAAACAGATGATACTTTCACGCTCAGACGCCAACGGCTGGTGGCGAACCCCACTCTCTCTATGATTTATGTTAATGCATGTTGTGCTGATTTTATCTCCTTTAGAGTTTGAGCCCTTGCAAAAGGAGTAGAAAATAAAGTGCTAGTTGTTAGGCTCCAATGCAAATGACGATTCGCAGCAAGCAGCCTTGTTATCTCTAAATGGAATCGAGAAACTGATTCTTGACGAGATAGTGAGGCAGCACATCTGGTAAGTGTGACAATCTATCCTTTTCCTGATTCGAAGGTAACCATGGTTTTATTGCTTCTATTGGTGAGGTGGTATGTGATAAATTTTGAAAAGGATCGAATTTCTGTTAGGAAGAGTTCTTTTTTATTCTTCTCATCCACAGGCTTGGTTTCGCATGCATTCTGCCTATCTGTTATTTCTGTTTGCTGAAGCTTTTTTATACGAGACTGTAATGCAAAACACCATTCCAGTTCTGCTCGCAGTAAGGACAGGGCGTTGTTAATAAAAAATGAGATAATGCTCTGCTTGAGTCAGCATACACCGATGAGCAAGCTTGAGGGTTCGCAAAAAAAAATAGGTAAATTCTCGGTTGTTATTTGATCCAGCCGCGCAGTTTCTTCGCTCTCTTTCGATTTGGCGAGTAATGCAACCACAGGAGCACGCTGCTTAACGACACTTCTTGCAGCGTCTCGCGTAGAATAGCTGTTGGCACTTCTCATCCGCATAAGGCCACTCCGTAAATAAAATAAAAAAATATGCAACAACTATTCCATCCCTTCTCCCCTAGGTCCATTAAGCTGTTCGGATGGTCAGACGGCATTTTCTCCATTCTATTGAAGTTATTCAATTGTAAGGGGCTAATTTAAATAATATGGTGCGATTACCCAAATCCCTCAGTACCTCTAAGTTATCGAGTTGGTCCGTCAATTCGATTAGAGCTTGTTCATATCTCTTGTCGAGCATATTTCCCGATGATAATTTTTCAAGCAATCCTTCCCAATATTTACAACGGCCCAAAACGAAAGTGCCATGTGCGCCGACTTATCTTTGCCCTCTGAGGTCCTCAAAAAAGATGTCTGTGGGAAGCTTGGCTGTGCGAAAAGCCCACTAAGTGTACATAAGTAGCAATGACGCTGTCCCATTAATAATGCCAGATCCAATGGCATATAATCATTGGCATTTTCATTCAAGTGCGCAATGTGAAACATATTAAGCCAAGTGCACAATACCGCTTCATAATAACCGGTTGCAATTAGGTAATGGAACAAAGACCATTGCCAATCATCTTATTCCGATACAATGGTTGACAATCCTTTTTCTTTTATCCACGCAAGCAAAGTTTCTGTGTTGCGTCTTGATATGTGTATATGGATGGGTATGCAAATAGAAGGGATGTCAATATTATAATTCGTCCTACTCACTTTTTTGTTCTTCTTTTTCGTCATACTTTTCTTCTTTCAATAAAAGTGGGGTTGTCTAACAAGTTAAAATTAAAAGATTCTTAAAAACTTAAAAACAACCCAATGAAAAGTGCGCTCTTTAAAGGGGGCGTTATAATGCGCCAACACAGAATTTCTATTTTAAATAAAGAGCAGGTGATGAAAGATATTAAAATACTTGGTGTTGAT